>NZ_JAMNDD010000005.1:0-368315 GCF_051812965.1 Salmonella sp. NW1250 | reverse complement strand
GAAGAGGCGCAGGCGGTGGACCGCACGGACGGCCTCAGCATGTCATTCCCGGACTGGCGTTTCAACCTGCGCTCGTCAAACACCGAACCGGTGGTGCGCCTGAATGTGGAATCGCGCGGCGACCAGTATTTGATGAGGGAGAATACTTATAGAATTTTAGAATTTCTTAGAGATAGCTAAATGGAAAAGCGTATTTATATAAATACCATTGCTAATTTATGTGGGGTTTTTTGGCAGGGAGCTATAATTCTTTTAATGGCTCCTTTTTACCTGAAGTTATTAGGGAAAGAACAATGGGGTATGGTGGCTGCATGTTTATCCTTACAAGGGATATTATTACTGCTTGATGCAGGAATGTCACAAGTTATGCCAAGGGACTTTGCACAAAAAAAACAGAATATTAAAGAGATATATTCAAACTATATAGCTTTATATTTTTTGATTGCGCTTTGTGCTGTGTTTTTCTTGTATTTTTCTGCAGAGGCTATTGCTGAAAAATGGTTTAGATTGGATGCTTTTTCTGCAAAGCAACTTGAACTCGCTATAAAAATTTTTGCAGGGCAGTTTTTTTTCCA
Source organism: Salmonella sp. NW1250 (assembly GCF_051812965.1). Lineage (NCBI taxonomy): Bacteria > Pseudomonadati > Pseudomonadota > Gammaproteobacteria > Enterobacterales > Enterobacteriaceae > Salmonella > Salmonella sp. NW1250. The sequence goes on along the minus strand of NZ_JAMNDD010000005.1, from coordinate 367,740 downwards.
GTTTTGCAATAACGTTAATTTGGCATATTGGAATGGGAATGAAGAGCAAGTAAAAGCAAACTTATCGCAATGTATATTCATTTCTTTGAAAAATATTACAGCAGTAATTTTAATTCTAAACGTTAGCCGACAAACATATATTTATGTATTATCTTTCTTCCTAATTGCTATGATTGAGTTTATCTGTAATTTTTCTTTTATCGTATCAAGGATAGGAGTGTGTAAACCGTCATGGGGAAAAATCAAAAGAATTATTATTACTAACTATAAAATATCCTTAGGGATTCTGTTAGGCGTTTTTTCTTCACAATTAGATAGAATATTTATGTCAAGGTTTTTAAGCATTCAAAACTTTGGCTTGTATGTTATGACTATGCAATTTGGACTTGCGTTATTGCAGTTACAGTATCCAATGGTTAAAGCAATATTACCTCATATCGCAAAAATTGGCGATACAACTAAGTTGGGATTATATAAAACAATAGCTTTTTTTTGTGTCTTAATGCCATCTTGCATATTATTTTTTTGGGCAAAAGACATACTTTGGTTATGGAGTCATAATATTGAAGTTGTAGAGTATGGAGTTATTATTGTCAAAATTTTGAGCGTTGCTGTGCTGATAAACTTTTTTTATAACTTTATTCACGTTAAGTTAATTGTTGAAAATAGAGGTGGGGTGATATTTATTTCGCAACTTTTGATTATTATTATTAACTCTATTTTCCTAATATTGTTTTCCCCAAAAATTCATGAGGTGGCTGGAGCATTATCATGGATGATTAATTTTAGCATAGTCTTATTATGTGGTTTGTTTTTTCTCCATAAAGGAAAAAAAGATAATTAATGCATATTGGAAAAGGTTGGGAATTTAGTATCACATTTGCTTCGAAAACTAAATAATTAGATTTATTTTTAATCATATACAAATTATATTAAAAAATAAAATCTTAAAATAAGCATGATATGAGATATTTTTATCTCCGAGGTGATAATGAGAGAAATAATAATACCTAAAAATGATGACTTCAGAACTGTATTTAATCCTGTTATTTTAATAACTGTTTCTGTTGTGCTTAATACCATTTTTCAAATAAAAACAAGCGAAGAGGTATGGAATTCTTTTAATATATTTAATTTTAATCCTGATAATAATGTTCTAATCATTACCTTGTTTTTTTTCTTTTTCTTTTTAATCGGTGCGTTTTCATCGTATTGCTTTCTTTATAATAAGATAAATTTCCCCCCTAGAAATGAGTATATTATTTATAACTTTAAAAAATATGATGTCTTTTTTAAAGTTATCCTCTTGATGAATGTTATTACATTTTTAATAACCCAATATTTCATGGGGAATGCAAATATAATAAACATCTATATATTAGGAGGGGTTAACGCTCAGCTTATAGAGTCAAAAATAGCTTCCTCACCACTAGGCATACATGGTATCTCTTTACTTCTTGGGTATTTCGGAATTCTAATGTATGGTATGGCAAGATTATTGAATGATAAAAGGCCAATAGTCTTAATTAGTCTTATTATTATTATTATAAAATTTATTAGTTACGCCAAGCTACAATCGTTACTTTATGTTTTCTTAGGGCTAATGTTATATTCTCCGAAAAAAATATCTTTTACAAAAGGAAGTTGTGTTGCGATTTTTACCATCATACTTTTTTCGGTTACGAGAATTATTAGAAATCCTGATCAAGATTTATCGTTTAACTTTGAATTTATATTAAGATTTATTGGTGGTTTTTATTTTGGTTCTCCTATAGTCAACTTTAGTTATATTGTACAAAATAATATAAGCGACATTTTTTATTTTTTTAATTGGTTTTTACCTCAAAAAATAATACCTGCCTCAACTATTAGTTTATATTTTCCTGATAGTACATCTCCTATTGGTCTTGTAGGAAGTTCCTATGTATCATTAGGTTTTTTTAGTTTCGTTTATGCTTTTTTTATTGGTTTTATAGCACAGTATATTTTCCTGAAAAGAAATAGAACACCTTTTTCATATATATTCCAGCCGTTCTTGGTTATGGCGTGTTTATTTTCGATGATGTATAATAATTTTGTCAATATGAATTTTTTTATACTTCCGTTAATTTTTACTGTTTTTTTAGTTAAAAGAATTTTACGTGCTAAAAGGATATAAATTGGCATGATATCAGTTATTATGTGTGTTAATAGGTTTGATTTATATGTAATGCCTGCAATTAATAGCATATTGAATCAGACTTTTAGAAACTATGAATTAATTATTATTGCTAATGGTAAGGATGCAAGTGAAATAGCTACTACTTTGAAAGAAAAGATAAATAGTAATCAACAAGTTAAAATAATTGAAACATGTATCGGGCAACTAGGTTTCTCTCTAAATCTTGCAATATCGCGATCAAAGTATGATATTATAGCAAGAATGGATTCGGATGATATATCTCATCCTGAGCGTTTAGAGAAACAAATAACATATCTTGAAAAGAATAATCTCGATTTAGTTGGTACGGCAATCAATTTAATTGACGAGAATGATACTTTCTTAGGTCTTAGATCCTATCCTCAAAAAAATGCGATCTTCAAAAAGATAATTTTTAAAAACCCCTTTGCTCATCCTTCGGTAATGTTTAGAAAAGATTTTTTCCTGAAACATAGAGGTTATAGTGGAGGGTTTAATTCTGAAGATTATGATCTTTGGTTAAGGATGCGGGATTCAATTCCACGTTGGGATAATATGGATGAGCCTTTATTAAATTATCGCATACATTCAAACTCGACCCAAAAATCGAAACTTGCATATTATGAATGTGCGAGTTATTCGTTACGAGAATTCTTAAAGAACAGAAAAATGATTAATTTTATTGCCTGCATTTATCATTTCTCTAAAGCCCTAATAAAATAAGGATTTAACTGTGTATAGCTGTCTTTCTGGTGGTTTAGGTAACCAAATGTTTCAATATGCAGCTGCTTATATTCTTAAGCAATATTTCCAGAGCACTACATTAGTGTTGGATGACAGTTATTATTATTCTCAACCGAAAAGGGATACTGTACGATCTTTAGAACTGAACCAGTTTAACATAAGCTATGATAGATTCAGTTTTGCGGATGAAAAAGAAAAAATTAAGTTGCTTAGAAAATTTAAAAGAAATCCATTTCCTAAGCAAATATCAGAAATTTTATCCATAGCTCTCTTTGGGAAATATGCTCTCTCTGATAGAGCTTTTTACACTTTTGAAACAATAAAAAATATTGATAAAGCATGTTTATTTTCATTTTATCAGGATGCAGATCTACTCAATAAGCATAAACAGTTAATTTTACCTTTGTTTGAACTACGGGATGATCTTCTAGATATCTGTAAAAACTTAGAGCTATATTCCTTGATTCAGAGAAGCAATAATACAACTGCGTTACACATTCGCCGTGGAGATTATGTAACAAATCAGCATGCGGCTAAATATCATGGTGTGCTGGATATAAGTTATTACAACCATGCTATGGAATATGTAGAGCGTGAGCGAGGTAAACAAAATTTTATTATCTTCTCTGATGATGTTCGATGGGCACAGAAAGCCTTTTTGGAGAATGATAATTGTTATGTGATAAATAATAGTGACTATGATTTTAGCGCCATAGATATGTATCTTATGTCTTTATGTAAAAACAATATTATAGCAAATAGTACCTACAGTTGGTGGGGAGCTTGGCTGAATAAGTATGAAGATAAATTGGTTATTTCACCTAAGCAATGGTTTTTGGGAAATAACGAAACATCTTTAAGAAATGCGAGTTGGATAACGCTTTAATTAAGGCGTAACTTAATAAATAAGGCGGGAATTTGTAACTGTAATACTATTGATTTTTAAGTTAACATCTAAGCCACATTTCAAGCCGCGCTCTCGTCGCGCGGTGACCACACCTGACAGGAGTATGTAATGTCCAAGCAACAGATCGGCGTCGTCGGTATGGCAGTGATGGGGCGCAACCTCGCGCTCAACATCGAAAGCCGTGGTTATACCGTCTCCGTTTTCAACCGCTCCCGTGAAAAGACCGAAGAAGTGATTGCCGAGAATCCCGGCAAAAAGCTGGTGCCTTATTACACGGTGAAAGAGTTTGTTGAATCCCTCGAAACGCCTCGTCGTATCCTGTTAATGGTGAAAGCGGGTGCAGGTACTGATGCAGCTATCGATTCGCTGAAACCGTATCTGGAAAAAGGCGATATCATTATTGATGGCGGTAACACCTTCTTCCAGGACACAATCCGTCGCAATCGCGAGCTGTCTGCGGAAGGTTTTAACTTTATCGGTACCGGTGTTTCCGGTGGTGAAGAGGGCGCGCTGAAGGGGCCATCTATCATGCCTGGCGGTCAGAAAGATGCCTATGAACTGGTGGCGCCGATCCTGACGAAGATTGCTGCCGTGGCGGAAGATGGTGAACCGTGCGTGACCTATATCGGCGCCGATGGTGCGGGTCACTACGTCAAGATGGTCCATAATGGTATTGAATATGGCGATATGCAGCTTATCGCTGAAGCTTACTCCTTGCTGAAAGGCGGCCTGAACCTCAGCAATGAAGAGTTGGCGAACACTTTTACTGAGTGGAATAACGGCGAGCTGAGCAGCTATCTGATCGACATCACTAAAGACATCTTCACTAAAAAAGATGAAGACGGAAACTATCTGGTGGATGTCATTCTTGATGAAGCCGCCAACAAAGGGACCGGTAAATGGACCAGCCAGAGCGCGCTGGATCTGGGTGAACCGCTGTCGCTGATTACCGAATCCGTCTTTGCGCGTTACATCTCTTCGTTGAAAGCGCAACGTGTTGCCGCATCTAAAGTGCTCTCCGGGCCGAAAGCGCAACCGGCAGGCGACAAAGCGGAATTTATCGAGAAAGTGCGTCGCGCGCTGTATCTTGGCAAGATCGTCTCCTATGCGCAGGGCTTCTCGCAGCTACGCGCCGCGTCTGATGAATATCACTGGGATCTCAACTACGGCGAGATTGCTAAGATTTTCCGTGCGGGTTGTATCATTCGCGCTCAGTTCCTGCAGAAAATCACCGATGCTTACGCAGAAAACGCTGGTATTGCCAATTTGCTGTTAGCGCCTTACTTCAAGAAAATTGCTGATGAGTACCAGCAGGCGCTGCGTGATGTTGTGGCTTACGCGGTGCAGAACGGCATTCCGGTGCCGACATTCTCTGCGGCAGTGGCCTACTATGACAGCTATCGCGCCGCAGTACTGCCAGCTAACTTAATTCAGGCGCAGCGTGACTACTTTGGTGCGCACACCTATAAACGTACTGATAAAGAAGGCATTTTCCATACCGAGTGGTTGGAATAATTTCTGCAAAAATGTTTAAGCCCGGTTTAATACCGGGCTTTTTTTTATCTCTATTCTTATTGATTTATCGCTTTTGCTTAATATTAACTTAATAATCTGTGTTTATCGTAATGAAGATAATCTGAATTGTTTTCGTCTGCGTTGCACTTTATATACTCAGGCGTTAAAACTTTAATATCTTATCAGGATGCGAAATACATCATGATTCATAATTAAGTTAATTCTGAGAGCGAATAATGAAAATCACGATATCCGGGACGGGTTATGTTGGCTTGTCTAATGGTTTGCTTATTGCACAACATCATGATGTGGTGGCGTTAGACATTGTTCCTTCCCGTGTTGAACTGTTAAATGATCGGATATCTCCGATTGTTGATAAAGAAATTCAGCAATTTTTAAAGGAAGATAACATCAGATTCAGGGCAACGCTGGATAAGTTTGATGCGTACCAGAATGCAGATTACGTCATCATTGCTACGCCTACGGATTACGATCCCAAAACCAACTATTTTAATACGTCCAGTGTGGAATCGGTCATTCAGGATGTGATCAGCATCAACCCCGCAGCCGTGATGATTATTAAGTCTACGGTGCCGGTTGGCTTCACGGCGGCAATGCGTCAGAAGTTTGCGACAGAAAATATCATTTTCTCTCCGGAGTTTTTACGTGAAGGTAAAGCCCTTTACGATAACCTTTATCCCTCCCGTATCGTGATTGGGGAACAGTCTGAGCGCGCCAGAGAATTTGCCGCATTACTCCAGGAAGGCGCTATTAAACAGGAGATTCCGACGCTGTTTACGGACTCCACTGAAGCGGAAGCCATTAAACTTTTCGCCAATACTTATCTCGCTATGCGAGTCGCTTATTTTAATGAATTAGACAGCTATGCTGAAACGTTAGGATTAAATACCCGACAAATTATTGAAGGGGTGTGCCTCGACCCGCGTATTGGCAATCATTATAATAATCCCTCTTTTGGTTATGGCGGATATTGTTTGCCAAAAGATACCAAACAGTTGCTGGCTAATTATCAGTCGGTGCCTAATAATATTATCTCCGCTATCGTTGAAGCAAACCGTACGCGTAAAGATTTTATTGCCGACGCTATCCTCGCCAGAAAGCCTAAAGTGGTGGGCATTTATCGCCTGATTATGAAGAGTGGCTCCGATAACTTCCGCGCCTCATCGATTCAGGGGATTATGAAGCGCATTAAAGCGAAAGGCGTAGAGGTCATCATCTATGAGCCGGTAATGGAAGAAGATACTTTCTTTAACTCACGTCTTGAACGTGATTTGCACTGCTTTAAACAGCAGGCGGATGTCATTATTTCCAACAGGATGGCGGCAGAGCTTTTGGATGTCGCTGAAAAAGTGTATACCCGCGATCTTTTCGGTAGTGATTAATAAGGCAATCGGGGCTGATGAGTCCCGATGATTTATTGACCAAATGGAAATAATGTCTGATTTTTATCATTAATCCTATGGCATATATTTGCTTTATGACTACACTGTCTCCAGCTTCATCCTTTTTTTAGTTAGGGTATCTATGACAGTGGATAGTAATACGTCTTCCGGGCGTGGGAACGATCCGGAACAGATTGATTTGATTGAGTTATTGCTACAGTTATGGCGTGGGAAGATGACCATTATTGTAGCCGTTATTATCGCCATTTTGCTGGCCGTAGGCTACCTGATGATAGCCAAAGAAAAATGGACATCCACGGCGATTATTACCCAACCTGATGCCGCGCAGGTTGCCACCTATACCAACGCGCTCAACGTCTTGTATGGCGGGAATGCCCCCAAAATCTCTGAAGTGCAGGCGAATTTTATAAGCCGCTTTAGTTCTGCGTTTTCCGCATTATCGGAAGCGCTGGATAATCAGAAAGAGCGGGAAAAGCTCACCATTGAACAGTCGGTAAAGGGGCAGACGCTGCCGCTCTCGGTTTCTTATGTGAGTACTACCGCTGAAGGGGCGCAGCGTCGGCTGGCGGAATATATCCAACAGGTGGATGAAGAGGTCGCTAAGGAACTGGAAGTTGACCTGAAAGATAACATCACGCTGCAAACCAAAACGTTGCAGGAGTCCCTTGAGACGCAGGAAGTTGTGGCGCAGGAGCAAAAAGATCTGCGTATTAAGCAAATCGAAGAAGCGTTGCGCTATGCGGATGAGGCCAAAATCACGCAGCCGCAGATTCAGCAAACCCAGGATGTTACCCAGGACACGATGTTCCTGTTGGGGAGCGATGCGCTAAAATCGATGATACAGAACGAAGCGACGCGTCCACTGGTCTTTTCTCCGACCTATTACCAGACGAAGCAGACACTGCTGGACATTAAAAATCTGAAAGTGACTGCCGATACGGTGCACGTCTATCGTTATGTGATGAAGCCGACGCTGCCGGTCCGTCGCGATAGCCCGAAAACAGCCATTACCCTCGTGCTGGCTGTGTTGCTGGGCGGGATGATCGGTGCCGGGATTGTGCTGGGGCGCAATGCGCTACGTAGCTATAAGCCAAAAGCCTTGTAAGCTTCTTTGCCGGATGGTGGTCGGCTTCGAAAGGTAAAATTTCTCATTAAAAAACCGGGCATTGCCCGGTTTTTTTACGCTTATTGATGACGCTTACGAAGATTGTCGATCACGGTGGTGAGGTTGAGATCCTGATCCTGCAACAGCACCAGCAGGTGGTACATCAAATCAGACGCTTCATTGGTTAATTCAAAACGATCATTGACGGTGGCCGCCAGCGCGGTTTCTACACCTTCTTCGCCAACTTTTTGCGCAATACGTTTGGTACCGCTGGCGTACAGTTTCGCCGTGTAAGAGCTGGCCGGATCGGCGGTTTTGCGCTCTGCCAGTAGCTGCTCCAGTTGATACAGGAATAACCACTGATGGCTGGCGTCGCCAAAGCAACTGCTGGTACCTTTGTGGCAGGTCGGCCCGACAGGGTTTGCCAGCACCAGCAGTGTATCGTTGTCGCAATCTGGCGCAATGCTGACGACATTCAGCACATGGCCTGAGGTTTCGCCTTTGGTCCATAAACGCTGTTTCGTGCGTGAGAAGAACGTGACATGGCCGGATTCAATGGTTTTGTCCAGCGCTTGTGGGTTCATATAGCCCAGCATCAATACTTCGCCGGATACCGCATGTTGCACGATGGCTGGCATCAGGCCATCGGTTTTTTCCCAGTCCAGCTCGCGGCGTTGTTGCTCTGTTAACATATCCTGATCTCCACGCCCTGGCCTGCCAGGTACGCTTTTAATTCGCCAATATTGATGATTTGCTTATGAAAAACGGAGGCGGCAAGCGCGCCGTCGACATCGGCATCACGGAATGCCTCAAGAAAGTGTTCCATCGTGCCCGCGCCGCCGGAGGCGATCAGCGGCACGCGGCAAACGTCACGGACTTTTTTCAACTGCGTCAGATCGTAACCGTTACGCACGCCGTCCTGGTTCATCATATTCAGGACGATTTCCCCCGCGCCGCGCTGTTGTACCTCTTGCACCCAATCCAGCGTCTCCCACTGCGTCACGCGGGTACGGTTTTCATCGCCGGTATACTGGTTAACATGGTATTTCCCCGTGGCGTCGTCAAACCAGGTATCAATCCCGACGACAATGCACTGTACGCCAAAACGGTCAGCCAGACGGGTAATCAGCGTTGGGTCAGCCAGCGCCGGGGAGTTGATAGAGATCTTATCCGCCCCGAAAGAGAGAATTTTGGCGGCGTCGTCAATTGACCGGATACCGCCCGCTACACAAAACGGAATGTCGATCACCTCGGCAACGCGCGCCACCCAGCTTTTATCGACTACGCGACCATCGCTGGAGGCGGTAATGTCATAGAACACCAGTTCGTCCGCGCCTTCGTCGGCATAGCGTTTGGCCAGCGGAACGATATCGCCAATGATCTCATGGTTGCGAAACTGTACGCCTTTCACCACCTGACCATCACGAACATCCAGACACGGAATTATACGTTTTGCCAGCATTGGATGGCCTCCTTAACGGTAAATTTCCCTTCTAACAGAGCGCGTCCGACAATCACGCCGCGCACGCCGGTGCCGCGCAGGGCGGCAATATCATCGATATCGCCAATACCGCCGGAGGATTGAAAGGCGATCTGCGGATATCTGGCGCATACCTCTTCGTACAGCGAAACGTTAGAGCCCGCCAGCGTGCCGTCGCGAGAAATATCGGTACACAGTACATGTTTCAGGCCGACGGGGAGATAGGTCTCCACCAGTTGTTCCAGCGAGACACCGGAATTTTCCTGCCAGCCGCTAACCGCCACCTGCTTGTTGCCGTGTTCGTCTATGCGAACGTCCAGCGCCAACACCAGCGCCTGCGCGCCAAAACGTTCAAACCAGCCTTTCACCACGTCAGGGGATTTCACCGCCGTTGAACCGATGACCACACGGGCAACGCCAGCTTTCAGTAATGCCGCAACGTCTTCTTCGGTACGCACGCCGCCGCCGACCTGAACAGGCACGTTCACGCCCGCGACCAGGGTTTTAATCAGCGGTATCTGTCGCTTAGCCGGATCTTTAGCGCCGGTCAGATCTACCAGATGCAGCACCCCGGCGCCCTGGGCGGCGTAATCCTGCAAACGGGGCAGGGGATCGTTACCGTAATCCCGCTGCCGGGCGTAGTCGCCCTGGTGGAGACGCACCACGGTGCCGTCAATTAAATCTAATGCCGGAATAATCATTACATCTCCAGGAAGTTTTTCAGCAACTGTGCGCCCGCCGCGCCCGAACGTTCCGGATGGAACTGTACGCCGAAGAAATTATCTTTCTGTACCGCCGCGGTAAACGGCTCGCCGTAATTGCACTGGGCGATAGTCCACGGGTTGACCGGCATCGCGTAGCTGTGCACAAAGTAAAAATAGGCGCCATCTTCAATGCCCTGAAACAGCCGGTTGCCCGCCTGCGGATACACGCGATTCCAGCCCATGTGCGGCAGCGGCAGACCAAAGTCGGTCATTTTCGGCACGTCTTGTTCGATAATGTTCAGCAGATCCACGCCGCGCGTTTCTTCGCTGCGACGACCCAGCAGTTGCATCCCTAAGCAGATACCCAGTACCGGCTGAGTACACGCTTTAATTAAGTCGATCAGTTCACGTTCGCGCAGTTGATCCATAGCGGCCTGCGCCGTGCCGACGCCGGGCAGAAAGAGTTTGTCAGCGCGTAATACGATTTCCGCTTCGCGGCTGACCACCGGGGTGTAACCGTGGCGCGCCACGGCGGATTTTACCGAGCTTAAATTGGCGCAGCCGGTGTCAAGGATGACGACGTTCATCACAGCACTCCTTTCGAGGACGGTAATGTATCGCCCTCCACGCGAATAGCCTGGCGTAGCGTCCGACCAAAGGCTTTAAACAAACTTTCGACACGGTGGTGATCATTCTTACCCTTAGTCTTGAGATGCAGAGTGACGCCCATCGTGTAAGAGAGTGAGCGGAAAAAGTGTTCAATCATCTCTGTGCTCAAATCGCCCACACGCTGGTAGGTAAATTCAGCTTTATATTCCAGATGCGGACGACCGGAAATATCCAGCGCGCAGCGCGCCAGACATTCATCCATCGGCAGTACAAAGCCAAAACGGCAGATACCGCGTTTGTCGCCGAGTGCCAGTTTTAATGCCTCACCGAGCGCCAGTCCGGTATCTTCTACCGTATGGTGATCGTCGATATAGAGATCGCCCTTAACGGTAATCTCCATACGAAAGCCGCCGTGGGTGGCGATTTGATCGAGCATATGGTCAAAGAAGCCGACGCCGGTATTAATCTTGCTGTTGCCTTCGCGATCCAGCCAGACGCTGACATCAATCTGTGTTTCTTTGGTGTTGCGGACCACATGCGCATAGCGATCGCGTTTCGTTAGCTGTTCGCCAATCATCGTCCAGTTCAGCGTTTCACGGTGATAGCGTAAACCAGTAATGCCCATATTATCAGCGAGCTGGATATCGGTCGCACGATCGCCAATCACATAGCTGTTGGCGCTATCCATCGCTTGTTCCGCAAGATAACGCTCCACCAGCTTCACTTTGGGCTTGCGGCAGTCGCAGTCGTCTGCGGGCAGGTGAGGGCAGATCAGCACCTCATCAAAGCGTACGCCCTGAGAGGTGAAAATCTGCATCATCAGGTTGTGCGGTCCGTCGAAGTCCGCCTGCGGGAAGCTTTGCGTGCCAAGTCCATCCTGGTTAGTGATCATCACCAGCTTAAAACCGGCTTTTTGCAGCTTCAGCAATACGGGAATCACCTCTGGCTCAAAGGCCAGTTTATCAAAGCGGTCTACCTGAAAATCGCTCGGCGGTTCGGAAATTAAGGTTCCGTCCCGGTCAATGAAAAGATACTTCTGACTCATACTGGCTCCGCACGTAAGGCGTCAATGACGCGCTGGTTTTCCTGGCGGGTGCCGACCGTAATCCGCAGGCAGCCGCTTAAAGAAGGTTGTTTATTCTGATCGCGTAAGATAATGCCCTGATCCCATAAGGATTTAAACACGCTGCTGGAGGCGGTAAACCGCGCCAGGATATAGTTGGTTTCAGAGTCAAAGACGTGTTCTACGCAGGCGGTCTGTTGCAGGGCATTCACCAGATACTGACGTTCCTGCACTGTCTGCGCCACGCGATCGCGCATTGCGTTTATTCCCTGCGGGCTCAGCGCCTGGGCGGCGATATCCGCCACTGGCGTAGAAAGCGGATAAGGGGCGATCACTTTTAACAGCAGGTTGATCACCTCTTCATTAGCCAGCGTAAAGCCGCAGCGCAGACCCGCCAGCGCAAAAGCTTTCGACAATGTGCGCAGGATAACCAGATGAGGATATTCAACCAGCCAGCCTGTCAGCGTGGCCTGCGGGCAAAACTCAATATAAGCTTCGTCGGCGACGACTATCGCTTTACCGCGTGTCAACTCCAGCAGCGTGCGCAGATCCTGCGGGTTGATAAGTTGCCCGGTAGGGTTATTGGGGCTACAAACGAATACCACTTTTGTGCCGTCAAGGTTGTCGGAAATCCCCTGTAGATCCAGCTGCCAGTTTTCAAGCGCGGGAACCGTCCGGCGCTCTACGCCAATGGTTTCGGCGCTGACGCTGTACATACCGTAAGTGGGCGGACAGTAGAGAATGGCGTCTTTCCCCGGTTCGCAGAAGGCGCGGATCACCAGTTCGATCCCTTCATCCGCGCCGCGGCTGACCAGCACCTGCTCCGGCTTTACGCCAGCATATTGCGCGTAGTTTTCAATCACGGCCTTTGGCTGGCATTCCGGGTAGCGGTTAAGCGTTTGTTGGGTGAGCTGAAACTCCACCGCTGTCGGGAATTCATTCGCGTTCAGCCAGACATCGCCGTTACCGCCCAGACGGCGGGCGGACTGATACGGTACCAGGTTGCGGACATTTTCACGGGCTAAGTCAGCGACGCTGAGAGTGTTTTCAGTGCTCATGCTTGCTCCTTGAGGGCGTTTACGCGCAGGGTCACGGCATTTTTATGGGCGGTCAGACGTTCTGCCGCCGCCAATGTTTCAATGGTTGATGCCAGAGCGGAAAAGCCCGCTTTCGACAGTTCCTGAACGGTCATCCGTTTCTGGAAATCCGCTAACCCAAGGCTGGAACAGGTAGCAGTATAGCCATAGGTCGGTAAAACATGGTTGGTTCCGGAAGCGTAATCACCGGCGGATTCCGGCGACCAGTCGCCGAGAAATACCGAGCCTGCGCTGGTAATCGCATCCACCAAATCGCGCGCATTGCGTGTCTGGATGATTAAGTGTTCCGGCCCATACTGATTAGAGATGGCGACGCACTGCGCTAAATCTTTGGTCACAATCAGACGACTGGCGCTCAGGGCCTGCCGGGCGGTGTCCGCGCGCGGCAGTTCCGCCAGTTGACGTTCTACCGCCTCCGCCACCTTGCGGGCAATGTGAGCATCAGGCGTCAGCAGGATCACCTGCGAATCCGGACCGTGTTCTGCCTGGGAGAGCAGGTCAGAAGCGACGAAATCCGGTGTTGCGCCGCTGTCGGCGATCACCAGCACTTCAGACGGCCCGGCAGGCATATCGATAGCCGCGCCGTCGAGGCGTTGGCTGACCTGACGCTTGGCTTCGGTTACAAAGGCGTTGCCGGGGCCAAAAATTTTATCCACTTTCGGTACGGACTCGCTGCCGAAGGCCAGAGCGGCAATCGCCTGCGCGCCGCCGACGTTAAAGATTTCCTGCACGCCACACAGTTGTGCCGCATAGAGGATTTCATCAGAGATGGGCGGCGGCGAGCACAGAACCACGTTCTGACATCCCGCAATACGCGCCGGCGTCGCCAGCATCAGCACCGTTGAGAAGAGCGGAGCCGAGCCGCCGGGAATATACAGACCGACAGACGCGACGGGACGCGTAACCTGCTGGCAACGCACGCCTGGCTGGGTTTCCACATCTACAGGCGGTAGCGTCTGCGCGGAATGGAACGTTTCAATATTTTTGACGGCAGCGGCCATCGCCTGTTTTAATTCGTCGCTCAGACGCGCGCCGGCGGCGGCGATTTCTTCAGGGGTGACGCGTAGCGCTGTCACTTCTGTTTTATCAAATTTAGCGCTGTATTCACGCAGGGCATCGTCACCGCGCGTTTTTACATTATCCAGAATATCGCTGACCGTTCGGGTAATACTGTCAGAGGCGGAAATCGCCGGACGCGTCAGTAGCGCACGCTGCTGTTCAGGGCTACAGCTGTTCCAGTCAATCAGGGTATTGAAGCTCATGGTCTTTACTCCATCACAGGGTTCCGCCTTATCCGGCCTACTGAACCCAAAATATCAACGCATTACGTAGGCCTGATAAGCGCAGCGCTATCAGGCGTCAGATCACTCCATCATCTTCTCGATCGGCAGTACCAGAATCGAGCTGGCGCCAAGCGCTTTCAGTTTCTCCATGGTTTCCCAGAACAACGTTTCGCTGCTGACCATGTGCATCGCCACGCGCTGTTGCTCGCCCGCCAGCGGCAGAATTGTCGGCCTTTCAGCGCCTGGCAGCAGGGCGATAACCTCTTCCAGGCGTTCACTTGGCGCGTGCATCATGATGTATTTCGATTCGCGCGCCTGAATCACGCCCTGAATACGGGTCAGCAATTTATCGATCAGCTGTTGCTTGCTCTGTGCCATCTCACCGTCGCGCTGAATCAGACAGGCTTTAGAGCGGTAGATAACTTCGACTTCACGCAGGCCGTTAGCTTCAAGCGTCGCGCCGGTAGAGACCAAATCGCAGATAGCGTCGGCCAGCCCCGCGCGCGGCGCGACTTCGACAGAACCATTTAACAGACACGATTTAAAAGAGACGCCTTTCTGATCGAGGTAGCGTTTGAGGAGGTGCGGATAAGAGGTGGCGATACGTTTACCGTCCAGCGCGGCCGGGCCGTCCCAGGCTTCGTCAACCGGCGTTGCCAGCGATAAACGGCAGCCGCCGAAGTCAAGGCGGCGCAGGGTAAAATAGCGCGGATCTTCGCCCTGCGCGCGGCGGTTGAGTAGCTCTTCTTCCAGCACGTTCTCGCCGATAATACCGAGATCGACCACGCCATCCATCACCAGACCCGGAATGTCATCATCACGCACGCGCAGGATATCAATCGGCATGTTTTCCGCCATCGCAATCAGGCGCTGAGTGTGTAAATTAATTTTTATGCCGCAGCGGGCCAGCAATTCTCGTGAATCATCGCTTAAACGGCCTGATTTCTGAATAGCTATGCGTAAGCGGGTGTTGTCTAACATTCTGCGTTCCTCTTTATCCTGTCTGAACCGGTCTGTATCGCGCGCCAAAAAAAAAGCCCCCGGAAGATGATCTTCCGGGGGCTTTCTCATGCGTTCATGCACCACTGGAAGATCTGAATGTCTTCCAGCACACATCGCCTGAAAGACTAGTCAGGATGATGGTGATGATGGTGGTGTTTAAATTGAACGCGTGTCATAAAAATTCCGATGAATGCTTATTCATTTGATACCTTTTAACCTAAACCACTTTTACGCCTTAAAGCAAGCGCTTTTTTCATTTCGCATTTATAGTATGAATTGTCAGTCACGGCGGGCTGGCGTAGCCTTATGTATAAGGCGTTAAAGTCAGGAGAAAATGGATGAAAAAGGTCGCAATTGTCGGTTTAGGTTGGTTAGGCATGCCGCTGGCAATGTCGCTGGCAGCGAGAGGCTGGCAGGTTACCGGCAGCAAAACCACCCTTGACGGGGTGGAAGCGGCCCGTATGAGTGGAATTGAAAGCTATCCGCTGCGTCTGGAGCCGGAGCTGGTCTGTGAGGCGGACGATCTTGACGCTCTGCTGGATGTCGATGTGCTGGTGATAACACTGCCCGCGCGCCGTAGCGGTCCGGGAGAGGATTTTTATCTGCAGGCGATGCAGGAACTGGTCGACAGCGCGCTGGCTTATCGTATCCCGCGTATTATTTTTACCAGTTCGACGTCTGTTTACGGCGATGCGCAAGGCGTGGTGAAAGAGAATACGCCGCGTAATCCGGTCACGGCCAGCGGGCGTACCCTGAAGGAACTGGAAGATTGGCTGCATAATCTGCCGGGCACGTCAGTGGATATTCTGCGGCTGGCGGGGTTGGTCGGGCCTGGACGCCACCCCGGACGTTTCTTTGCTGGAAAAACCGCGCCGGATGGTCAACACGGGGTCAATCTGGTGCATCTTGAAGACGTGGTTGGCGCAATTACCCTCTTGCTACAGGCGCCAAAAGGAGGGCACATCTATAATATATGTGCGCCGGCGCATCCAGCCCGCAACGTGTTTTATCCGCAAATGACGCGCTTGCTGGGAATGGCGCCGCCGCATTTTCGTGACGCACCGGACAACGGCAAAGGGAAGATTATCGATGGTAGCCGGATTTGTAATGAGCTGGGATTTGAATATCAATATCCCGATCCGCTGGTGATGCCGATGGAGTGAGTCGCTGTCCAGCAGGTGGTCGCCATATAGCGCAAGGGGACGAGTATGAAACCACTGCTGGACGTTCTGATTATTCTTGATGCGTTAGAAAAAGAAGGCAGCTTCGCGGCGGCGTCGGCAAAATTATTTAAAACGCCGTCCGCCCTCAGTTATACCGTTCATAAGCTGGAAAACGATCTTAATATCCAACTGCTCGACCGTAGCGGGCATCGCGCGCGATTTACGCGAACCGGTAAGATGCTACTGGAAAAAGGCCGTGAAGTGCTGCACACCGTTCGCGAGCTGGAAAAGCAGGCGATTAAATTGCATGAAGGCTGGGAGAACGAACTGGTCATCGGTGTGGATGATACCTTTCCCTTTTCTCTTCTGGCCCCGCTTATCGACGCTTTTTATCAACGCCACAGCGTGACGCGCCTTAAATTTGTCAATGGCGTTCTCGGCGGTTCATGGGAGACGCTGACGCAGGGAAGGGCGGATATTATTGTTGGCGCCATGCGCGCGCCGCCGCCTGACACCGGCTTTGGCTTTGCAAGACTGGGCGATCTTGAACTGGTGTTTGCTGTCGCTCCGCATCATCCGCTGGTTCATGAAGAGGAACCGCTTAGCCGCCAGACGATCAAACGTTTTCGCGCGATTGTGGTTGGCGATAGCGTCCATTCCTCGCGATCAATAGGGTCTGAACTGCTCGACGCTCAGGAAGCGATTACCGTGTTTGATTTTAAAACCAAGCTGGAGCTGCAAATTAGCGGCCTGGGATGCGGCTATTTACCGCGTTATCTGGCGCAGCGATTTTTGGAAAGCGGCGCGCTTATAGAGAAGAAAGTTGTAGCGCAAATCGTCTATGAACCGGTGTGGGTTGGCTGGAATGAACAGACCGCCGGGCTGGCCAGCGGCTGGTGGCGGGATGAAATTTTAGCAAATAATGCTATTGCTGGGGTGTATGCAAAATCGCCGGTTTAAAAATCAATCGCTTATGAAAAATAATTTTTTGAACACGCTCGCATTCTCTTGTCATTTCACTTCAATTTAGGGCAGAATACGCCGCTTGCAAAAAATGACACTAACCGACGTTTTAATACGCGTCGGTTATTTTTTTGCTTCAAACACATCATTCAATACCAAGAGGCCGGGCTTCGTACCGGATAGATACTTACTTAAAAATCGACAGTTGTTGTCGCTGAGGAATCCAGAAAATGGGGCAATTTTTTGCTTACGCGACGGCATTCGCCGTAAAGGAGAATGACCATGTCGCATAACGTTACTCCAAACACCTCTCGCGTGGAATTACGTAAAACGCTTACGTTAGTTCCGGTTGTAATGATGGGTCTTGCCTATATGCAGCCGATGACGCTGTTCGATACATTTGGTATCGTTTCAGGCCTCACTGACGGTCACGTACCGACGGCGTATGCATTCGCGTTAATCGCGATTCTGTTTACGGCGTTGAGCTACGGGAAACTGGTGCGTCGCTATCCTTCCGCGGGTTCGGCGTACACCTATGCCCAGAAATCCATCAGCCCGACCGTTGGCTTTATGGTGGGTTGGTCTTCTCTGCTCGATTATCTGTTCGCGCCGATGATCAACATTCTGTTGGCGAAAATTTATTTTGAAGCGCTGGTGCCCTCCATTCCGTCATGGGTGTTTGTCGTGGCGCTGGTGGCCTTTATGACGGCCTTTAACCTGCGCAGCCTCAAATCAGTCGCTAACTTCAACACCGTGATTGTGGTGCTACAGGTAGTGCTGATTGCGGTCATTCTGGGCATGGTGGTTTATGGCGTATTTGAAGGCGAAGGCGCCGGTACGCTGGCGAGCACCCGTCCGTTCTGGTCCGGCGATGCGCACGTTATCCCGATGATTACGGGAGCGACGATCCTGTGCTTCTCCTTTACCGGCTTTGACGGCATCAGTAACCTGTCGGAAGAGACCAAAGATGCTGAGCGCGTGATCCCGCGTGCGATTTTCCTGACCGCGCTGATTGGCGGCCTGATCTTCATCTTTGCAACCTATTTCCTGCAATTGTACTTCCCGGATATCTCTCGCTTTAAAGATCCGGATGCGTCTCAGCCGGAAATCATGCTGTACGTGGCGGGTAAAACCTTCCAGGTGGGCGCGCTGATCTTCTCTACTATCACCGTGCTGGCTTCCGGTATGGCGGCGCATGCAGGCGTAGCGCGCCTGATGTACGTAATGGGGCGCGACGGCGTATTCCCGAAAAGCTTCTTCGGTTACGTTCATCCGAAATGGCGTACGCCAGCGATGAACATCATCCTGGTCGGGGCGATCGCGCTGCTGGCGATTAATTTTGACCTGGTGATGGCGACGGCGCTGATTAACTTTGGTGCGCTGGTCGCGTTTACCTTTGTTAACCTGTCGGTGATTTCGCAGTTCTGGATCCGTGAGAAGCGTAATAAAACGTTGAAAGATCACTTCCAGTATCTGTTCCTGCCGATGTGCGGCGCGCTCACGGTTGGTGCGTTGTGGGTTAACCTGGAAGAGAGCTCAATGGTACTGGGCCTGATCTGGGCGGGTATCGGGCTGATTTATCTGGCGTGCGTAACTAAAAGCTTCCGTAACCCGGTTCCACAGTACGAAGACGTCGCGTAATCGCACGTATTATCGGCAATAGTAAAACCGGAGGCAGTGCCTCCGGTTTTTTGTCATCCAGCATGTTTACCGGATGGTGGCGTCACTCTTTATCCGCTCTGGATTAACAATGCCCGTCAGGCATTGGTCAATTACACAATCTCGGTTGCGTACTGCCACAGTGATTTCAGCAGCGCCAGCTTCGTTTTATCTTCCGCATACTGCTGAGAAAGCATCTGCAATTCATTGGCATACTGTTGTAAAAACTCCGGCGTCAGTACCTGACGGCGATGCTCCAGCCAGCGCTGCTGCTCTGCGTCATCCAGCGTACCGGGAAAATTGCGTGCGCGGTAATTAAACAGCAGCTTCTCAATGCGCTTATCGACAAAAGTAATGTCCAGCGCGGGTAGGTTACGCGGCTCGGTTTCGAGTACGATTTTCATGGCTGCGCGATCGGCATCGCTGAAAAAACCATCATAGAGCTGGGCATCAACGTTATCCGAGGCGGCAAAAGGTTCGGCTTCGGCGAAAATCGCCACCACTTTGTCGCGGACCTGCGGGTTTTCACGTAGCACTTTCAGGTTATCCAGGCAATGCTGGCGGTTAATTCCCAGTCGGTCGGCATCCTCCGGGCGCAAGGTATTCGCCTGCGCCAGTACCGGACATTTATTGATATGCACCAGCTTTACCGGCACTGCGACGTGATCGCCAAGATCGGCTTTGGCCGTATAAAGCCGCTCGCGAAGGGTGTCGCTGTCCAGCTCAAGAAGAGGAGAAATATCGCCTGCTAAATCGACCATGATCACCGCGTTACGGTTTTCAGGATGCCACGCCAGCGGCGCGACCCAGCTTGTATTACCGCGCCACGCGCCAAACATGCCGGAGACATGCACCAGCGGCTTCATTTGCGGAACGTCAATCAGCGCCGCCAGTTTATGTTTACTGCGGTGGCTATAAAGATAATCAAACAGTCGCGGCTGGCGTGTTTTCACCAGTTGCGCCATCGCAATAGTGGCGTAGACATCCGCCATCGCATCATGCGCGTTGCTGTGTTCGATCCCGTTCGCCTGGGTTAAATGTTCCAGACGAAAGCTGGGCAGGCCGTCGTCGTTTTCCGGCCAGTTAATTCCCTCCGGGCGCAGCGCATAACAGGCGCGCATGACATCCAATAGATCCCAACGTGAATTATCATGCTGCCAGCTCCAGGCGTAGGGATCGTAAAAGTTGCGATAAAAAATATTGCGCGTGACTTCATCATCAAAACGCACATTGTTGTAGCCCACAACGCAGGTTTTAGGAACGGTAAACAGCGCATGAATGCGTCTGGCGAAAGCGGCTTCGTTTTCTCCTTTCTCACGCGCTTCCTGCGGCGTGATGCCGGTAATCAGCACCGCGCCGGGCTGCGGTAGATAATCATCAGCGGGTTTGCAATAAAACACCTCCGGCTCGCCAATAACGTTGAAGTCGTTATCCGTACGGAGCGCGGCGAATTGCGCTGGTCTGTCGAGGGCCGGATGCGTACCGAAGGTTTCGTAATCGTGGAAGAGGAATGTGCTCTGTATGCTGTCGTTTTTAACTGTCACTTGATGTACACGCCTGATGTTATCTGTATATGAAATATTTTATTCTTTTATTTTGTCGTTGATTGATTGTATTTGTACACCAATTGATATCGTTGCTAATGTTCGTACATGCGATGGTGAGTACATAAACATTAAAATCATTGAGTACAAAATACTAAAATGACCATCAGCGACACTAAGCTACGCTCCCTCTATGGTAAACCATATTCCGGCCCATCTGAAATTACTGATTCTGATTTAGTACTGTATGGAATTTAGGCCAGGGTCAATCTGGCCGGGATCTCAAAAATGCATGGACTAAAACGGGTCTATTTACAGAGGGACACAACGCTGTGTCCCTTAATTCCATGCGGGTTGAGGCTGGACTACGCCCAGGCCAGTGGCAGGATGGATGACAGAACACTCGGGAAATATTTTCTGGCATGACGTTGCATACTATCCGCCACAACGCTGGTACAGGTAAAGGCGCCATGGAGGCCGTGAAAACGGTCGGACCACTCGGTAAACTGTTCGCTGGATGGGAATATCGCCGGAGACAGCTCCCAGGCTTTCTGCATCAGCGCCTCCGCATAGCCTCTCAGGGCCGGCGGAGAGTCATGCTCAGTGCCGAAAATGGCGCTGGAGGAATAGCGTGCGAATGCGGTACTGAGACAGAACAGGGTTTCCGCCTGCTTCTGTGGGGTGGCGTCCGTCAGGTGATAAGCACTGAGGATGTGCTGGTAGTGTGCCGGGCTGAGTTTGCCTTCAGGAAGCAAGGGGTCAAAAATGGTGGCCAGACGCGACACTGAGGCATCATCAATCAACTTCACGGTGGAATGTTTCTGGTTCGTGGCGGCAATAAACTGCTGGTTCAGCTCCCCGTGCTCTTCAGTGCTGAGGATGATATCAATCAGCTCCCCAAAGCGTCGCTGCGTGGCCTGCTGATTAAATGCGGCGAGAAACACCGGAAAGTCATAACGGAATAACTCTACCGGAGAGATTTGCGCGGTGGAAACGTTCTCTCCGGCTCGCAGCAGGTAAAAGTTGTCCCATGCAGTGTCAGGAGTAGGGTTTAGCATTGTTAACAGCGTGTCAGTGGAGAGCATCATCGCCGTGTCTGAATCCTGGGAGGAAAGCAGCAGGAAATTATCTGCAGCGCGGGTTGTCCAGTCCGGGCTGCCGTCATAATTGCCGAAGAGCCCATTATGGATGTGGGGAGACACCGCCGGGTGAGCAAGATACTGTTCATAAAGCGCTGCAGCTTTCTGGCGGGTGCCATCAGTGCAGTCCACGCCTGTCATACAGTGTAAAATCACCTGATTAAAGAGTCCGCTGTGAGTAGTCATGGCGGCGCTGTTCCTGTCAAACGAATCCAGCAACACAGGCAGTATGCGCTGCTGATAATATGTGTCAGGAGCCGGCAGGGGAACGTCATTATAGGTCTGGCACTGGTGGGCAAAAAAACGTTCCTGAACAGGCCCGAGCCACTCGCTGATAAGCGCACTTTGCGTATAGGGGGGGTGGGCCAGTACGCTTACCAGCGAACTTTCAACTGGCCGGATACATGCCTCTGTTAAGCGGCCACCCCGCAATGACTTCACCAGGTCTTCCATTGCCCGGACTTTTTCCTGACTGTATTTATCGGGCAGGCTGTCAATGGTCATCAGAATACTTTTACCATTATTGTGCTCATGATTTAAAAATCCATCCACAGCGTTCTCACTCCAAAGGAGTGGCATTTGCAGCCAGATATCACCTAGACGAATAAAATTTCCGCCCCCTGACACTGACGGAGGTGATGAATTATCCGGTTCATTTAAAATAACGCCAGAGAGGTTGGCTTTGTGACGTATAAACGTATTTTTTAATGTTGTATTAATAAAAGAGGGCTGTTGTCGTGTAGTAATTGAATACTGTAAAGTCAGTTCATTCATGTCTGAATTACTAAATTTTGTATTACTGCAGACTACATCACTCAGTGTCGAATAAGTGAATCGGCATTCGTCAAAATGTAAATGAGATATATCAGAATAAGTAAATTTTGAATTTGAAAAGTTGAACCCCTTAATAATATCGCCGTCTCGCTTCATGAAGCTGGTGGGCAATATTTTGCTGAATGTAATATTACGGAAATCTGCGTTTGAAAAATCGCGATCTGCGGCCGTAAGGGTTTCTCCGGCTTTCTGTCGTAAAAGTGCATCCGTGAGTTTCTTAGCCCATTCGGCAGGTGATGACGGGGAAGACGTAGCCTGAAGTGAGAGGGAGGGTGATACTGGTGGTGTTCTACCTTCAGAAACAGTGGGCCTGTTATTGGCTGATACAGAGACTCCACCGGGGAGTGGGGCCGCACCTGTCACTCTGTAATTATAATCACATGTTTGATTTGCAATATGCTTACGCATGAATGCTGCATTCATTTTTGAGACATCTTCTGCTGAAATATTTTTCTTACCTGCATTATTTGTATCTTTAATATTTTTAACAGTAATCAATGTTTTGTTTAAGGTGTTTTTATCTTTCGGCTGAAAGAAGTCTTTTATTTTTTGTGGTAACGCGAACTCAATCGATGAGCTCTTTCCTGTTTTAAGTTTTTCATTTAAAGAAGCATGCGTGTTTTTAACACTGGTTATTTTTGAGGCGAACCCGTTTTTCGTATGTTCACGAATAGAGGTAATTAATTTTTTAACCTGGTTAGGAATAGTAGAAAAATTAATTGCGCCTGATGATATCTTCATTAGAATTCCTTATCAACATCATTATGGAAAAACGGTCTGGATTTTTAACGCCTTAAAAGTAAGCTTCATATGTCGGTATGGCGATGGAGATCACAATTCACCATGTTATCTGGCAGGTTTCTTTCAGAAAGTGTCCATCCTGTCATCATGTCACCGTATTGTGGGACGCTGACGTATCTGCGGAAAAATCAAGGCATAAGGGAGCGGGTCGGGTAACGAAGCCCGTGTGCACGCAAAAGTAAACCCGCTTCGATGCTCAACCAGCGTTTTTCACCGGCATTCGGGATATCGTCGGCGGACATTCCGGCGCGTATGAGAAAGAACTGCGTAAAGCGCGTGAAATCGCTTTTCAGGAAATAATCGTTTTCTTTTAAATATTATTACGTGTTATTGGAATTGTATCATTTTTATAATTAACAGCGGGTTGTTTGGTAATTCTGCTGATTATTCAATGACAGTCCATGTGCGTGTTCAGGAAATGTAAAATATTTATAAAATAAAAGGTTTTATCGTGTTGGCGTGTTCATTTTAACAACTATTTCAAATTGTGATTGAAGCCGACATTTCATAATACAAATTAAATATAATATTCAGCTATATCTAATAACAGGAGGTTATATGAGCATTAGTCGTCGTTCTTTTTTGCAGGGGGTGGGCATCGGCTGCTCTGCCTGCGCGCTGGGCGCTTTTCCGCCCGGGGCGCTGGCGCGCAACCCGATTGCCGGCATTAACGGTAAAACCACGCTAACGCCAAGCTTGTGCGAAATGTGTTCCTTTCGTTGCCCTATTCAGGCGCAGGTAGTCAATAACAAGACCGTTTTTATCCAGGGCAATCCTTCTGCGCCGCAGCAGGGGACGCGCATATGCGCCAGGGGCGGGAGCGGCGTCAGCCTGGTCAATGACCCGCAACGGATTGTAAAACCTATGAAACGCACCGGGCCACGCGGTGACGGTGAATGGCAGGTGATTAGCTGGCAGCAGGCTTACCAGGAAATCGCGGCGAAAATGAATGCCATCAAAGCGCAGCATGGCCCCGAGAGCGTGGCTTTCTCTTCCAAATCGGGCTCGCTCTCCAGCCATCTTTTCCATCTGGCTACGGCCTTTGGTTCGCCTAATACCTTTACGCACGCCTCAACATGCCCTGCCGGGAAAGCCATTGCGGCAAAAGTGATGATGGGCGGCGATCTGGCGATGGATATCGCTAACACGCGCTATCTGGTTTCGTTTGGCCACAATTTGTATGAAGGGATTGAAGTTGCCGATACCCATGAGTTAATGACCGCGCAGGAGAAGGGGGCCAAAATGGTGAGCTTCGATCCGCGTCTGTCGATATTTTCCAGCAAGGCGGATGAGTGGCACGCTATTCGTCCCGGGGGGGATTTAGCGGTTCTGCTGGCGATGTGCCACGTCATGATTGATGAACAACTCTACGATGCGTCTTTTGTTGAGCGTTATACCAGCGGATTTGAACAGTTAGCACAGGCGGTAAAAGAGACGACGCCGGAATGGGCCGCCGCGCAGGCCGATGTCCCAGCCGACGTTATTGTCCGGGTGACACGCGAACTGGCCGCCTGCGCGCCTCACGCTATTGTCAGTCCTGGTCATCGCGCGACGTTCTCGCAGGAAGAGATCGATATGCGGCGTATGATTTTTACGCTTAATGTGCTGCTCGGTAATATTGAGCGCGAAGGCGGGCTATATCAGAAAAAAAACGCGTCTGTTTACAATAAACTGGCCGGAGAAAAGGTCGCGCCAACGCTGGCGAAACTCAACATTAAAAATATGCCGAAACCGACGGCGCAACGCATCGATTTGGTCGCACCGCAGTTTAAATATATCGCCGCTGGCGGCGGCGTGGTGCAAAGCATTATTGACGCGGTGTTAACCCAGAAGCCTTACCCGATAAAGGCGTGGATTATGTCGCGGCATAATCCTTTCCAGACCGTCACCTGTCGTTCGGACCTGGTAAAAACCGTTGAGCAACTGGATCTGGTGGTCAGTTGCGATGTCTATTTGAGCGAGAGCGCGGCGTATGCCGACTATCTGCTGCCGGAATGCACTTATCTCGAACGGGACGAAGAGGTATCGGATATGTCGGGACTGCACCCGGCTTACGCTCTGCGCCAACAGGTCGTAGAGCCGATTGGCGAGGCGCGTCCGAGTTGGCAAATCTGGAAAGAACTTGGCGAGCAGTTGGGATTAGGGCAGTACTATCCGTGGCAGGATATGCAGACGCGCCAACTCTATCAGTTGAACGGCGACCATGCCTTAGCGAAGGAACTGCGACAGAAAGGGTATCTCGAATGGGGCGTTCCGCTGCTATTACGCGAACCAGAATCCGTTCGTCAGTTTACGGCGCGTTACCCCGGCGCTATCGCGACGGACAGCGACAACACCTATGGCGAACAGCTTCGCTTCAAATCGCCCTCCGGCAAAATCGAACTTTATTCCGCAACTCTGGAGGAATTGCTCCCAGGCTACGGCGTTCCGCGCGTTCGTGACTTTGCGCTTAAAAAAGAGAATGAGCTTTACTTCATTCAGGGCAAGGTGGCCGTGCATACCAATGGCGCGACGCAGTACGTACCTTTACTCAGCGAGCTAATGTGGGATAACGCGGTCTGGGTCCATCCGCAAACGGCGCAAGAAAAAGGCATTAAGACCGGCGATGAGATCTGGCTGGAAAATGCCACGGGTAAAGAGAAAGGTAAGGCGCTGGTGACGCCCGGTATCCGCCCGGACACGCTTTTTGTCTATATGGGATTTGGCGCTAAAGCTGGGGCCAAAACGGCGGC
The DNA here is from genome assembly GCF_051812965.1 of Salmonella sp. NW1250. Taxonomy (NCBI): domain Bacteria; kingdom Pseudomonadati; phylum Pseudomonadota; class Gammaproteobacteria; order Enterobacterales; family Enterobacteriaceae; genus Salmonella; species Salmonella sp. NW1250. Next base: position 341,793 of record NZ_JAMNDD010000005.1, on the reverse strand, counting down.
GACGACACACGGTATCCACTGCGGAAATTTACTGCCGCACGTGACGAGTCCGGTATCCGGTACGGTAGTGCATACCGCAGGCGTGACGCTGAGCCGGGCATGAGGGAGGAGGGAACCATGAATCATTTAACGAATCAGTACGTCATGCTGCATGATGAAAAACGTTGTATCGGCTGCCAGGCGTGTACCGTTGCCTGCAAAGTGCTTAATGACGTACCGGAGGGATTTAGCCGCGTACAGGTACAAATTCGCGCCCCTGAACAGGCATCCAACGCACTAACCCATTTTCAATTTGTCCGCGTCTCCTGTCAGCACTGTGAAAATGCGCCATGTGTCAGCGTTTGTCCTACCGGAGCGTCATATCGTGATGAAAACGGGATCGTGCAGGTGGATAAATCGCGCTGTATTGGCTGCGATTATTGTGTTGCCGCGTGTCCTTTCCATGTGCGCTATTTGAATCCGCAAACCGGTGTCGCCGACAAGTGTAACTTCTGTGCCGACACGCGGTTGGCGGCTGGCCAGTCTCCGGCGTGCGTATCCGTTTGCCCAACGGACGCGCTGAAATTCGGCAGACTGGATGAGAGCGAGATCCAGCGCTGGGTCGGTCAGAAAGAGGTCTATCGCCAGCAGGAGGCGCGTAGCGGCGCGGTCAGTCTGTACCGTCGTAAAGAAGTCCATCAGGAGGGTAAAGCATGAATACTATCTGGGGAGCGGAACTACATTATGCGCCAGATTATTGGCCGCTGTGGTTAATTTACGCAGGCGTCGTGGTGCTGCTCATGCTTGTTGGGCTGGTTATCCATGCGTTATTGCGCCGGATGCTGGCGCCAAAAACGGCGGGCGGCGAAGAGCATCGTGACTATCTCTACTCGCTGGCGATTCGCCGTTGGCATTGGGGAAATGCGTTACTGTTTGTTTTATTACTGTTAAGCGGTTTATTTGGTCATTTTTCTCTCGGCCCTGTAGCGCTAATGGTACAAGTGCATACCTGGTGTGGTTTTGCCTTACTGGCTTTCTGGGTCGGGTTTGTGCTGATCAACCTCACCACAGGTAACGGGCGTCACTATCGGGTAAATTTTTCCGGACTGGTGACGCGCTGCATACGCCAGACGCGTTTTTACCTTTTTGGCATCATGAAAGGGGAAGCGCATCCGTTCGCGGCAACAGAGCAGAATAAGTTCAATCCACTGCAACAACTGGCATATCTGGCGATTATGTACGCGCTGGTACCGCTGTTAATCATCACCGGTTTGCTGTGTCTCTATCCGCAGGTTGCGGGTCTGGGCCCTGTGATGCTGGTGCTGCATATGGCGCTTGCTATCATCGGCTTACTGTTTATTTGCGCGCATCTCTATCTGTGTACTCTTGGCGACACGCCGGGACAAATTTTCCGTAGCATGGTTGACGGCTATCATCGTCATCGTACCGCGCCGCGCGGGGATAAGTCCGCCGTCTGAGCGTATCCATAAAATAAAGTCAGCAAGAAAATGTGCCTTGTGTCACATTTTCTTGCAATTTATCCATGTTTGTTTAACTGAACTTCCGTAAAAAGAACGGCAAATTGAGACCATCCTGAGGACATGCTGTTGAAACGCCGTTTGTTTATTGCCGCTTCTTTATTCGCGATGCACCTTTCTCCTGCGCTTGCGGCCGATGCCGTAAGTTTTGCTCCCCAACCGCCAGCCATTGATGCAGGCGCCTGGGTGTTGATGGATTACACTACGGGACAGGTTCTTACCGCCGGTAATGAACACCAGCAACGTAATCCCGCCAGCCTTACCAAGCTAATGACGGGCTACGTCGTCGATCGCGCCATCGATAGTCATCGTATCAGCCCTGACGATATCGTCACCGTTGGGCGCGACGCCTGGGCGAAGGATAATCCGGTGTTTGTCGGCTCCTCGTTGATGTTTTTAAAAGAAGGGGATCGCGTGTCGGTGCGTGATTTAAGCCGTGGCTTAATTGTGGATTCCGGTAACGATGCCTGTGTGGCGCTGGCGGATTATATCGCGGGCGGGCAGCCGCAGTTTGTGGCGATGATGAACAGCTATGTGAAAAAACTCAATTTGCAGGATACCCATTTTGAAACCGTCCACGGTCTGGATGCGCCGGGACAACATAGCTCCGCGTATGATCTGGCCGTACTCTCCCGGGCGATTATTCACGGTGAACCTGAATTTTATCACATGTACAGCGAGAAAAGCCTGACCTGGAACGGCATCACGCAGCAGAACCGTAACGGCTTGTTATGGGATAAGACCATGCATATCGATGGGCTTAAAACCGGACACACATCGGGGGCGGGATTTAATCTTATCGCATCGGCGGTGGACGGGCAGCGTCGACTTATCGCCGTCGTGATGGGAGCGAAAAGTTCGAAAGGTCGTGAGGAACAGGCGCGAAAACTGTTGCAGTGGGGCCAGCAAAACTTTGCGACGGTGCAGATTTTGCACAGCGGTAAAAAAGTGGGCAGCGAGCGAATCTGGTATGGAGACAAAGAAAAGATTGCGCTGGGTACGGAACAGGATTTCTGGATGGCGCTGCCCAAAGCGGAAATTCCGCATATCAAAGCAAAATATGTGCTGGATAGAAAAGAGCTGGAGGCGCCAATCGCCGCTCATCAACAGGTAGGTGAAATAGAGCTCTACGATCGGGATAAACTGATCGCTCAGTGGCCGCTGGTCACTCTGGAATCGGTGGGTAAAGGCGGTATGTTCTCTCGTCTGAGCGACTATTTTCAGCATAAAGCGTAAGCCGTTGTCACACACCGTTCACCGTCATCTGAGGTGTCAAAAGGGCGGGATTGCGAGGTTGCTCACAAAATGATCACGCTGTCCTTGTGACCGTAAAAGGCTGTAATTATACTGTACATTCATACAGTATAGTAAAGTGACGGAGGCAGCATGGATTACGAAATCAGGCAGGAACAAAAACGCAAGATAGCCGGTTTCCACATGGTCGGTCCATGGGAACACACCGTGAAGCAGGGTTTTGAACAACTGATGACGTGGGTGGATCGACAGCGGATCGTGCCAGTTGAATGGATTGCCGTCTATTACGACAATCCAGATGTCGTACCTGCGGAAAAACTCCGCTGCGATACCGTGGTGTCCGTGGCAGAGAATTTCATCCTGCCGGACAATAGCGAAGGCGTAATCGTGACCGCCATTGAAGGCGGCGAATATGCCACTGCTGTCGCGCGTGTGGAAGACCGTGACTTTGCGAAGCCGTGGGAACGGTTTTTTGACGTCCTCGAGCAGGATAGCGCTTATCAGATAGCCTCTGCGCCCTGTTTTGAAACCTATCTGAATAACGGCATGGAAGATGGATACTGGGATATTGAAATGTATATTCCGGTACAGCGGAAGTGATCGACTGGTTTCCTGGCTGAAAAGAGCGGACGGATAATGTGTTCCGTCCGCCAGTGCGCTATTTTTGCTATAAAGCAGGTACAATGCATTTTTTGCCATTCCCGTAAGGAGCGCAAGCGTGCGTGCCGATAAGTCATTAAGCCCTTTTGAAATACGGTTGTACCGTCATTATCGCATCGTGCATGGCATACGTATCGCCCTGGCGTTCATTCTTACCTTTCTGTTGGTTCGTCTGTTTTCTATTCCCGAGGGCACATGGCCGCTCATCACGTTAGTGGTGATTATGGGGCCCATCTCATTCTGGGGAAATGTAGTGCCTCGTGCTTTTGAGCGCATAGGCGGTACGATTCTGGGCGCGGCGTTAGGGCTGGTGGCGCTACGCCTGGAGCTCTTTTCCTTACCGCTGATGCTGGTGTGGTGTGCGATAGCGATGTTTTTGTGCGGCTGGCTGGCCTTAGGGAAAAAACCGTATCAGGCGCTACTGATAGGCATAACGCTCGCCGTTGTTGTCGGCGCTCCCGCTGGTGATATGGATACGGCATTATGGCGTGGCGGGGATGTGATTTTGGGGTCGCTACTGGCGATGTTGTTTACCGGCATCTGGCCACAGCGCGCCTTTTTGCACTGGCGCATCCAACTGGCGCATTGCGTCACGGCGTATAATCGGGTGTATCAGGCAGCGCTGTCGCCGAATTTGCTGGAGCGCCCCCGGTTGGATAAACATTTGCAACGGTTGCTGAACGATGTCGTCAAAATGCGCGGGCTGATAACGCCTGCCAGTAAAGAAACCCGGATACAAAAATCTATTTTCGAGGCCATTCAGACCATCAACCGCAATCTGGTTTGTATGCTTGAATTACAAATCAATGCCCACTGGGCGACGCGCGCCAGCCATTTTGTGATGCTTAACGCGCACACATTGCGTGAAACCCAGCAGATGACGCAGCAAACCTTGCTAACGATCGCCCACGCGTTGTTTGAAGGCAACCCGCAGCCGGTACTGGCAAATACCGGTAAACTGAATGATATTGCTGCCGAGTTGCGACAGCTAATGAACGAGCAGCAGGGCGACGCGGTGGCTGAAACCCCCATCCACGGCTATGTTTGGCTAAGTATGGAAACGGCCCGACAGTTGGAACTGCTTTCACACTTGAGCTGCCGGGCTTTGCGCAAATAAAAAGCAGATGGGGCGAATGAATTTGTTGCTGCTTCGATTCAGCAAAGATTAAGAGTATGATACTAATATAAGGATAAAATGAGTGCTACTGGCAACGATTTTATCCCCGAACCTTCAGGTTTCCCCAGACGGCGACGTAACGGTGTTTCCTCTGGCGGCTTGAAGTATGACGGGGATAAACGTAATGTTTATCCACTAGCAGTTGCTTAACGAATCCGAATCTCACATTATCAGGGGTGTAAAAATGGAAACAACCAAGCCTTCTTTCCAGGACGTGCTGGAGTTTGTTCGTCTGTTCCGTCGCAAAAATAAACTGCAGCGTGAAATTCAGGACATTGAGAAGAAGATCCGTGACAACCAGAAGCGTGTGCTGCTGCTGGACAACCTGAGCGACTACATCAAGCCAGGTATGAGCGTTGAGGCGATTCAGGGTATCATCGCCAGTATGAAAAGCGACTATGAAGATCGCGTTGATGACTACATCATTAAAAATGCCGAAATCTCCAAAGAGCGTCGCGACATTTCCAAAAAGCTGAAAGCGATGGGCGAAATGAAACACGCCGATGTAAAAGCCGAATAATGCGCTACGGCAGTGGGAGCGTATATCAGGCTCTCACTGCAGTTTGACCCCGCCTGTGACCATCTTGAGTAAATGTTGTTTTGGCCAGTGTCGGGTAAGTTTTTTCTCTGCCAGCTTACCTTTCAGGCGCGCAATGTCATGACGTTTCCGGTCCAGCATCAGACCCACCACGCTACCGCTATGTGCCACGTTCAATCCGTATAAATCACACTCTTCGACCAGCGACAGCAGGGCGGTAAATCCTGGCTTAGGTAACAGCGTCTGGCTGGCGATAGCGCTAAGCGTAGCCGCCTCACCCAGTCGGAGCGGATTTTGCGTTATACAGGCTTCCTGCACCAGATTCCAGGCCTGCTGTAAGGTTGCTGAACTTGCTATTAATTTCTGCTGGCGAGGGAGACGGTGGTAATCTTGCGTGCGCAGTGTGACCGGACTTTCCAGTACCAGCAAATCGATTGGCGGCGGTGGCTCGCAGGCGATTTGCGTGGCCGCATTATTATGATCAAACAGCGTTAACTGATGAAAAACGGTGCTATCGGTGGGTTCGAGTGAGACGCAAAGCTGTGCAAGGGTGGTTTCATCCAGCGAATGGCCAAGATGATGCGCCGTTGCCACTGCCGTAGCGGCAATATCTGCGGTGCTGCTGGCCATGCCTTTGGCAACGGGAATTGACGAACGCACATCGACGCGAATCTCGTTACTCCAGTGCGCAGGATACTGCCAGTGCGCCAGAACGCGCTCCACCATCGCCCGCGACAATGGACGCTCGTTTACCAACGGCGGCGCAGCCGTGACTGCTACGGTGCTGTACCAGTCAACGGGGCAGGAGACCAGTTTCTCACTGCCCAGAATCCATCCCTGGATAAGTTCTCCGCATGAGGCGGGGCATTGCGCAACAGCCACGTTATCACCTTTCAGGTACGAATAGTGTGCGCGCATAGTGTCATGGTAAAAGCGTTATTACCATGACTTGCCGCAATGCGTCGTATAACCCTCTCAGGCTGGTACACAAAGCCCTTCCGTGGCCGGTAGCGCAATGCGCATAACGTCTTGTGCGATCATTAACTCTTCGTTGGTGTTGATGACGGCGACTTTCACCAGGGCGTTCTCCGTCTGGATAAATGTCGCATTACGCTGATTTTTCTCTTCATCAACGGCTAAGCCCAAAAATTGCAAATTATGGCAAACCGCCGATCTGGCGCGCGCTGAGTTCTCGCCAATGCCCCCAGTGAATACCAGCGCATCCAGTCCTCCCATTTGCATAATATAGCTGCCAATGGTGGCGCGAATGCGTTCGGCAAACAGAGTGAGAGCGAGTTTAGCCTGCCGGTTACCGGTATTGGCTGCCTGTTCGACATCGCGGTAATCAGACGACACGCCAGAAACGCCCAGCAAGCCTGACTCATTATTTAATAACTGATTCAACTGTTGCGGCGTTTTGCTTTCGCGCTGGGCTATCCACGGCAGAATAGAGGGATCAATATCTCCGCTACGGGTGCCCATCATCACGCCTGACTGCGGCGTAAAGCCCATCGACGTATTGACCGAACGCCCGTTCTTGATGGCGCAGATGCTGCTACCGTTTCCAAGATGACAACAAATCACCCGTAATGCGCTGAGTGGTACGCCCAGCTTTTCCGCCAGAACGCCGCTGACATACTTATGGCTGGTGCCATGAAAGCCATAACGGCGAATCCCCAGTTCAGCATAATAATGCCAGGGAAGCGGGTAAATATAGGCGGGTTCATCCAGCGTCTGGTGAAATGCCGTATCAAACACGGCTACGGAAGGGGCATCAGGCAACAGTTGACGAAAAACGTGAATACCCAACGCGTTTACCGGGTTGTGAAGCGGGGCCAGTTCAGCAAGACGTTCGATTTGCGCTAACGTTTCATCCGTGACCAGCGTCGAGTCTTTAAAAAACTCACCGCCGTGCGCCACACGATGGCCCACCCCATCAATGTCCCGCAGACTGTTAATGATTTGATAACCCAGCAGCTTTTCCAGAAGCAGCGTTACCGCATCGCGATGATCGGCAACGGGGACGGTTTCCTGCCATTTTTGGCTGTGCGTCTTAATTGTCACCTGCGCATCCGCCATACCGATACGTTCAATCAGCCCCTGACAGAGCATGTCGCCCTGCGGCATCTCCAGCAGCTGGAATTTTAACGATGAGCTGCCGGCGTTAATGGCCATTATTTTGTAAGACATAAAGGTTCCTTCGAATTCAGAAAATCCAGCACGGCGTCGAGACCCGAATTATTCAACGCGCTGGTAATAAAAATCTGCCGGGCGCCAGCCTGCGTAAGCCATTCCGCAACCAGCGAAATACGCTGCGGGTCGGCGAGATCGGCCTTGGTGACCAGGCCAATCGTCGGGCGGTTCATCGGGGCGGTAAACCCCGGAGAAAAGGGCGACCACTGGGCGTCGGCATTCAGCACCAGGGCGATAACGTCGGCCTCGCAGGCGCTGGTTAGCAGGGCGCTGTACAGGCAGCGGTTCTCCAGGTATTCGCCCGGCGTGTCGATGGCCATCGGCGACCATTCAATGGCCTGGGTTTTCTTATAATGGAGCGCTTCGCCGCGCAGGCTTTGGGTCAGAGAGGTCTTTCCGCACTGGCTGGGGCCGATAAACATCAAACGCTTCATGACGTTACGTCCGGGTGATCGAACAGGTGGTGAACTGCATCATTTCGCCCAGCGTGCGCGTTACCTGCTTGAGGGCATATTCCACAGCAGAAACGTCGCCGGTCAGCACCACGGCACCGGTAAAGCGGTCAAGAAAACCGATTTCCACCGCGCCGGATTTGGTGGCGATATCGCAGGCGATAATCGATGCTTCGCTCGGCGTGATGGTAAGGATGCCAATGGCGGAGACCGCATCCGGCAGGCCCAGCTTCTTAAAGAGATCTTTACCTGGATTAGCAATCAGGTGCGCGAGAGTGACCTGTTTCCCCGGCACGTATTCCTGAATCATGCGATCCGTTGTCGGTTGTCTTTCCATTATCCCTCCACCATCTGTCGCCACATGGCTTCATGCGGGCGCGGGATCACCGAGCGGTAAACCAGCAGCCCTTTTTCCCCCGCGCTTTCGCTGGCAACCGTCACGGCGTTGTTGACGTCAGAAACGTCGCCCGCCACCACCATGTAGCATTTACCGCCGATGCCGAAGGCCATATGCACCCGCACCAGGGTGACGTTTGAGCCTTTCACCGCCCGGTCTGCGGCGCTAATGCAGGCCGCCACGCTCCAGGTTTCGACGATACCTACCGCCTGGCGCTTATCGACGCTGTTCAGGCCGCTGATGGCCGGAAGTACGCTGGGATGAATATTTGCCAGCACCAGGCTGTCGACGAGCATCTCGCCGGCCTGCGACGTACCGGTTTCAATGACCTGCTGGATAGCGCCGATATCGCCGCCCAGCATCAGTAAAAACTTACCTGGGCAGATGGTCTTACTGACCAGCAGATTAACGTTGGCGCTTTTCAGCATGGCATCACCAAGCTCCATGCCTTTGGCGATGCTGGTGAGTTCTAAAATTCCTATAGCCTGAGACATGGTTAACCTCTTACAACCGTGATGGCCTGTTCGCTGATGGCCGATACAATGCCGTCGATGCTGGCGTGAACGGGGGCGCCGAGCGCGCCAGGCGGGACATCGGCAACGCATTGCCCGCGCGTCACGCGCTCGCCGACGGCAACAGTCGGTACTGCGCTGGCACCAATATGCTGGCGCAGCTGCAAAGTGACTTTTTCTACTGACGGCTCTTCTTCAACCAGCGGCGCTTCCTGGTACCAGGGGCTTAGTCCCAGTTTGGCGATCAGCCGCTTCACCGGCACCAGGCGATATTTCGCCATTTCGTCGGACGGATTCAGCGGCCCTTCGTAGCGCTGGTTTTGCGCCCGCAGCTCGCGTTTTAACATGCGGTTGATGCGCATCGGCGAGATCCCCACCGGGCAGGCCACGCTTTCACAAACGTTGCATTCCGAGCAGGTAAGGGCGCTCAGCAGCAGCTGCGGCGTGGCGGCCTGGTGAAAGTTCACTGCCCGCACCAGCAGGTGCGGAGAGAGTTCGTGGCCGATCAGGTGTCGCGGACAGAGATCGGTACACAGTCGGCACTGTTCGCAGACGGTACGCGCGACGGAAAGCACCGTGCGCTCGTCCTGCATTCTCCGCTGGATAAGCGGATGGCTTTTGGGGAGCACCAGCAGGCCGCCGGTAGTTTTCGTCACCGGGTTATCAAGAGAGGTAATCAGGCCACCCATCATCGGGCCGCCGTTAATAAAACCAGGGTCGTCGACCGTTGCGCCGCCCGCCAGCGCCAGCACTTCATGCAGTGACATGCCGATAGGAACGGTAACGGTCAACGGTCTGGCGACCGCGCCGTTCACGGTCAACGTGCGACGAGTGACCGGAAACCGCTGCTCGACCGCTCGGGCAATATTGAGCACCGTTTGCACGTTATTGACGACCACGCCGACGCTGGCCGGTAGCGCGGCAGGGGCGACCCGACGACCGGTTGCCATCCAGATAGTCAGCACCTCATCGCCCGCGGGATATACATCCGGCAGGATATGCAGGCGGATACCGTCTGGCAGCTGCGGGGTGAGGGCGTCGATGGCCCGGCGGTATTTTTCTTTCAGGGCTATCACCCCTTCGCGCGCGCCGGTTGCCGTCATGGCGTACTGTACGCCGCGCACAAGGCGCGCAGCTTGCTGCCACATCAGTTGCTGGTCAACTTTGAGCATCGGTTCACATTCGGCGGCGTTCACCAGAAAAATCTCTACCTGCGCCTGTAGTTTGACGTGAGCGGGAAAACCTGCGCCGCCCGCACCCACAACGCCCGCTGCGCGGACGCGCTCGCGAATTTCATCGGCGCTATGAGACATTTCAACGCTATTGATGGCGGCGCTCATAGCAGTTCCTCCAGCAGCTCGCGAATTTCCTCGGCGCTGGCCGGGCGCGGGTTGGTACGCAGCGTGATATCCGCCAGCGCGGCCTGCACCATAGCCGGAATACGTGCGGAAAAGTCGGATCTTCCTTCTTTAAGCGCAACGGCCAGCGAGGGAAGGGCGCAGCGTTGCTTAAGCAGTTCGATTTGCTGAATCAGCGCATTGATCGCCGCAACGTCATTGGCTTCTGCCGGGCAAAAACCGCAGGCTTTGGCCATCCGCGCGTAGCGTTTGGCGGCGCGCGGGTCACCCGCGTTAAAGCGGATCACCGCCGTGAGCAGCAGCGCATTGGCCAGCCCGTGCGGCAGATGGAACTGTCCGCCGAGCTGGTGGGCTATCGCGTGGTTAAGCCCCAAACCCGCCTGGCTGAAGGCCATCCCGGCCAGCGTTGAAGCATTGTGCATTTTCCCGCGCGTCGCTACGCAGTCGCCTTTTTCCACCGCCGTGGGCAGATACTGGAACACCAGTTTGGCGGCTTTTTCCGCCAGCGCGTCGGTAAAGTCGCTGGCGTGCGGAGAGACCCACGCTTCCAGCGCGTGGGTCAGCACGTCCATACCGGTGTTGGCGGTAATCTGCGGCGGTACGCTGACCACCAGCTCCGGGTCAAGGATCGCCATATCCGGATACAGCGCATTGTTGAACAGCGGGTACTTGATGCCTTTATCCGGGTCGCTAATTACGCAGGCGCTGGTGACTTCCGAACCGGTGCCGCTGGTGGTCGGGATCGCCACGCAGGTTTCGATGTTGATCCCGTTCTGCTGGCTAAACCAGACAATCGCTTTCGCCGCGTCCATTGCCGAGCCGCCGCCAAAACCAATTACCACCTGCGGCTGCAGGGCCTGCATTTGCGCAATGCCCTGCACCACGGTATGGATGGTGGGGTCCGGCGTTATCTCGCTAAATACGCTGATGCGGTTATCTGCGGGCAGCGCGTTACGCAGGGTATCCAGCAACGGAGAGTGCGCCAGAAAACCATCGCAGATTATCCAGATGTGCTTATTGGTAAAGCGCTTGAGCACCGCCAGGCTGCCCTGACCGCTGTACAACCGCGTTTGTAGTGAGAAGGTATTCATCGCGACCTCGGTTAGCGAATAGAAAAGCCGTTGGTCAGCACGCAGCGCCGGGAGCGGGCAAAAGTACGCGCTGACGTGGTCCCTTCACCGGTTGGCGTGGCGATAGTGAAGGTGGTAAAGCCTTCGCCGCCGACGCCGATCCCGGCATAAGAGGGGCCGTTTTTGACGAATATCGAGGTTTGCAGGGTGCGGGCCGCGAGGTTCAGGCGCGACACGTTCTGCGAGTGCATAATGGCGGTGTGATGCAGCCCCTCTTCAACCTTCAGGGCCAGCGCCAGCGCGCTATCGAAATCGCTGACTTTTACCACCGGCAGCATCGGCATCAACTGTTCGCTGGTGACCCACGGATCGTCAGCGTTAACCAGCGCAATCAGCAGACGCGGTGCTTTTGCAGGGACAGCGATCCCGGCGGCTTCCAGCATGGCCGATGGGCTCTTGCCGACCAGTTTTTTATTCGCCTGGCCTTCTGGCAGGCAGGCGGCGCGGAGTTTGTCGGTATCGGCAGGGCTTAGCAGCAGCGCACCGAAGGTTTGCATTTGCTGCACCAGACGCTCGGCGACGCTCTCCACTACGATCAGGCTCTTCTCGGCAATGCAGGGCAGGTTGTAATCGAATGACGCGCCGTTAATGATATCTTCCGCCGCTTTCACCAGGTCTGCCGTTTCATCGACGATGCAGGGCGGGTTACCCGCGCCAGCGCCAATCACCTTCTTACCGCTCTTCATGCCCATTGCCACAATGCCCGGGCCACCGGTAATGGCCAGTACTGCGATTCGCGGGTGGGCCATCATCTGCTGGGTCGCTTCGAAGGTGGGTTCAGCTACAGTCACCACCAGATTGCGGATGCCGCAGCAGCGGAAGGCAATCTCTTCAATCAGGCTAATCAGCTTCAGAGAGACCTTTTTCGCGCCCGGATGCGGGCTAAAGTAAATACTATTGCCCGCCGCCAACATGCTGATGCTGTTATTGATGATGGTTTCCGTCGGGTTGGTGCTTGGGGCGACCGAACCGATGACGCCAAACGGCGAGTATTCAAAGAGCACCATGCCGCCGTCACCGGTCAGCGCGGTGGTGGTGAGATCTTCTACGCCCGGCGTGTTGTCCAGCGCAGCCTTGTTCTTGAGGAATTTATCTTCTTTGTTGCCCATCCCCGTTTCATTGGCGCTCTCTTCCGCCAGGGTTGCCAGTAGCGGCGTCAGCTCCTGACGCATCGCGCTGATAATGGCGCAGCGGGTTTTTAGCGGACACTGCTGATAACGTAAGAACGCCTGATGCGCGGCATCGATGGCCTCGCTCACGGACTGGAAAATCCCTTTGCCCTGAGGCTGGGCCGGCGTTTGCGCCGACGTGATTAATTGCTCGCTAAGAATGGTGCGAATCAGGGTTTCGAGTTCAGAAGTATTCATTGATGAGTTCCCACGTTAATAGCCGCGATGGCGGTCTGTGCTATGTCCATGTCCTGCTCAACGCTGCCGCCGCTGATGCCAAGACCCCCAATTAATATGCCGTCGCGCCACAGGGCGTAACCGCCGCCAAAGGTGACCACTTTTCCCTGTAAATGACTTTCCAGACCGTAAAGCGCCGCGCCTGGCTGAACAACATCGCTCAGCTCATGGGTCGCCGTTTTCATTGCCACTGCGGTCCATGCCTTTTTCGGCGCCAGTTCGCTGCTGACCAGCAGGGCGTCCGGCATCCGCCAGGTCACAGTTTCCGTACCGTGCGCGTCAACGATGCTGACGACTACCGGAACCTGCAGTTGCTGCGCGCGTTCAACGGCGGCGCGGGTAAGCTGGTGCAGATCGTGGAATGAGAGGGCCACGGGCGTTGTCTCCTTGCTGCGGGTCGGCTGGCTGGCAGCCAGATAGCGCTTGCTAACTTCACGGATGATGTTGGCCTGGTGCGCATCGCTATCTTCCGCGCGGGCCAGGGCGTACAGGCAGTCCGATAAGCGGTTGATGTAGCGCATTAGCACCTGGCGTACGTTGACTTCAGTTGCCAGTTCAACCAGACGGCGTTCGGCGCGGCGTGCCAGCGTGCGGGCAAAATGTAAGCGGCTCGCGGCTTCGCAGCGTCCGGGTAAAATAAAGCTGTGCAGCGGTTCGACGCGGGCCATCGCCCGATCGATAGCGGCTTCCAGGGCCGAAATCTCTTCGCTGCTGATGTAGCGCTGTTTGGGCGACGGCTGCTCGCTGTCGCTGGCCAGCTCTGCGCTAAACCAAAAAAGTTGCTGCTGGATGGCCTCAAGTAAGGTGCGGTGATTTTCATCCGCAGCGGCGCAGACGCACAGGCTCAGCGCGGCGTTCAGCTCATCCAGCGTGCCGTAGGCTTCAACCCGCGGGTGGGTTTTGCTCACCCGCTGGCCGGTAAACAGTGATGTGGTGCCAGCGTCACCTGTTCGGGTATAAATCGCCATAACCGCCCCTTAACGCGAAAGCGTATCTACAATGCCGACAACGGCGAGGTCGATGGCCTCATTTGGCCCGGAAAAAACGTGCCTGGCGCTGGAGCCGCCGCTGAGCAAAACCAGTTCGCCGACGCCCGCGCCGACGGAGTCCACGGCCACTTCATCGCCGGAGGTAGGCGAGGCGGGGAGTTCGCCATCGGCGCTGACCCGACGCACCAGCAGCAGCTTTTTCCCAATCAAAGAAGGTGATTTTTGCGTGGAGACAACCGCGCCTGTGACTCGTGCCAGATGCATGATTTACTCCTGCTTAATTAATTGAATATTCCGCGCATTGGCCGCGTCACGCGCCATGGCGGTCACGATGCATTTGCGGTGGACAACCACACGCCCCCGGCTTAGCAGCGCGACATCGCGATAGCTCAGCACCGAACCCGCATGCAGAACCAGCGGCAGTCCGTGCTCGTCGGTGAATACCAGCGGCAGACGAGCCAGTTTTTTTACCGGGATAACCGGCAGCAGCTGGCTGTGCAGGCTGAGCTGTACGCGGATGCCAAACGCCAGCGCGTCGTGAATTTTCCGGGCGGCGGCATCGTCGGTTTCTGCATCCGCAAGCTGACTCAGCAGCGGCAGGTCGACGAGCAGGATGCGCAGCGACGCGTGCTGACAGAACAGTGCTGGACAGTCGGCATCGCGAAGTTGCGTAACGCTCAGCGTCGCCGTGCTCTGGGCACGGCGATGCAGCCGGGAGACAATCTCCTCGACAATGCGCTGCAGGGTTTCGCCGTTCATCGCGGGCCTACCAGCCGGGCAAAGGCCTGCGGGTTATCGGCACCAGCGGCGTTGGCTTCATCGGTATCAATGTGCATTTCGAGGCGCATGTCCGGTGAAACGCGAATCGCCACGTTGTTGAAAATCAGCCCGCGCTCGTCGCCTTCAATCGCCACTGAAACCCTATCGCCGTGGGAAACCTTCAGGATCAGCGCATCAAGCGGCGACATATGAATATGCCGCTGCGCGACGATAACCCCGGAAGATAATTCCAGTTCGCCAAAGGGGCTGACCAGGCGGATGCCCGGCGTCCCCTTCAGATTGCCGGACATTCTCAGCGGCGCGGCAATCCCCAGCGTTCTCGCATCGGTACGCGAAATTTCCACCTGGCTTACCGAGCGCAGCGGGCCGAGCAGGCGCACATTTTTGAGCTGCCCTTTCGGTCCCACCAGGGTGACGGTTTGCTCCGCAGCATATTGTCCCGGCTGCAGTAGCGCTTTTTTTTCGCTGATGGGATGGCCAGGAAATAGCTGCTCATAATCCTGCGCGGACAGGTGGATATGACGGTTTGAGACGCCCAGCGGAATAGGCCGCTGGCGCATCTCGTCGAGAACTTTACGGACCGTTGATTGCAGAAGCTCTTTATCCATTACGCTTCACCTCGCTTGCCGGAATGGATGCAAAGCGTACGAGGTTCGCCCTTCTGGCGCGGACATTTTGGATCCAGACACAGATTGCAGCTGACCAGTTCTGATTCCTGCGGGGCCTCTTCTGCTGGCGCTTCAGAAACGACAGCAGCTATCTCTGACGCTTCAGGCTCAGGTTCAATGACGGAGGGGGGAGGCGTTTCTGCGAGCAGGATCCCTTCTCCGGGCCTGGCGATAACCTTGTGGGCCACCAGGCCATTCCGCTGTTCGGCGAAATGCGCACCGGTGGTGATAGCCGCCTGAACGGAGGCCACATCACCGGTAATTTTAATCACCATCCAGCCTGAACCATTGGTCTTTTCGAGGGCGAGCAGCGTGATAGAAGCGGATTTCGCCATGATATCGGCGCAGCTGATAGCCAGTGCCAGACCACAAACTTCAAGTAATCCCAGTGATTGCTTCACGCGGTGCTCCTTATTCGCCATCGATTAGGCTGATTTCGGTAAAATGGCCTCAACATCGCTGTGCGGACGCGGGATAACGTGGCAGGATTTCACTTCACCCACGACGCTTGCCGCTGCGCTGCCGGCATCTACGGCTGCTTTAACCGCGCCGACATCGCCGCGAACCATGACGGTAACCAGGCCAGAACCAATTTTTTCGTAGCCCACCAGCTGTACGTTGGCGGATTTAACCATTGCATCGGCGGCTTCAATGGCGCCGACCAGCCCTTTTGTTTCAACCAGTCCCAGTGCGTTATTCATACTGCCGTTCTCCTGTGATTAAACATGGAGATCCCGAAAAGGGATCCCTTTGACCAGTCGTGCCGCGTTATTACCGGTGTTGCGTTGGGCCTGACTGTCCTGATGATGCATCAGCGTAAAAAGCGGCGCCGATGCGGGTAAATTCTTGTAATGCACGACCAGCGAGTGTCGATCGCAGGCAATGCCAACCAGCAGCGGCGAGCTGCGCGCCGCCTGCCAGGCGCTGTCAACGACATCTCCAGCCGGGTGACGCTGAAGCAGGAAAGGGATGCCTTCCTCTTCAATGCCCAGCAGCACTTCGTGCCAGAGGCTGGCGCAGTCGTTGATAACGGTAATGACGATGGCCGGGGCGCTGTGATTACTGTCCATATGCAAATTCCTTGTGCCAGGAGAGAATCAGGCCGGTGGCCACCGCGTTTCTTGGGCCTTCGCTACCGCGAATATTTCCTCGCCCGGCGACCAGGCGGTAGTGCGCCAGCGCATCGGTGACCAACTGCGGAACTTCGAAATCCAGCGACGAGCCGCCGACCAGCACCACGAACGGAATATCGCGAATGTTGCCGGTTGGACTGACCTGACGCAGCGCGCGCAGCGCGTTGGTGACAAAGACGCGCTCTTTGGCGCTGCGACGAATGGCGCGCACTTTTTCCAGCGCTAAGTCGCCGGGAAGCGGTACCAGTTCGTCCGGTTTCACCACGCAGACGCGGGCGAACACGGCGGGAGGCAGCGGCGTCGGGAAGAACTGGACGCTGCCGTCCTCGTGGCGTAAGTGGAACAGGCTTTCGACCTTAGCCAGCGGGTATTTTTTGATCTCTTCCGCCAGATAGCGGTCTTCCAGCCCCAGTTCGCGGGCAATAATCATCGTGACCATGTCGCCTGCCCCGGCGAGATGGGTGGCGATGATTTCACCTTTAGGGTTGATGATGGAGGCATCGGTGGAGCCCGCGCCGAGGTCGAGGATCGCCAGCGGTCGGGTGGTACCCGGCGTGGTCAGCGCGCCCAGAATGGCGGCTTCAGCCTCAGCGCCGCCGATCTGCACGTCGATATTAAGCTTCTGCTCGATTTCACGGGCAATCATCGCCATCTGCAGACGGTCTGATTTCACCATCGAGGCGATGCCGACGGCCTGCTCCAGCGAGAACTCCCCGGCCAGACCGCCGGTGACGCTCACCGGAACCGAGGTGTCAACGGCCAGAAGATCCTGAATGAAAATCTCGCTGCTGGGCTTATTGGTTAGCTCGGCCATGGTCTGGCGTACGTGCTCCAGCATGCCGCCGATATTGGTCCCGGCCTCGCCGGTGACGTTGTCGAGCTTGCCGCAGCCGTCCACCGCTTTCATGATAGCTTCGGCACCGGCGGCAACATCCACGCGCACGGTACGACCCTGAGCCTGCAGCTCCAGGTTACCGGCGGGTATTGCGCGCGCTTTGACGTCGCCGGATGGCGTTTTAACGACCACGGCGGAACGGTTGCCAATCAGCGCGCGCGCCATCGGGACGATGTTTTTCGTCTCATCGGCGTTGAGGTTGAATACGGTGGCGATGCCGTAAGGGTTGGAGAGGGTCTCGATAACCTTCCCCGGCACGGCGACTTCAATCGCCGCCAGCATCCCCAGCGGAATGCGGTCGATGTACAGAACTTCGTCAACGATCGGCAGCGATTTTTCCAGCCGGTTGCTGACCAGCACGCCATCGTCGCGCTGCAAAATGACGCCGGTAATCTGGTATCCGGCGCGCATTGAGGCGTTGATAACATTGGCGATATCGGCAAAATCAAAGGCTGACGATACCACCAGAATATAGGACGAGTCCGCCGGGCGGGTTAACAGCTCCTCCGGCGTAATCGTGATACCCACACCAAGGCCTGCTCCGCCCGGCGTTTTTGGGTTATGGCCAATCATTGTCGATTCGGTGATGATGGTTTCGGTAATGGTTTCCATCGCCACATCGCCAATCACCGGCGTGGCTTCGTTAATGCGGATGAGCGAAATATCGCTGACATTGATCCCCGCGCGCTTTGCGACGAGGGCGAGCGCTTCCTGAATGCCGAACACGTTACGCAACGTGCCTTTGATCCCGGTCGTTTCCGCCAGCGCGCTGTGGGTGATTGTCAGCGCGCCAGCCTCATTCAGAGTCGCCAGGGCGACTTCCGTCGATGAGTTGCCGATGTCAATGCCAGCTATATATCGCATTGTCTACCCCTAAAGTTAATCGTCGCCTTTGAGTTTTTTACGCTCGACATACAGCGTTGCCGCTTCGCGAACGAAAGCTGCGCAGATCTTCGCCTGATAGCGGTTTTCGAGATCGTCGGCGATAGCCATCAGCTCTTCTTTCGTCGAGCGATAGGGGCGAAGGGCGTTGTAGATTTCAAGAATGCGATCGTCCGGTACCGCGGTCAGTTCGGCGGCGCGTTCGAAGTTCATCGCCAGACGGTCGCGGCCCGCATCTTTGGCGATAGACGCCTGTAAGCGCAGGGTTTCCGGGGTAATACGCATATCCTGAGCGGTGACTTTATTGCTCAGCACGTTTTCCAGCGTAAAGTCGTCCAGCGTTTTATTGGTGGCGGTTTTCACCCATTCCGGGTGTTTGTTCGCCAGCGGGTAGTCGCTGACCTTTGCGCTGCGGGACGTGCCGCCTGCCGCAGGAGCCGCTGCTGGCGCATCGCCCTGCAGGCTGTTCATGCGGCTCAATACGTCCCGAACCATCGATTCAATTGCGTCGGTATTCATGGAGTTATCCTTTATCAAAGCGCCACGCGCAGTTCCTGCGGGTTTTTGCCCGTCACGACGTACTTGGTCTCTTTAATGTGCAAAATGGCCGACTTTGCCTGGTACTTCGGGCGTGCCATCTGGTCATTGAGCGTAGGGACCGGCTGTGGTGATTCGCGTTTCGCATAGCGGGCGGCGTTTTTACCAATCTGACGGTAAGTTTCCAGCGTCAGCAGCGGCGCCTGTGGGAACAGCTCCAGGTTGGAGAGCGGCGGTAGCCCCTGCTGGTGGATAACCGTAGTACCTTTCGACTGGATGCCGATGGAGATGCCGGAGCCGCTCAGGCGGTTACCTTCCACGGCGACGAACGCCACGTCGGAAGATTTAAAGCAGCGAATCACGCGCGCCCTGATACCTTCTTCTTCAATACCGGCAATGACTTCGCGCAGAATGCTCTTATGTGGTAAGCCGACGATATTAACAGTCTGTGCCAGGCCAAATGCCGGGCCGACGGCGATAATGACTTCGTCCTGCTGAGTGCCCTGGCGCGCTTCGCCCACCTCGGTCAGAAAGCCGTCGCCCGCAGGCGCAGCGGTCTGTGGTGCTGTGGATGCCGCAGGCGCATTAAACGAGACGGGTTTATCGCTGCCCTTCATATCGCGGAGCACGTCTTCAATTATCTGGCGCAGCAATTTTTCATTAATTTCCATTTCTCACCCCTTAATCAATCTCGTTGGGATCAAGAGCGCCAGGGATGTTTTTAATCTCTTCCCAGCGTTCTCCCTGCAGGCGATAACCTGTTGCCGGACCGGCATAGTCATTGACGTCATTAACCGCAGAGAGCACTTGTCCGTCGCCGACGATAATGGCGGAGGTGTGCAAATAGTCGCCGGTTAGCTTGGCTTTCTGGATGTTGAGCATGTCCTGGGCCACGTCGGTAAACCCGCCCTGCGCCAGCGCTTTAACGACTTCCAGACCGTTGCGGTTTTTATTGATGATTTCCTGGGCGAACTTGATGTCTTCGACGATGTTACGCTCCGGCATATCTTTCGAACCGTGGGCATAGGTCGCGGCTTCAACTTCTTCATCGGTAATCGGCGGTAGTCCCATTCCGGCAAACACGGCCTGCAGCGCGCGGGCGGCTTTGTTACGGATGGCGATAACGTCCTCTTCGCGAACCGGGCGCAGACCGCCGTCCACTTTCAGGTCACGCTGGATAACGTTGTAGTCGTCAAAGTCTTCCGCATCTTCGTTGGAACCGGCGAACATGTTGTCGTAGTTCGGCACCGCGGAATAACCAGAGGAGATAAAGTCGGTACCCGGCAGGAATTGCATCAGCAGGCGCGCGGTACGACGCATATCGGAGTGGGTGAAGGTCTGGTCGTTACTGGAGGCACATTCCAGATCCAGCGACGAGCAGATCAGGTTTTCCGCCAGCACGGCACGAATGCCTGACGGCACGGCAGACGGTACGCCGATACAGCTTACGGAGCCGTTTTGCAGCCCCTGAACGCCCGCGGCTTTGGTGATATAGATGCAGCGCGCTTCCAGATACAGCATGGATTTGCCTTCGGCGTAGCCCATCTGCACTTCGGAGCCGGAACCGGAGGTGAAGCGCATTTTCAGGCCGCGAGAGGCGTAGGAAGAGGCTAAGAAGCCTTTCGACCATGGCGTATCGTCACCGTCGGTGAAGACCGGCTCGGTGCCGTAAACGGAGATTGTTTCGGCGTAGCAGGTGTGGCCCAGCATGCCGAGCTTCAGCTCGGTGGCTTCTTCCAGCGAGCACTGAGTCAGTACACCCGGACGACCTACCTGAGAACCAACCAGCAGCGCGATGGCGTTGAACGGCGCGTAGCGCGCTACCGCAACCGTGGTTTCTTGTTCGTCAAACCCGCGCCATGCGCCTTCGGCGGCATCGGCGGCAATTTGCACCGGGTTGTCTTTAACGTTGGTGACGTGCGCCTGCTGAGATGGCGTGCGGCGGGCGCGCATTTTCTGCATTGCCATCATCATCTCAACCACGTTCATATGCGAAACCACTTCAACAATTTTCGCCGGGGTCATCGCGGTGGTTAGCGGGACGATTTCGCTGCGCTTGACGTTCGGATCGCAGAGCATGTTAGCCAGCTTGACCGAATCCATCGCCATCACTTCTTCGGCGCGGTTCAGGTTGATGCCGTAGCGGGCGATAAAGTGGTCGATCAGGTCGAATTCGCTAACCGGTTTTCCGTCCAGCTCGGTCACCGCGCCGTTAACGATTTTAATCGACGGTTTTGGGTCGTTCGGGCTTTCCATCGCGATAAAGCCTTCTTCGATCCACTCCTTAACAAAGCCGTCCTGATTCACAGGGCGTTTCGCCAGTGCTTCAAATCTTTTCGATCTCATGAATCAGCCTCGTGGGTATCAGATGTAGGACGGGCGATCGTTTTTCGGTTCAGAACCGAGGGTCGCAAGGACGGTTTTGCCGATTTCGCGGGCGGAGGTCACCGCCTGACGGACCGCGCCGGAGTCGCCGGAAATCACCAGAATGGCTTCGTTACTAAAGCTGGTGCCGTGCGCCGGAGAGCTGTACGCCACGACTTCAACGTTGGCTGACTTCAGGGCGGTATCGGCCATCAGTACGCCGACGGAAGCCGGAGCGCCGACGATGACGCCGCAGGCACGGCCAATCGGCGCGCCGAACGCTTTTTCCAGCGCGTAGCTGGCGCGAGCGGTGTACTGCAGCTCGATATGCCCGGCTTCGTTGCCGTAAACATCACCGAAGGTGCGGTCCAGCTCTTTCAGCGCGACTTCGATACCGCGCTTGACGTCGGATACATCGTTACCGCCTAAAATAATCAGCGAACCGTGGCCCGCTCCGCCTTTGGTATCGCGCGGCAGCTCAATGCTGACCACTTCGGTGTTGGTGGCTTTCACCGCTTCGTCCGCCGCCATAATGTGCGGGCCTGCGCCGGTGCGGGCGCCGAGAATGCCGATGGAACGATAGCGCTTCTCAAGCTTCATCGCGTCCAGCAGGGCGGTATCGACGTTGGCGATAACCAGGCCCAGGGTATCGCCAATGGCGGTCCCGACAAATTCCGTTAAACTGCAGCTTTTTTCTGCCATAGCCGTCTCTCGTATAGGTTGGGGTTGACCAGGGATGGCCTGTTGTTCCGGCGTTGCCACACGGGCAATCACCTGCGCCATGATCTGTTCCACCAGCTCATTGCTGCTCATTGGCTAATTCCCTTCGGTAAGATTTTTTCTACATCGGTGTGAGGGCGTGGGATGACGTGTACGGCTTTCACTTCACCCACGTTGCGTGCGGCTGCGGCACCTGCATCGGTGGCCGCTTTGACCGCGCCAACATCGCCGCGCACGATGACGGTTACCAGCCCGGAGCCAATCTTTTCATAGCCCACTAACATCACATTGGCTGACTTAACCATTGCATCAGCGGCCTCTATGGCTGCGGTTAAGCCTTTGGTTTCTACCATTCCTAGTGCTTCTTGTTGCATAAAGACCTCGCATGGAGTGTTCCGATAGTTGGGACTATAAGAAGATGCGAGGAAAAAGAATGGCTGACTTGCTATTGAGCATCAGAAAATAATGGGAAAGCAATATGACTAAATTGTCTTTTGCTTTTGTAACTTATTGATAAATTACATTTAATTTATTATTGTCTATATGATTATTTTGTTTTTATTATTTCATTTTTACATTTTTGTTAGTGACGAGAGTATTTTTATTTGATATGGCGAAAGACGCAAAATGTGATGCTTATTCGAAATTGATAAGTTGGCTTGTGCAATATTTTATTATTTCCACAGGCGTATTTTATAGCTCAAATTTCCCGTGTGATGGGCTGATAAAAATATCGGAAAAGCAAAATTTTGCTATCGCAACACGACTTTTCCGGGAGGCAGGCCCGCAGGTTGCCAACAATTTACAGGCGGCACTTTTTATAGTGAGGTTAGCTGTACTCTACCGCCAGCCGAAACTTGCGCTGGCCAGGACACGAACTTTGCTCAGAAGGTGTCACATGAATGATTCTCTAAAGGCGCAATGTGGTGCGGAATTTTTAGGCACCGGACTCTTTTTGTTTTTTGGTATCGGTTGTTTGAGCGCGCTCAAAGTCGCAGGCGCCAGCCTCGGATTATGGGAGATTTGCATTATTTGGGGGCTTGGAATTTCACTGGCCGTTTACCTTACGGCCGGGATCTCCGGCGGACATCTTAACCCTGCGGTGACGATTGCGCTGTGGCTGTTTGCCTGCTTCCCCAAACAGAAAGTATTGCCTTATATTATTGCCCAGTTTGCCGGCGCTTTTGGCGGCGCTCTGCTGGCGTATGTGCTTTATAGTAGCCTTTTTACTGAATTTGAGACTGCGCATCATATGGTGCGCGGTAGCGTCGAAAGTTTGCAATTAGCCAGCATTTTCAGTACCTATCCGGCCGCAGCGCTAAATGTATGGCAGGCTGCGTTGGTGGAAGTGGTCATTACGTCGATTCTGATGGGCATGATCATGGCATTGACGGATGATGGCAATGGCATTCCTAAAGGGCCGCTTGCGCCTTTGCTTATTGGGATACTGGTTGCCGTTATCGGCGCGTCTACTGGACCTCTTACCGGTTTTGCAATGAATCCGGCGCGTGATTTCGGTCCCAAACTGTTCACATGGTTAGCGGGGTGGGGGAACATGGCGATGAGCGGTGGGCGAGAGATCCCTTATTTTATCGTGCCGATTGTCGCGCCTGTTATCGGCGCCTGTGCCGGAGCAGCCATATATCGCTATTTTATTGGTAAGAATTTACCTTGTAACCGCTGTGAACTGTAAGAAAATGCGAACCAGATTCACAGCAATGATGTATCGTAAAAACAGGTGAGATAATTTCGTGATCTGCTTTCACGAACTGATCAAAACGTCTCCCAGCAATGGGAGACTTTTGATATTGTCATTGTACTTTTTATCAGGGCCAGGATAATGCTAATAAAAAGTGAATGTAAATAATGTGTTTTGTTTATAACAATAAATTAACTGAGGGGTTTTATCATGATTTCTGCGAGCGCTCTGAACTCAGAACTCATTAATAAAATCGCACAGGATTTTGCACAAGCCACCGGTCTGGCGGTTGTGGTTGTCAATATTCATGGTGATGAAATATCTGAGCTATTCAATTTCACGCCGTTTTGTCAGTTGATGCGGCAGCATCCCCAGCATAGTACACGTTGTCGTATGAGCGATCGCTGCGGGGGACTGGAGGCATCGAAGTCCGATCAACCCTGTATTTATCGTTGTCATGCCGGTCTAACGGATTTTTCTATTCCGCTGGTAATCGCAGGGCATTTAGTTGGCTTTGTTTTATGCGGGCAGGTTCGTTTAAGTAATGACGTGGAGCTGGTAAACATTCTTAATGTCGACGATCGCTGGCAGGCTGACCCTGAGCTCTTGAATGAATTTCGGAATGTGCCAGAGATGGACTATTCACGCGTTATCGCTTCCGCCGATCTTCTTAAACTGATTGTTGAGAATTGCCTGAAAAAACAGCTCAATTTCGTGGTTATCAAAGACAATCCGCAGCAATCGGAGGCAAATAAAACCACTCGTGGTCCCACTCCGCATGACAGTAAAATGAAAAAAGCGCTTCGCTATATTGATGCGCATTTGTCCGACGATCTTCGTCTTGAGGATGTCGCCTCACATGTCTATCTCAGCCCCTATTACTTCAGTAAGCTATTCAAGAAATATCAGGGAATCGGATTTAATGCGTGGGTAAACCGCCAGAGAATGGTTAGCGCCAGAGAATTGCTTTGCCATAGTGACTGGAGTATTGCCAGTATTGCGCGTAATTTAGGCTTTTCGCAAACCAGCTATTTTTGCAAAGTCTTCCGCCAGACCTATCAGGTTACGCCGCAGGCTTATCGCCAGCAGATAAATGAGAATTCTCATCCTCCATCGTTATGAATAGCAATATTTTGCTATTGCCGATTTTTGATAGTCTTTTGTATCTTAATCATTTCAGAAAGAAAATTTATCTGGTGTAACAATAAATTGTCATAGCGCAACAAAATAATAAAATTTAGGGCATAAACTGCACCAGTTTTTATTTTTGTGATGAAGTACAGTGTCAGGAAAGATAAGTTTTATTACGCTTTGTCGATACGTTTTATCGTCAATATACCGGTAAGGATGAGTAGATTAACGTCAGATGAGCAACCGCTCAGGCTATTGCTCACAGAAATGTAAAACGTAGCACATTATTAATTGTCGTTATGGGTGTGCCGTACAGCCATAACGTAAACCAACAGGTTTGCCACATTTGTGGTAGGGAAGGGGGTGAAAATCCCCCGCAGCCCCCGCTGCTGTGATGCTGACGACCCCGTAAAGACCACTGATCGCAAGATTGGGAAGGACGGGCGAGGAGGACGCTAAGCCAGAAGACCTGCCTGTCGGTGATAACCAACAACTTCGGTGGGAAGTGGGTTGCGAAGACGCGTACAGTCGAAAGACTGAACATGCGCGTACCTGTATACCTCTACCACCCTGAACAGGATCAGGGTAATGGCGGCAAGGCATCACGCATTTATTCTTGCAGGCACAGGAAGCGGTTGCGGCAAAACCACGGTGACGCTTGGTTTGTTGAGGCTGCTGCAAAAACGCGCGCTGCGCGTACAGCCGTTTAAAGTTGGGCCAGATTACCTTGATACCGGCTGGCATACCGCTATCTGTGGCGTGGCGTCCCGTAATCTTGACAGTTTCATGCTTCCTCCTCCTGTTCTCAACGCCTTATTTTGCGAACAAATGCGGCAGGCGGATATCGCTGTCATTGAAGGCGTCATGGGGCTGTATGACGGCTATGGCGTCGACCCCAATTACTGCAGCACAGCCGCGATGGCCAAACAGCTTGGTTGCCCGGTCATCCTACTGGTGGACGGCAAGGCTGTTTCAACGTCGCTTGCGGCTACCGTTATGGGATTTCAGCACTTCGACCCGACCCTCAACCTCGCGGGCGTGATTGTGAATCGCGTCACTAGCGACGCCCACTATCAGCTCCTCAAAAATGCCATTGAACATTATTGCTCACTGCCGGTACTGGGGTATGTCCCTCCTTGCGACGGCATCGCATTACCTGAACGCCACCTGGGGTTGATTACCGCCAGAGAATCCCTCGTCAATCAGCAATCATGGCATGATTTTGCCGCCACGCTGGAACAAACAGTGGATGTGGATGCGCTACTCTCGCTGAGCGTGTTATCAGCGCTTCCGGCGGGAATGTGGCCTGAACGCCCCGATAACACAGCGGGGGCAGGGCTGACGCTTGCTCTGGCGGATGATGAAGCCTTTAACTTTTATTACCCCGATAACATCGATTTGCTGGAGCGTGCCGGCGTTAACATTGTGCGTTTTAGCCCACTGCATGACCGCGTATTGCCTGATTGTCAGATGATCTGGCTGGGCGGTGGATATCCCGAATTATACGCCGCAGAGCTGGCGGCAAATACGGCGATGTTAAAACATTTGCGGGCGGCGCATCAGCGCGGCGTGGCGATTTACGCGGAGTGTGGCGGTCTGATGTATTTGGGGAGCACTCTGGAGGATAGCGGCGGGGAAATTCATCAGATGGCGAATATTATCCCCGGTCACAGCAAAATGGGTAAGCGACTTACCCGCTTTGGTTACTGTGAGGCGCAGGCTATGCAGCCAACGCTATTGGCGGTGCCTGGTGAGATAGTGCGCGGCCATGAATTTCACTACTCAGATTTTATCCCCGAAACACCCGCCGTTATGGCCTGTCGTAAGGTTCGCGATGGTCGCGTGTTACAGGAATGGACCGGCGGCTGGCAGACAGGCAACACGTTTGCCAGCTATCTGCACGTCCATTTCGCCCAGCGTCCGGAAATGTTGCAGCACTGGCTGGCGGCGGCGAGGCGCATATTATGACGATCCTTGCCTGGTGTATCGCCTGGGTGCTGGATTTTATCATCGGCGACCCTCAACACTGGCCCCATCCGGTACGCTGGATAGGCCGTTTAATCACGTTTGTGCAGCGTATTGTGCGTCGCTATTGTCCCGGCGATAAAGCGCTGCGGATTGGCGGCGGCGTAATGTGGGTTGTGGTTGTCGGGGCGACCTGGGGCGTGGCATGGGGCGTACTGGCGCTGGCGCAGCGGATTCACCCCTGGTTTGGCTGGAGCGTCGAAGTCTGGATGATCTTTACCACGCTGGCCGGACGCTCTCTGGCCCGCGCCGCGCAGGAGGTTGAGCGACCGTTGCGGGAGAACGACCTTGCGGAAAGCCGAATAAAACTCTCCTGGATCGTCGGGCGCGATACGTCGCAACTTCAGCCAGCGCAGATCAATCGCGCCGTGGTGGAAACGGTTGCAGAAAACACCGTTGACGGCATTATCGCGCCGCTCTTTTTCCTCTTTCTCGGCGGCGCGCCGCTGGCGATGGCCTACAAAGCCGTCAATACCCTGGATTCAATGGTGGGCTACAAACATGAAAAATACCGGGCGATTGGTATGGTCAGCGCCCGTATGGACGACGTAGCGAACTATCTTCCTGCCCGACTGAGCTGGCTGTTGCTGGGCATTGCGGCAGGACTGTGTCGCCTGAGTGGTTGGCGGGCGCTGCGTATTGGCTGGCGTGACCGTTATAACCACAGTAGCCCAAATTGCGCCTGGTCGGAAGCGTGTGTGGCCGGCGCCTTAGGTATCCAGCTCGGTGGCCCAAATAACTACTTTGGCGAGCGTGTGGACAAGCCCTGGATCGGCGACGCGCAGCGCGATATTTCCGTGGACGATATTTCCCGAACGATTCGATTGATGTGGGTCGCTTCAACCC
The DNA here is from genome assembly GCF_051812965.1 of Salmonella sp. NW1250. Lineage (NCBI taxonomy): Bacteria > Pseudomonadati > Pseudomonadota > Gammaproteobacteria > Enterobacterales > Enterobacteriaceae > Salmonella > Salmonella sp. NW1250. The sequence goes on along the minus strand of NZ_JAMNDD010000005.1, from coordinate 314,530 downwards.
TGGCGCTGGCGCTGTTTATTGCGGCGCGGTGCGGGTTATCTGGCGTGGCCTGAGGACGACAGTATGCATTATATCCAGCAGCCCCAAACCATTGAGGCCAACAGTTTCACCATTATTAGCGACATTATTCGCGAAACGCGTCCTGATTACCGTTTCGCCAGTCCGCTCCATGAGGCCATTATCAAGCGGGTTATTCATACCACCGCCGATTTCGACTGGCTGGACATTTTGTGGTTCTCTGCCGATGCGCTGGAGCAGCTTTGTGATGCGCTACGTCAACCATGCATTATTTATACCGATACCACGATGGCGCTGTCCGGCATTAATAAAAGATTACTGGCGACGTTTGGCGGCGAGTGTCGCTGTTATATCAGCGATCCGCGCGTAGTGCGCGCCGCAAAAACGCAGGGGATTACCCGTTCAATGGCCGCCGTCGATATCGCTATCGCCGAGGAGGAGAAAAACAAGCTCTTTGTTTTCGGTAATGCGCCGACGGCCCTGTTCCGTTTGCTTGAACATAACGTGACGGTGAGCGGCGTGGTGGGCGTACCGGTAGGGTTTGTCGGCGCGGCGGAGTCCAAAGAGGCGCTCACCCATAGCCATTTCCCCGCGGTTGCCGCGTTAGGGCGTAAAGGCGGCAGTAACGTGGCTGCCGCTATCGTCAATGCGCTGCTCTATCATCTCCGGGAGGCCTGATGAGCGAGCTTTCTTTTGACGCGCCGGTCTGGCACCACGGTAAAGCGTTACGTAAAGGATATACCACCGGTTCCTGCGCGACGGCGGCGGCAAAAGTCGCCGCGCTGATGGTATTGCGTCAACATCTGATTCATCAGGTCTCCATCGTCACGCCGTCGGGCGTCACGCTATGCCTGAACGTGGAGTCGCCGCACATTGAAGGCCAGCAGGCGATAGCCGCAATTCGTAAAGATGGCGGCGATGACGTGGATGCCACGCACGGAATGCTGATTTTTGCCCGCGTTACGCTCAACGACAGCGGTGAGATTACGCTCACTGGCGGCGAAGGTATTGGTACGGTAACGCGTAAAGGGGTTGGGCTGCCGCTCGGGAGCGCCGCCATCAATCGTACGCCGCGCCATACCATTGAGTCAGCGGTGCGCGAAGCGATAGGCCCGGCGCGTGGGGCCGATGTGGAGATTTTTGCCCCGGAAGGCGAAGTGCGGGCGCAAAAAACGTATAACTCGCGGCTTGGCATCCTTGGCGGCATTTCCATTATTGGCACTACCGGCATTGTGACGCCGATGTCGGAAGAAAGCTGGAAACGCTCGCTATCGCTGGAGCTGGAGATCAAACGGGCGTCAGGATTAACGCGGGTGATACTCGTGCCGGGCAACCACGGCGAACGGTTTGTTCGCGAACAAATGGGCGTCGACACACAGGCAGTCGTCACCATGAGCAATTTTGTCGGCTACATGATTGAAGAGGCGGTACGGCTGGGATTTTGCCAGATAGTGCTGGTGGGTCATCCTGGAAAATTGATCAAAATCGCCGCCGGGATCTTTCATACCCATAGCCATATTGCCGATGCGCGCATGGAAACGCTGGTCGCGCATTTAGCTTTACTGGGCGCGCCGCTGGAGTTACTCACCCTGGTCGGCGATTGCGATACCACCGAAGCGGCAATGGAGCACATTGAAGCATATGGCTTCGGGCATATCTATAACCATCTTGCCAGGCGTATTTGTTTGCGAGTCATGCAGATGCTGCGTTTTACCAAAACGCCGCCTGTCTGCGACGCCATCCTGTTTTCTTTTGATAACCATATTCTCGGCAGTAATCGTCCCGTCGACGAGATTGCTAAGGAGCTGCAATGTTAACGGTCGTGGGAATGGGGCCCGCTGGACGGCATTTGATGACGCCTGCGGCGCTGGAAGCGATAGACCACGCCGATGCGCTGGCAGGCGGTAAACGCCATTTGGAGCAGTTTCCGGCGTTTGGCGGCGAACGATTTACGCTGGGCGCGGATATTGGCGCGTTGTTGTCATGGATTGCCGCCCGTCGGGATAAAGGGATCGTGGTGCTGGCCTCCGGCGATCCGCTGTTTTATGGCATCGGTACACGCCTGGTGGCGCATTTTGGTATCGAACAGGTTCGTATTATCCCTGGCATCAGCGCCGTACAGTATCTGTGCGCACAGGCTGGAATTGATATGAATGACATGTGGTTGACCAGTAGCCACGGTCGTTGCGTCAGCTTCGAGCAGTTGGCGAACCATCGCAAAGTGGCGATGGTCACGGATGCCCGCTGCGGGCCGCGGGAAATCGCGCGGGAGCTGGTCGCGCGCGGTAAAGGGCATCGCTTAATGGTGATTGGTGAAAATCTGGCGATGGAAAATGAGCGGATCCACTGGCTACCCGTCAGTGCGGTCAACGCCGACTATGAAATGAATGCAGTGGTGATCCTGGATGAAAGATGAGCTTTTTCTGCGCGGCGAGAACGTGCCAATGACCAAAGAGGCGGTACGGGCGCTGGCACTGTCGAAACTTGAGCTCCACCGCGCCAGTCACCTGATTGACGTCGGGGCGGGAACGGGAAGCGTCTCAATTGAAGCGGCGCTGCAATTTCCTTCGTTGCAGGTGATGGCTATCGAGCGTAATCCTGCCGCGCTACGGCTGCTTGATGAGAATCGTCAGCGCTTTGCCTGCGGCAATATCGATATTCTCCCCGGCGAAGCGCCAATGACCATAACCGGGAAAGCCGATGCGGTGTTTATGGGCGGCAGCGGCGGGCATCTGACGGCGCTGATTGACTGGGCGATGGGCCATCTGCATCCCGGTGGCCGTCTGGTGATGACCTTTATCTTGCAGGAAAACCTCCATAGCGCGCTGGCGCATCTTGCGCACATCGGCGCATGTCGAATGGACTGTGTACAGCTTCAGCTTTCATCGTTAACGCCGCTGGGGGCGGGACACTATTTCAAACCGAACAACCCTGTTTTTGTTATCGCCTGTCAGAAGGAAGAAAACCATGTCAGAGACATTTGATCCACGCTGTGTATGGTTCGTCGGCGCCGGGCCGGGCGATCGCGAGCTGATCACGCTTAAAGGCTACCGCCTGCTGCAACAGGCGCAGATAGTTATCTATGCCGGTTCGCTGATCAATACCGAACTGCTGGATTACTGCCCCGCGCAGGCAGAACGCTACGACAGCGCCGAACTGCATCTTGAGCAGATTATCGAGCTGATGGCTGCGGGCGTGAAAGCGGGAAAAACGGTGGTGCGGTTGCAAACGGGCGATGTCTCGCTGTACGGCTCCGTACGTGAGCAAGGCGAAGAGTTAACCCGCCGTGGTATCGACTGGCAGGTAGTGCCTGGCGTCAGCGCGTTTCTCGGCGCTGCGGCGGAGCTGGGTGTGGAATATACCGTACCGGAGGTATCGCAGAGTCTCATTATTACCCGTCTGGAAGGGCGTACGCCAGTACCGGCGCGCGAACAACTGGAGGCGTTCGCCAGTCACCAGACGTCGATGGCGATTTATCTCTCCGTTCAGCGTATTCATCGGGTGGCGGAACGTCTCATTGCCGGCGGTTATCCGGCAACTACGCCTGTCGCAGTCATCTATAAGGCTACCTGGCCGGAAAGTCAGACCGTTCGCGGCACGTTAGCGGATATTAGCGACAAAGTACGTGATGCTGGCATCCGTAAGACGGCGCTAATCCTGGTCGGGAATTTTCTGGGTAAGGAGTATCACTACTCAAGACTTTATGCAGCGGACTTTAGCCATGAATACCGTAAAGCCTGAATCCATTGCGTTGTTTTGCCTGACGCCCGGCGGCGTGGCGCTGGCAAAGAGACTCGCCGCGATGCTGCCGTTAACCTGCTTTACCAGTGATAAACTGCGGGAAGAGGGATTTATTCCCTTCGATGGCGGATTCGCTAATACCGCTCGGCAGGCTTTTACCACTTATACCGCGCTTATTTTTATTGGCGCGACCGGCATTGCCGTTCGTGTCCTGGCGCCGTTAGTGAACGACAAGTTCAGCGATCCTGCGGTGGTCGTCATTGATGAACGTGGTCAGCATGTCATTAGCCTGCTTTCCGGTCATGCGGGCGGGGCCAATGCCTTGACGCGTTACCTGGCAGGAATGTTAGGCGCCGATCCGGTGATTACCACGGCAACGGATGTCAATGAGATGTCCGCGTTGGACACCTTAGCTTTCCAGCTTAACGCCCGCATGACCGATCTTCGCACGGCGGTAAAAACCGTTAACCAGATGTTGGTCAGTCATCAACGTGTGGGGCTATGGTGGGATGCCGAACTAACGGAAGAGATCGACCAGTGCGATATTCGCGGTTTTATCCCTGTTGATGATTTGCAGCGGCTGCCTGAACTGGATGCGCTTATCTGCGTCTCTTTGCGTAATGACCTCCCTGAGCTTCCCGTACCGCACTGGAAACTGGTGCCCCAGCGCGTGGTGGCGGGAATTGGCTGTCGCCGCGATACGCCATTTCCCCTGTTAGCAACATTACTGGCGCGCCAGCTTGAAGCGCAGAAACTCGATCCGCTGGCGTTAAAAGCGATTGGCAGCGTCACGCTCAAAAAAGGGGAGCCGGGGCTTATTCAGCTCGCCTCCTGCTGCCGCGTGCCTTTTAAAACCTTTACCGCCGAAGCGTTGCGCGAATTCGAACACCATTTTCCCGGTTCTGGCTTCGTCAGAAAAACGGTGGGCGTTGGCAGCGTATCCGGCCCGGCTGCGTGGTTATTAAGCCAGGGACAATTGTTAGGCGAAACCCTGCGCGAACAGGGCGTCACTATTACTTTGGGAGTTGCACACTGATGTTAAGCGTAATCGGAATTGGCCCTGGCTCACAGTCAATGATGACCATGGAAGCGATTGAGGCGTTACAGGCGGCGGAAATCGTCGTCGGTTATAAAACCTACACCCACCTGGTGAAAGCATTCACCGGCGACAAACAGGTGATCAAGACCGGCATGTGTAAGGAAATTGAACGCTGCCAGGCGGCTATTGAACTGGCGCAGGCCGGTCATAACGTGGCGCTGATTAGCAGCGGCGACGCCGGTATTTACGGCATGGCGGGGCTGGTGCTGGAGCTGGTCGGCAAGCAAAAACTGGACGTCGAGGTGCGGCTCATTCCTGGCATGACCGCCAGCATCGCCGCCGCCTCTTTACTGGGCGCGCCGCTGATGCATGACTTCTGCCATATCAGCCTCAGCGACCTGCTGACCCCGTGGCCGGTGATTGAAAAACGCATTGTTGCCGCAGGCGAAGCCGACTTCGTTATCTGTTTTTACAATCCGCGCAGCCGCGGGCGCGAAGGGCATCTGGCGCGCGCGTTTGACCTGCTTGCCGCCAGTAAAAGCGCGCAAACGCCGGTTGGCGTGGTGAAATCCGCCGGACGTAAGAAAGAGGAAAAATGGCTGACTACGCTCGGCGATATGGATTTTGAACCGGTAGATATGACCAGTCTGGTCATCGTTGGTAATAAAACGACCTATGTTCAGGATGGGCTGATGGTAACGCCGCGAGGTTACACGCTGTGAATGAGGGGGAAGTGCTGGTGGTGGGCGGCACCAGCGATGCGCGCGCGTTATGCCGACAACTGGATGCGGCGAACGTCGCGTACACCTTATCTGTTGCGACGCCAGCCGGAAAAGCGCTGGCTGGCGACATTAAAGGACAGGTGCGCTGTGGTCGTCTGGAATACGGGCAGATGGTCGCCTGGCTAAAAGAAAACCGTACTCGCTGGGTAATAGATGCATCGCATCCTTATGCAGAAATGGTTAGCCATAACCTCCTTCGCGCCTGTGAAACGGCGGGCGTGTTGTTAAGTCGTTATCAGCGTCCGGAGCAGCTTAGCAATCTGACGCATCCGCTTCTCTATACGGCGCGTAGTATTGCCGATGCCTGCGAGATAGCGAGGCGTTTTGGTCCGCGCGTGTTACTGACAACCGGCAGTAAAGATCTGGCCGTCTGGCGTGCCGGGCTGGCGGAAAAAACGTTGCTGGCGCGCGTACTGCCCGTGGCGGAGGTGATTCAACGCTGCAGCGAACTGGGGTTCGGCGTTGGAGAAATTTTCGCACTGTGTGGGCCGTTCAGCGCTGATTTTAACGCCGCGTTTTACCACCAGTGCCGGGCCGACGTAGTCATTACCAAAGCGTCCGGCGCGGAGGGGGGATATCAGGAAAAAGTTCAGCCCTGTCTGGATGCGGGCATTCCCTGCATCGTTATTGCGCGCCCGACGCCGCTTGTGACGGGTGATGAGTTACTGGAAAGCCAGGCCGCCTTTGCGCAGCGTTTATCGCGCTGGCTGGCCGCAGCTAAGGAGTAAAAATGAAAAAAGCGCTTCTGGTAGTCAGTTTTGGCACCAGCTATCACGACACCTGTGAAAAAAACATTGTGGCGTGCGAACGTGATCTGGCGGCGTCCTGTCCCGATCGCGACCTGTTTCGCGCCTTCACTTCCGGAATGATCATTCGCAAGCTTCGCCAGCGTGACGGTATCGACATCGATACGCCATTACAGGCTTTGCAAAAGCTTGCCGCACAGGGATATCAGGACGTGGCGATTCAGTCGTTGCACATTATTAACGGCGACGAATATGAAAAAATTGTCCGTGAGGTACAACTCTTGCGTCCGTTATTCACTCGCCTGACGCTGGGCGTGCCGCTGCTGAGCAGCCATAACGATTATGTGCAGCTAATGCAGGCGTTGCGACAACAGATGCCATCGCTCAGACAAACGGAGAAAGTCGTTTTTATGGGCCACGGCGCCAGCCATCACGCATTCGCAGCTTATGCCTGTCTCGATCATATGATGACCGCGCAGCGCTTTCCGGCGCGCGTCGGCGCCGTAGAAAGCTACCCGGAGGTCGACATCCTGATCGACAGCCTGCGTGACGAAGGCGTCACCGGCGTACATTTGATGCCATTAATGCTGGTGGCGGGCGATCACGCCATTAATGATATGGCTTCAGACGACGGCGACTCATGGAAAATGCGCTTTAACGCGGCGGGCATTCCGGCGACGCCGTGGCTGAGCGGGCTGGGAGAAAACCCGGCTATCCGGGCGATGTTTGTCGCGCATTTGCACCAGGCGCTGAACATGGCGGTAGAGGAGGCGGCATGAACGGTAAATTATACGCATTAAGTACCGGGCCAGGTGCGCCCGACCTGATAACCGTCCGCGCAGCGCGGATTCTTGGCTCGCTGGACATTCTGTATGCGCCCGCCGGTCGTAAGGGGGGCGATAGTCTGGCGCTGTCGATTGTGCGCGACTATCTCGGCGAGCAGACGGAAGTACGTTGTTGCCATTTCCCTATGAGCGCTGACGGCGCCGAGAAAGAAGCAGTCTGGAACGAGGTTGCCGCCGCGCTTACCGCAGAGGTGGAAGCGGGTAAACAGGTCGGTTTTATTACCCTGGGCGATGCGATGCTATTCAGTACCTGGATTTTTTTACTCCAGCGAATCGGCTGCCCGGAGTGGCTGGAGATTGTCCCCGGCGTCACGTCCTTCGCCGCGATAGCCGCCCGCGCGAAAATGCCGCTCGCCATAGAACGGCAATCGCTGGCGGTTATTTCTTGTACCGCGCCGGAAGCGGAAATAGCCCAGGCGCTACAACAGCATGATAGCCTGGTGTTGATGAAAGTGTATGGCCGGTTCGCCCGTATTAAAGCGTTGCTGGCGCAGGCTGGCCTGCTGGAATGCGCCTTAATGATGTCCGAGGCCACACTGCCCGGCGAGCAGTGCTGGCGCCATCTCCACGAGGTCAACGATGATCGACCGTTGCCCTATTTTTCGACCATTCTGGTCAATAAACAGTGGGAGTATGCAGAATGAAACTTGAACAGCAGCTTCGACAGTTGTCTTTCAGTGGACTGGCTGCAGCGCTATTGCTGATGGTTGTCCCGCAACAGGCGTTTGCGATGCATATCATGGAGGGCTTTTTACCGCCAGTGTGGGCGCTGGCCTGGTGGTTACTGTTTTTACCCTGCTTGTGGTATGGACTGGTGCGCTTACGGCGTATTGTGCGGGAGGATAATCATCAGAAGGTACTGCTGGCGCTGTGCGGCGCGTTTATTTTTGTCCTGTCCGCGCTCAAAATTCCGTCGGTAACGGGGAGTTGTTCACATCCGACCGGCGTTGGTCTGGCGGTTATCTTGTTCGGGCCCGGGGTGGTGGCGATTCTCGGTGCGGTTGTGCTGTTGTTTCAGGCGCTGTTGCTGGCGCACGGCGGCCTGACGACGCTTGGCGCAAACGGAATGTCGATGGCGGTGATTGGCCCGGTTGTCGGTTATCTGGTGTGGAAAATGGCCTGCCGTGCCGGACTGCGCCGCGATGTCGCCGTTTTTCTGTGCGCGATGCTGGCGGATTTGGCGACCTATTTTGTGACTTCAGTCCAGCTTGGCGTTGCGTTTCCCGATCCCCATGCCGGAGCGACAGGGTCTGTTGTGAAATTTATGGGAATTTTCTGCCTCACACAGATTCCTGTCGCCATTGCTGAAGGTTTATTAACCGTCATGATTTATGACCAGTTAACCAAACGGCAAGTGATTACCGTACAAGGACATTAAAATGAAAAAAACGTTGATGTTGTTAGCGATGGTGGTGGCGCTGGTGATTCTGCCGTTTTTTATTAACCATGGCGGTGAATATGGCGGTTCAGACGGCGAAGCGGAAAGCCAGATTCAGGCTATTGCGCCGCAGTATAAACCCTGGTTTCAGCCGTTATATGAACCTGCCAGCGGTGAAATTGAAAGCCTGCTGTTTACCCTTCAGGGCTCTCTTGGCGCGGCGGTGATTTTTTATATCCTGGGGTATTGCAAAGGTAAACAACGCCGTGATGACCGGGCTTGATCGACTCAGCTATCAAAGCCGCTGGGCACACGTTGCGCCGCAGCGCAAGTTTTTGCTGTGGCTGGCGATGATGATACTGGCGTTTGTTCTGCCGCCTGTAGGGCAGGGCATTGAGCTGCTGATCATTGCCGGATTGAGCTGTTGGCTATTGCGCATATCCCTCTGGCGCTGGTGTCGATGGATGGCGATACCTTTTGGATTTTTGTTGGTCGGCGTGATAACGATTATCTTCAGCATCAGCCGCGAGCCGCAAATGCTGCTGGCTGGCATCTCTGTCGGGCCGTACTGGATCGGGATTACCCGTGCGGGCGTGGTTACGGCGAATGAAACGTTCTGGCGTAGCCTGACGGCGCTGTCCGCGACGTTGTGGCTGGTGATGAACCTACCGTTTCCGCAGTTAATTAGCTTGCTTAAGCGCGCGCATATTCCACGCCTGCTTACCGAGCAAATCCTGTTAACGTGGCGCTTTCTCTTTATTCTTCTGGATGAGGCGGTGGCAATCCGTCGCGCGCAAACGCTGCGTTTTGGTTATTGCAGCCTGCCGAACGGCTATCGATCTCTGGCGATGCTGGCTGGACTCCTGTTTACGCGAGTGTTAATGCGTTATCAGCAAATGACCACCACGCTGGATATCAAACTGTATCAGGGTGATTTTCACCTGTAAGGACTATTATGCTTGCCACTTCAGACCTGTGGTTTCGTTATCAGGATGAGCCGGTACTTAAAGGGTTAAATCTGGATTTTTCGCTTTCGCCTGTTACCGGTTTGGTGGGCGCGAACGGCTGTGGGAAGTCTACGCTTTTTATGAACCTGAGCGGCCTGTTGCGTCCGCAAAAAGGGGCCGTGTTGTGGCAGGGAAAACCGCTGGATTACAGCAAGCGCGGACTACTGGCGCTGCGCCAGCAAGTTGCGACGGTTTTTCAGGACCCTGAACAGCAGATTTTTTATACTGATATCGATAGCGATATTGCGTTTAGTTTACGTAATTTGGGGGTGCCGGAGGCGGAAATCACGCGCCGCGTCGACGAGGCGCTAACGCTGGTTGACGCCCAACATTTTCGCCATCAGCCCATTCAGTGTTTGAGTCATGGGCAAAAAAAACGTGTGGCTATCGCCGGAGCGCTGGTGCTACAGGCGCGCTATCTATTGCTGGATGAACCCACTGCTGGTCTCGATCCCGCAGGGCGCACTCAGATGCTTGCTATCATCAGGCGGATTGTGGCGCAGGGAAATCATGTCATTATCTCCAGCCATGATATCGATCTTATTTATGAAATTAGCGATGCCGTATACGTGTTACGCCATGGCCAGATCCTGACGCATGGCGCGCCTGGCGAGGTTTTCGCGTGTACGGAAGCGATGGAACAAGCGGGGCTAACCCAGCCCTGGCTGGTCAAACTTCATACTCAACTGGGACTGCCGCTGTGTAAAACAGAAACGGAGTTTTTTCATCGAATGCAAAAGCGCGTATTCAGGGAGGCGTCATGACGCAGGTAGTTATGTTGCAGGGGACGGCATCCGACGTCGGCAAAAGTGTGCTGGCGGCGGGTTTATGCCGCATTTTTTATCAGGATGGTCTGCGTACCGCGCCGTTTAAATCGCAAAATATGGCGCTTAATTCTGGTATTACGCCGGATGGTAAAGAGATGGGGCGGGCGCAGATTTTTCAGGCGGAAGCCGCGGGGATCACGCCAGATGTGCGTATGAACCCGGTGCTGCTCAAACCGACCAGCGATCGCCAGGCGCAGGTCGTGCTGATGGGGAAAGTGGCGACCAATATGGATGCGGTGAGTTACCATGACTATAAACCGCGTTTGCGTGAGCAAATCCTTGCGGTCTATAACAGCCTGGCGCAGGAATATGACGTTATTGTGCTGGAAGGCGCCGGAAGCCCGGCGGAAATCAATCTGCGCGATCGCGATATCGTCAATATGGGAATGGCGGAAATGGCCCAGTGTCCGGTTATTCTGGTGGCGGATATCGACCGGGGCGGCGTATTCGCCGCTATTTATGGCACGCTGGCGCTGCTGCATAAACAGGAGCGTGACAGAGTAAAGGGCGTCATTATCAACAAATTCCGCGGCGACGTGGCGCTACTCTATTCCGGTATCGAACAAATCGAATCGCTTACTGGCGTCCCGGTCCTGGGAGTGATGCCATGGCTGGATGTGGATCTGGAAGATGAAGATGGCGTCGCGCTGCAAAACGATAAATATCGCGGTAACGCCCCCCGTGATATCACTATTGCCATTGTGCAACTGCCACATATTTCTAACTTTACGGATTTTAACGCTCTGGCGGCGCAGCCGGATGTGCGCATACGCTATATTCGCCGCCCGGAAGCGTTGACTGACGCTGATCTGGTGATCCTGCCGGGCAGTAAGAATACGCTGAGCGACCTCGCCTGGCTGCGTGAAAGCGGGATGGCGGATGCGGTATTGCAGACACATCGGCAGGGCGTGCCGGTGATGGGGATTTGCGGCGGCTACCAGATGCTGGGCGACACCATTGTGGATGAGGTGGAGTCGGGGCTGGGTACGCAGCCGGGCCTGGGGCTGCTTAATACGATCACTCGCTTTGCACAGGATAAAACCACGACGCAGGTTAACGCGACAATGTCAGGCGAGCTGCCCGGCTGGCTGGCTGCCGCGGCGGGGCTACCGGTACGCGGTTATGAAATTCACATGGGGGAAACGGTGCTGCAGGAAGGATGCTGTACGGCCATGACGTTACAGAAAAATGGATGCTCTGTGGCGGATGGCGCGGTCACCGCCGACGGACTGGCGTTTGGCACTTACCTTCACGGCCTGTTTGACAGCGATGCGTTTACCCGTGCGGTGGTCAATGGGTTACGGGCGCGAAAAGGGCTTGCGCCGTGGGAAACGACTTTTTGTTATGCGGAGCATAAAGCGCGGCAATTTGATCTGCTGGCGGAAGCGATGCGGCAACATATTGATATTGATGAAATTTATAACATCATGCAACAACATCAGGAGCCGGTATGATGATTCTGGTGACGGGCGGGGCGCGTAGTGGTAAAAGCCGTCATGCTGAAACCTTAATTGGCGATGCGCCGCAGGTACTGTATATCGCCACCTCGCACATTCTTGATGACGAGATGGCGGCGAGAATTCAGCATCATAAAGATGGCAGGCCGGCACACTGGCGGACCGCAGAATGCTGGCGGCATCTTGATACGTTGATTACCGCGGATCTTGCCCCTGACGACGCGATTTTGCTGGAATGTATTACCACCATGGTGACGAATCTGCTGTTTGCGCTGGGAGGCGAAAACGATCCCGAACAATGGGATTATGCAGCGATGGAGCGCGCCATTGACGATGAAATTCAGATTTTAATTGCAGCCTGCCAGCGCTGCCCGGCGAAAGTGGTACTGGTGACAAATGAGGTGGGAATGGGGATCGTCCCGGAAAACCGTCTGGCGCGCCATTTTCGTGATATTGCCGGTCGGGTCAACCAACGACTGGCGGCAGCGGCGGATGAGGTCTGGCTGGTAGTCTCAGGTATTGGAGTCAAAATTAAATGAGTAAGCTGTTTTGGGCCATGCTCGCTTTTATTAGCCGCTTGCCCGTGCCGTCACGCTGGTCGCAGGGACTGGATTTCGAGCAGTATTCGCGTGGGATCGTGATGTTTCCCTTTATCGGGTTGATTCTGGGAGGGGTAAGCGGCCTGATTTTCATCCTCCTGCAACCCTGGTGTGGTATTCCGCTAGCGGCGTTGCTCTGTATTCTGGCGCTGGCGCTGCTGACAGGTGGTTTTCACCTGGATGGGCTGGCCGATACCTGCGATGGTATTTTTTCCGCGCGCCGCCGTGAGCGAATGCTGGAGATTATGCGTGATAGTCGTCTGGGAACCCATGGCGGGCTGGCGCTTATTTTTGTGCTACTGGCAAAAATTCTGGTGGTCAGCGAACTGGCGTTACGTGGAACGCCAATGTTGGCGGCGTTGGCGGCGGCCTGTGCGGCTGGGCGCGGCAGCGCCGTTTTATTGATGTACCGTCATCGCTACGCCCGTGAAGAGGGGCTTGGCAATGTATTTATCGGTAAAGTCAGCGGACGGCAAACCTGCATTACTCTGGGATTGGCGGTAATCGTCGCCACGGTATTACTGCCTGGTATGCAAGGGTTGGCCGCAATGGTGGTCACATGCGCGGCGATTTTCATCCTTGGCCAGTTGCTTAAACGTACGCTTGGCGGTCAAACCGGCGATACGCTGGGCGCGGCGATCGAACTTGGCGAACTGATCTTTCTGCTGGCTCTGTTATGAGCCGATTATTACGGACGAGACATCTTATGCAGACACTACACGCTTTACTCCGTGACATTCCTGCGCCGGACGCCGAGGCGATGGCGCGTGCGCAGCAACATATTGACGGCCTGCTCAAACCGCCGGGCAGCCTGGGCAGACTGGAAACCTTAGCCGTTCAGCTCGCAGGAATGCCGGGTCTTAACGGTACGCCGCAGGTAGGTGAAAAGGCGGTGCTGGTGATGTGCGCCGACCATGGCGTCTGGGATGAAGGCGTAGCGGTTTCGCCCAAAATCGTGACGGCGATTCAGGCGGCGAATATGACGCAGGGAACAACCGGCGTATGCGTGCTTGCCGCTCAGGCCGGTGCGAAGGTGCATGTCATTGATGTTGGTATTGATGCTGAACCTATTCCTGGCGTAGTTAATATGCGCGTCGCGCGCGGCTGCGGAAATATTGCCGTTGGCCCGGCGATGAGTCGCTCGCAGGCTGAGGCGCTTTTGCTGGAGGTTTCCCGCTACACCTGCGACCTGGCGCAACGCGGCGTGACCTTATTTGGCGTAGGGGAGCTGGGAATGGCGAACACTACGCCAGCCGCCGCGATGGTCAGCGTTTTTACAGGAAGTGATGCAAAAGAGGTGGTGGGGATTGGCGCGAATCTTCCGCCTTCTCGCATCGATAATAAAGTGGACGTCGTGCGGCGGGCGATTGCGATTAATCAGCCCAATCCGCGCGATGGCATTGATGTGTTGTCGAAGGTGGGTGGTTTCGATCTGGTCGGGATGACCGGCGTGATGCTTGGTGCGGCAAGGTGTGGCTTACCCGTATTGCTGGATGGCTTTCTTTCCTACTCGGCAGCGCTGGCGGCCTGTCAGATTGCGCCTGCGGTGAGACCTTATCTGATCCCGTCGCACTTTTCGGCGGAAAAGGGTGCCCGCATCGCGCTCGCGCATTTGTCTATGGAACCCTATTTGCATATGGCGATGCGGTTAGGTGAAGGAAGCGGCGCGGCGCTGGCGATGCCGATCGTGGAAGCCGCGTGCGCCATGTTCCACAATATGGGGGAGTTAGCGGCCAGTAATATTGTCCTGCCGGAGAGGAACGCAAGCGCAACATAACCCGGGCGCACAACACCAGCCATGTGAGAAAAAAGCTATACTTAACGCACACCTGCCGCGACAAAGGAAGGGATATAATGCGTCGTATCACACCTTTTTTTCCGTTTTTCGTCTTGTTGGTAAGCCATTTCTCGCTGGCTATAAGCTATCCGTTGCCGCCCGAAGGCAGTCGTCTGGTAGGACAGCCTGTCACAATCGCCGTACCGCAGAACAATACTCAGCCCTTAGAGTCATTTGCCGCCCGCTACGGTCAGGGGCTGAGTAATATGCTTGAAGCGAATCCCGGCGTGGATGTGTTTTTACCTCAGTCTGGTTCCACACTGGTGGTGCCGCAGCAGTTGATTCTGCCTGACACCGTTCGTGAAGGTATTGTGGTAAACGTCGCCGAGATGCGCCTTTATTATTATCCCGCAGGCACGAATACGGTTGAGGTGCTACCCATTGGTATTGGTCAGGCTGGCCGTGAAACGCCGCGCAACTGGGTAACTGCGGTTGAACGCAAACAAGATGGCCCGGTTTGGGTGCCAACGGCTAATACGCGTCGGGAATATGCTAAAGAGGGAAAAACGCTGCCCGCGATGGTGCCTGCGGGGCCGGATAACCCTATGGGGCTATACGCAATATATATCGGCAGGTTATATGCCATCCATGGCACTAACGCTAACTTTGGCATTGGCCTTCGCGTCAGTCAGGGCTGTATCCGTTTACGCAATGACGATATTAAATATTTATTCGACCATATTCCTGTAGGAACCCGCGTTCAGATTATCGACAGGCCCGTTAAATTTTCGGTAGAGCCGGATGGCAGTCGTTGGCTGGAGGTACACGAACCGCTTTCTCGCAACCGTGCTGAATTTGAGTCAGACAAAAAAGTTCCATTGCCCGTTACGCCAGTGCTGCGCACGTTTATCAAAGGGGATGACGTTGATACTTCGCGGGTTAATGAGGTGCTGGAGCGCCGTTCCGGAATGCCGGTCAACATTAGCGCGGGCAGGTCTGGCCTTTAAATATCCCGCCACATTGCTGGTTTTCATGGGCTGGAGTATCTGTATTAGTAGTGAG
The DNA here is from genome assembly GCF_051812965.1 of Salmonella sp. NW1250. Lineage (NCBI taxonomy): Bacteria > Pseudomonadati > Pseudomonadota > Gammaproteobacteria > Enterobacterales > Enterobacteriaceae > Salmonella > Salmonella sp. NW1250. The sequence continues at coordinate 299,252 of NZ_JAMNDD010000005.1, read as the reverse complement.
TGTCATGGCAGGGGCTCCATTTCTCAGCGAACCGTGAGCCCTCCGATTAAGCTCAAAGTCATAAATCTTTTCTCCGGTATCGCCGGAGGTTTTTCATATGCGTCTGCAAGGCTCTCTTATCCACCGCGCCGAGTATTCTTTTCGGTCGAAATGATATTTGAGATACCAGAGGCGGGAACCGCCCGGATTGATAAGCAGAAACAGACCGTGAGAAGCGATCAGTTTAAAGGGAGTTGGTGAAGGTTTAGTAGCGCGGATTTTACTGTCAGTAAGGGGCATGTGGTGGTCACTCCTTTATCGAACTGAAGTGACCCCAAATCAGACCACCAATTTGTCCCGATGCGGAGAGATAAATCAATATGCACTGAGACAGTTTTCTACGCTAACTCTCTGAATCAAAATACTATTGAGACATGCTGAGATGCCTGAAAACAGGAATTTGGCTCCTCTGACTGGGTGCGTTTTTTATCTCATTGAATAATAAAATATTTATTTTCTAAATTCAAAATAAGGCCCTTATAAAAGCCCCGATCGTAATGATGCACTAAGAATGTGATTTTTATCACATTTTAAAAGTGGGATTATTTCCCCCCATCTTGCCATTTCCACTAGATATTATTAACGGATACTTGAATTAATTCGATTATTCAATAATGATTGAAGTATTGAATCATAGAGGGCCGCCCCACATTATGAACAAACAAACTGCCACAACCATCTTTGAATCCCTCTCCTCCGGCGTGCGTCTGGATGTATATCGCCTACTGATCAAAATGGGTACCGAGGGCATGGTTGCCGGGGAGATCGCTTCAACGCTGGATATCCCGCCGACTAACTTATCGTTTCATTTAAAGGCGTTGACGCAGGCCGGGATGCTGACGGTAGAACAGGAAGGTCGTTACCAGCGTTATCGTGCCAACATCCCACTGATGCTGGATTTAATCGGCTGGCTGACCGAGGAGTGCTGCTCAGGCCACCCGGAACAATGCGCAGGTTTTCGTTCGGCTTCTTCCTGCTCAGAAGCCGTTTTACCACCACTCAACACCACGAAAAAGAGTAAATCATGAACGTACTTTTTCTCTGTACCGGCAACTCCTGCCGTTCCGTGCTGGCCGAAGCCACGTTTAACCATCTGGCTCCTGCCGGATGGCGCGCCATGAGCGCAGGCAGTCACCCGGCGGGTTACGTACATCCCCGAGCATTGGCGTTGTTGGCGCGGGAAGGCATTTCAACAGAAGGCTATTTCAGCAAATCGTGGAACGATCTGCCGCAGACGCCGGATACTGTCGTGACAGTCTGTTCAAACGCTGCCGGAGAAACCTGTCCGGCCTGGCTCGGTAACGTGATGCGTACCCATTGGGGCGTTGACGATCCGGCTCATGCTACCGGTAGCGATGCCGAAATCGATGCGGCTTTTGTCACTGCTTACCAGACATTACGTGCGCGTATTGAAGCTTTTCTGGCGCTGCCGCTGAATGAATTGCTGCACGATCGCGCTCGTCTGAAAGTCGAACTGGATCGTATTGGCGAAATTTTTTAACGACCTGTATTTCAATAATTGATGGAGAGTCAAATGAAGACGATTCAGATTTTCGATCCCGCTTTATGCTGTTCTTCCGGCGTCTGTGGCCCGGAAACCGATCCGGCGCTGGTCGCGTTTGCCGCTGATTTTGAGTGGGCCAGAACGCAGGGCGTCAATATTGAGCGTTTCAATCTGGCACAGCAACCATTGCTCTTCGCACAGAACGAAATCGTTAAAGGCTTTCTGGCCCGTTCCGGCAAAGAGGCGCTACCGCTGATTCTGGTGGATGGTGAAGTCGCACTGGCTGGTCGTTACCCTCGCAGAGAGGAACTGGCGCGCTGGATGGGGCTTACCGTCTATTCGAGTTTTACGCCAGCGACTTCCTCCTGTTGCGGTGGCGATAAGTGCTGCTGATGGACTGATTTCCCGCTTTATTTAATTTAAAGGAGTCTTTTTTATGCTGATGCTTCGGCAGGTGCCCCCCTTTTTGTTTTTTACCGGTAAAGGCGGTGTGGGTAAAACATCGCTGGCCTGCGCTACCGCGATTCATCTGACCGCCTCTGGCAAACGTGTACTGTTGGTCAGCACCGATCCGGCTTCCAATGTGGCGCAGGTATTTGAACAGACTATCGGTCATCAGATAACCCCGATTGCAGCGGTCAACGGACTGGCTGCGCTGGAAGTCGATCCGTCCGCTGCCGCAGCGGCATACCGTGAGCATATTGTTGGACCGGTGCGTGGAATTCTGCCGGACGATATCGTGGCGGGTATTGAGGAACAGCTCTCCGGTGCCTGTACCACCGAGATTGCCGCCTTTGACGAATTCACCGCGCTGCTGACTAATCAGCAACTGCGCGATGAGTACGATCATATTGTGTTCGACACCGCGCCAACCGGGCATACGCTACGAATGCTGCAACTGCCCGGCGCGTGGAGCGGTTATCTCGACAACAGCCAGCACGGTGCGTCCTGTCTCGGCCCGCTGGCCGGGCTGGAAAAACAGCGCAGCCAGTATCGCGCCGCCGTAGACGCACTGGCGAATGCGGAACTGACGCGGATGGTGCTGGTCGCCAGAGCGCAAACCGCAACACTGAAAGAAGTATCGCGTACCTATGACGAACTGGCCGCCATTGGTCTGACGCAGCAGTATCTGGTCATTAACGGCCTGTTGCCTGAGCAGGAAACCGCTCGCGATAAGCTGGCGCAGGCACTGTATCAGCGTGAACAACAGGCGCTGCAACATTTACCTGATAACCTGCGCGCATTGCCCTGCGATCGCCTGCCGTTAAAACCGTTCAATATGGTGGGGCTGGCGGCATTACGGAGTCTGCTGGACGACAGTTCAACTGGCACCCCGGCGGAAGTCGGAGATATCTCCCCCGTAGATCTTCCTTCGTTGTCATCACTGATCGACGGATTCGCGTCGCAGGGACATGGCCTGATCATGCTGATGGGCAAAGGCGGCGTGGGGAAAACTACGCTGGCAGCGGCGATTGCTGTTGAACTGGCTCGTCGCGGCTATCCTGTTCACCTGTCCACATCCGATCCGGCGGCGCACCTGACTGACACGCTGGACGGCTCATTCGACGGTCTGAGCGTCAGCCGTATCGACCCGCAGGCTGAAACCGAGCGTTACCGGCAGCAGGTGATGGCTGAGCAGGGTAAAAACCTCGACGAACAGGGGCGTGCCGTTCTTGAAGAAGATCTGCGTTCTCCCTGTACGGAAGAAATTGCCGTGTTTCAGGCTTTTTCACGCATCATTCAGGAAGCGGGTAAGCAGTTTGTCGTTATGGATACAGCGCCAACCGGCCATACATTGCTACTGCTTGACGCCACCGGCGCTTACCACCGTGAGATTGCCCGACTGGCCGGGGAACACGGTCAGCCCGTACTGACGCCCATGATGCGCCTGCAGGACAGCGATCAGACGAAAGTTCTCATCGCCACGCTGGCGGAAACCACGCCGGTGCTGGAAGCCGCTCATTTGCAGGACGACCTGCGTCGCGCGGGGATTGAACCGTGGGGCTGGGTCATTAATAACAGCCTGATCAATACGCCGACTACATCGCCGCTGCTGCGCCAGCGTGCCGAACGCGAACGGTCGCAGATTGATGCCGTCTGTACCCACCATACCCGACGCTGTGCGCTGGTGCCGCTACAGGCGGAAGAGCCTGTCGGCGTTGAGCGTTTACTACAACTGAGCACTACCGGAAAATAAACCCAAAGGAGCCTGACATGTCCGCACAAACCCAGGCCGCTCCGGCCATGAACCTGTTTGAACGTTACCTGAGCGTCTGGGTTGCGCTCTGCATCGCCATCGGTATTCTGCTCGGACAGGTGGTGCCGAGCGTCTTTCGCGTTATCGGCGGTCTGGAGATCGCTCGCGTCAATTTGCCGGTCGGTCTGCTTATCTGGATAATGATTATTCCGATGCTGCTGCGCATTGATTTCGGTGCTTTGGGGCAGGTCAAAGCGCACTGGCGCGGGATCGGCGTAACGTTGTTTATCAACTGGCTGGTTAAACCATTCTCAATGGCGCTGCTCGGCTGGCTGTTTATCCGTTATTTATTTGCGCCGTGGTTGCCAGCCGATCAGCTTGACAGCTACATTGCCGGGCTTATTCTGCTGGCCGCCGCGCCCTGTACGGCAATGGTGTTTGTCTGGAGCCGACTCACCAACGGCGACCCTTATTTCACGCTGTCGCAGGTGGCGCTGAACGATGCCATCATGATTTTCGCCTTTGCGCCGATTGTTGGGCTGCTGCTCGGCTTGTCCTCAATCATCGTGCCGTGGGCCACCCTGTTAACCTCCGTGGTACTGTACATCGTTGTGCCGGTTATTCTGGCCCAGCTCTGGCGTAAGGCCCTGCTACGCAAGGGACAAGTGGCATTCGATAATGCGCTGACGAAAATCGGCCCGTGGTCAATGGCGGCATTACTGGCAACGCTGGTGTTACTGTTTGCGTTTCAGGGCGAAGCCATTCTGCAACAGCCGCTGGTCATTGCCCTGCTGGCGGTGCCAATTCTGATTCAGGTGCTGTTTAACTCGGCACTGGCCTATGGGTTGAATCGACTGGTGGGCGAAAAGCACAATATTGCCTGTCCATCCAGCCTGATCGGCGCATCGAACTTCTTTGAACTGGCTGTCGCAGCGGCAATCAGCCTGTTTGGTTTTCATTCCGGTGCGGCGCTGGCGACCGTGGTTGGGGTGCTCATTGAGGTGCCGGTGATGCTGCTGGTTGTGCGGGTGGTGAATCGTTCGAAAGGGTGGTATGAGAGAGCTTAGTGGAGATATTATCCCTCTCTAATTATCCGTTCGCGACAAACATTCAGGCAGTTTCTCAAGGGGCAGGGCCGGGTAATGCTGTGTTTCAGGCGGCGTGAACTCACCATCCAGATTTTGCGCAGGGTTCGACCTGATTAACTGTTTTTTCACCGCATAGGGGCCAAAAGCCAGCTTTTTCTCTTTGCCATCGATGCGGTACTTCATATACCAGAGCTTTGAGCCGTTGGGTTTGATCAGCAGGTAGAGTCCTGAACTGTCGGTAATCTTGAAGATTTCTCGGTGGGTTTGATCTTGCGGATAGCGGTATCGGTTAATGCCATAGGTGGGGGCTCCATTTTCTCAACGAACCGTGAGGCCCCCGATTAAGCCCCCAAAAACTATGGATGTCAAGAAACCCGGCAATCCTTCACAGGACAACCGGGTAAAGATAAGTTCTTGTTTTTTAAACGTCTCTGGACTCGCTGGGATGTCCCGAAACTAAAATTTGGCTCCTCTGACTGGACTCGAACCAGTGACATACGGATTAACAGTCCGCCGTTCTACCGACTGAACTACAGAGGAATCGTGTGGGGTCGTATATTAGCGGCGGAAAAATTTTTGTCAAACCCCATTTAACCTCTTACAGATTCGATTGCGGGTTATCTCATCACTTTGTTGCATTTGCAGACATTTTTTCTGCAAAAAGCTTTGCAGCCTTACGATTTCTCGCTCATTATTGAAATGTGGTTTCAACTCTCTTCTTTAAGGTCCATTTTGAACGTCTCCACTGCCTTACGCCAGGCTGTCGTCCGTACGCCCTGGTATGCCAAACGCAAGAGCTACAAAGTGTTGTTCTGGCGTGAAATCACCCCACTTGCTGTCCCCATTTTTCTGGAAAATACCTGTGTTTTGCTAATGGGCGTGCTCAGTACTTTTCTCGTCAGTTGGCTGGGCAAGGAAGCAATGGCGGGCGTGGGGCTTGCCGACAGTTTTAATATGGTAATTATGGCTTTTTTTGCGGCTATCGATCTTGGTACTACGGTGGTGGTTGCCTTTAGCCTGGGCAAGCGCGACAGGCGACGGGCAAGGGCGGCGGCGCGCCAGTCGCTGGTGATTATGACGCTATTTGCCGTTGTGCTGGCAGTGGTCATTCATTATTTCGGCAGTGAAATTATTAATATTGTCGCAGGCGAGGCGACGCCAGAAGTAAAGGGGCTGGCGTTAACGTACCTTGAACTGACGGTGCTGAGTTATCCGGCTGCGGCAATTGCGCTAATCGGTAGCGGCGCGCTGCGTGGGGCAGGGAATACGAAAATCCCGTTGATGATTAACGGCGGGATGAACATTCTCAATATTATCATCAGCAGCATCCTGATTTACGGGGCTTTCTCCTGGCAAGGGCTGGGTTTTGCCGGCGCGGGGCTGGGATTAACCATTTCGCGCTACATCGGCGCGGTAGCGATTATTTGGGTGCTGATGATTGGTTTTAATCCGGCGCTGCGTATTCCGCTGAAAAGCTATCTGAAGCCGCTGAATTTCGGCATTATCTGGGAAGTGATGGGTATCGGTATTCCGGCGAGCATTGAATCAGTGCTGTTCAACGGTGGCAAGCTACTGACGCAAATGTTTGTCGCAGGAATGGGCACTAACGTTATTGCGGGTAACTTTATTGCCTTTTCCGTGGCGGCGCTTATCAACCTGCCGGGTAACGCCCTTGGTTCGGCGTCGACTATTATCACCGGTAAGCGTCTTGGTACCGGGCAAATTGGTCAGGCAGAGCGTCAACTGCGCCATGTATTCTGGATGTCGACTATCGTACTTACGGCAATTGCCTGGGGGACGGCGCCGTTCGCGGGTCTGTTTGCCTCATTTTATACCCAGGAGCAGGACGTAAAAGAGGTAGTGAAAGTTCTGCTCTGGCTTAATGCTGCCTTTATGCCAATTTGGGCGGCCGCGTGGGTGTTGCCGTCGGGTTTTAAAGGCGCGCGCGATGTGCGATTTGCGATGTGGGTATCGATGCTGGGGATGTGGGGCTGTCGCGTTGTGGCAGGGTATACGCTTGGTATTGTGCTGGGTATGGGGGTTGTAGGGGTTTGGCTGGGGATGTTTCTTGACTGGGCCGTGCGCGGCGCACTGTTTTACTGGCGTCTGGTAAGCGGGCGCTGGCTGTGGAGGTACCCGCGCGTAAAGAGGGAGTAAGCGCTTTTTGCTGTGAAAATCATCAGGAAACGGTGAATTTTAACCGAAGTGTGGAATAAAGCAGCAAACGAACTTTTTTTGTGAAAACAGGCTTTGACAAGCCAGGGGCACCTCGTTAATATTCGCCCCGTTCACACGATTCCTCTGTAGTTCAGTCGGTAGAACGGCGGACTGTTAATCCGTATGTCACTGGTTCGAGTCCAGTCAGAGGAGCCAAATTTTAGTTTCGGGATATCCCAGCGAGTCCGGAGACGTTTAAAAAAACAATAACTTATCTTTACCCGGTTGACCTGAGAAGGTTTACCGGGTTTTTTGACATCCATGGTTTTTGGGGGCTTAATCGGGGCCTCACGGTTCGTTGAGTAAATGGAGCCCCCTCCTATGGCATTAACCGATACCGCTATCCGCAAGATCAAATCCGTATCAGTATGCTGACATATAGATGCGTTCGGTTCAAACGGAGCGATCACACAAGCTTGCGAGGTGATGCCCCTGGTGGGAATCGCGACCGTCTCTTTCATCTGATTTCAGATATTTCCCGTGATCTTGATCCGTTCTTTCCCAAAAGATTGATTTCTTTCATTCGAAACAAGGCTGTACAATAAGTAAACCAAAATAGCAACTATAGAGTTTCTAATGGATACAGTAGAAGAACTAAATGGAACATACTTCTATGCAGGAAAATCCAATCTGACTGCTGCCGAACTTCTGTTTATGATTTTTTGTGAGAATACCGCAAGCCAGTTTGGGATTGGTGTTGCAGATTTCGGGGCCGTTGTTGCTCTGCTATCAGGTCGTAATAATCTCTGGACAAGGGCGAAACCCGCTGGAGCGACTAAAGGCACATCATACGCGTCCAGGACTGCACGTGCAGTGTTTAAAAAGTCAAAATTTCCCTTTGGAATATCCCTTCCGACATGGTTAGGCGGTTACACCCCATGGACAGCCAGACGTGTTATGGTTCGTAACATTGCGCCGTTTGTTGGACGTTCCATTCCTTTGATCGGGGAAATTATCCTTGCCGCAGATGTGTCACAAATAACATATCGCACTATACGCGACTACAATACCATTGCTCGGGGCAATGATAAGTTATGGTAGACAATATTGAACAGCAAGTTTACGAGCTTGTACGGCCTTATGCTGGCACATATCTTTTCAACATTAAGCAAGTGGAATTAACACCAGAGATTGACCTTGATACTGATCTGAGCATTGATGAACTTGAAGCCGAAGATCTCATGAATAAATTCTTCGAGAAACTCAATGTCGAGCGAGGTAACTTCAGAATAGAAACCTATTTTCCTAATCACCCTTTTTCATGGCATCCGTTCAAGAAAACGGAGCCTGTACCCGTCCCAGATTTCACTATCAGCATGCTGATCGAGTCAGCAAAAGCCGGGAAATGGTTATATGACTAATTGTAATGAACTTAACAAATGGCTGTACCAGTACCCTTCTTTTGAGCGATGATGGTGGCGCTAAGATAGTTCTCTTTTCTTTTTAAAGGGTTCATGTTTACTGCCGCCACCCTTACGCTAACCCCTTTAGTTTCCTCCTTTGCTGTCATACTATCGAATGACGTGCCTCACCTGTGAACGCTAAGGAGAATAATATGGAAAATAAAGGCACAAACCTGACGCCCGAGCAGGCGCTGGAGCGCCTGGAGGAGCTGTACGAGCAGTCGGTTAACGCGCTCCGTGAAGCCATCGCTGACTATGTTGATAACGGTACGCTGCCCGATCCCCACGCCAGGCTTAACGGACTGTTTGTTTATCCTTCGCTGTCTGTAAGCTGGGATGGCGCGACACCGAACCCGCCTAAAACACGCGCTTTTGGACGCTTTACTCATCCTGGCTGTTATACCACTACCGTTACGCGGCCTGCGCTATTTCGCGCTTATCTTCTGGAACAGCTTAACCTCGTTTACCATGATTATGGCGCGCATATTGCGGTGGAGGCCTCGCACCATGAGATCCCGTATCCTTACGTGATCGATGGCTCGGCTCTGACGCTGGATCGTTCTATGAGCGCTGGGCTAACGCGCCATTTTCCTACCACAGAACTGGCGCAGATTGGCGATGAGACAGCAGACGGTCTGTTCCACCCCGGCGAATTCTATCCGTTATCGCACTTCGACGCGCGTCGTGTTGACTTCTCGTTGGCCCGGTTACGGCACTATACCGGTACGCCGGTTGAACATTTTCAGCCCTTCGTTTTGTTTACCAACTACACCCGCTATGTCGATGAGTTTGTGCGCTGGGGATGCAGCCAAATTCTTGATCCTGACAGTCCCTATGTCGCGCTTTCCTGTGCTGGCGGAATTTGGATCACGGCAGAAACGGAAGCGCCGGAAGAGGCTATTTCCGATCTGGCCTGGAAGAAGCATCAGATGCCCGCCTGGCACCTGGTAACGGCAGATGGGCAGGGGATTACGCTGGTAAATATCGGTGTCGGCCCTTCAAATGCTAAAACGATTTGCGACCATTTGGCCGTGTTGCGGCCTGACGTCTGGCTTATGATTGGGCACTGTGGAGGGTTACGAGAAAGTCAGGCGATTGGCGATTATGTGCTGGCCCATGCCTACTTACGCGATGATCATGTGCTGGATGCCGTTCTGCCGCCTGATATTCCTATTCCAAGCATTGCGGAAGTACAGCGTGCGCTGTACGACGCTACCAAAGCGGTTAGCGGAATGCCCGGCGAAGAGGTGAAACAGCGACTGCGCACGGGAACGGTCGTCACCACGGATGATCGTAACTGGGAGCTTCGTTATTCCGCATCGGCGCTGCGATTCAACCTTAGCCGCGCGGTCGCGATTGATATGGAGAGCGCGACGATTGCAGCCCAGGGCTATCGCTTCCGCGTGCCTTACGGCACGCTGCTTTGTGTTTCTGACAAACCTTTACACGGTGAAATTAAACTGCCCGGGCAGGCAAACCGGTTTTATGAGGGGGCTATTTCAGAACATTTGCAAATTGGTATTCGTGCTATTGATTTACTACGCGCAGAAGGTGATCGTTTGCACTCACGTAAATTACGCACGTTTAATGAGCCACCGTTTCGCTAACGAAATGAGCTGTCGCCTGCTGTTGGACAGGAGTGGAAGAGGCGTATTTATGTGATATGAAAAGCGGCTGAATGAAGCCTTAGCGGGAGGCGATTTTGCATCCCGCCAAGGCCTTATTGTGCCGCGAGCTTCATCACCATCGCCGGATACCTGCCGCCGATAATCGCGTCTACGCCAGGAAACGCGCCGGAAGGCGAAAACATTGCGTCGCACTTCACGCTCCTTGAGCGCCTGACCCACAAGCCCGGATTAACAAGCAGATACCGACCGTGAGAAGCGGTCAGCTTAAAGGGGTGTCAGAAGGCTTGATACTGAGGATTTTCGCGTTGGGCAGGGATATAGGGTGGTCACGTTATTATCGAACTCATAGCGCCACGAGTGGCGCGCAAAGCTGGCGCACGTCGGTAAAGCGCACCAGCCGGTGCTCGCCGTTCCATTCAAATCGGTGCTCCCGGCACTGCGCCTTGCCCCAGCGGTCAGCGATGGGATTGCCGGACTCGCCGTACTCATAGTGGTGGTCTGCCCTGTAGCAGCAGGCGGTCGCCTTTGACTTTCGCCTGATGCTCGCCACCTTCGGGCGGCATGTTCATGCCCAGCAGGTTGTCGTCGTCGTCAAAGCTGAACTCCTCGTGCAGGGCGTTCCAGCGCGGGTCTTCCGGCAGGCGGTGTTGGGTCAACATTAATATCTTGCGGTAATCTCTGTGGGTTTGGATTCGAATTTACGTTAGTGCGTGTGACCGGTAAATCCCGCGACGATCTGCAGGCAGCGATGGCGCTGGTGCGCGGCGGCAATCTGGGCCAGCCGTTCCAGTTCAAAAACTTCCGCGATTGATTTTTCCCGCCCGCCGCCTTCCCGCATGTGAGAAAGGTGGCAGGGCGGGTAAATCGATTAAGGCGTGGCTTTTTTAGGCTCTGCGGCCTTGTTATACAACGCCTGAATCAACGCCTGCTGTTCCGCTCCCGGTATGATACCCAATCTGTGAAAAATATTCCCAATCTGATAAAGCTGCTGATTACCGGTGTCGTCCTGGCGGGTAATCGACGCCTGCGTGGTTAATTTTTTCAGCGTAAAGGTAATATGTTCCTGACACTCGGGCGTGTTTTCAGAACAAATCTGGCGTAACAGCATCAGGTTTTTATTATCGACCCTGTCTGCGTTAATCATCAATTCCCTTGCCTGACTCCACTGTTTTGCATTCATGTAGTGGTCGATCATCGCCTCCTCTTCGAGAGAGGGAACGTGCTGGTGTAACACCCGTTTGGCATTCACCGTGTCGTTGCCATAGCCGTAAAGCTCCGCAAGCCTTTGAAAGGAACGCGACATATCTTCATCAGGCCAGGCTTTTGCCTGGCTGAGGTAAATCGCCTCGGCGCTGACGGCTAATTTTTGCGCTGCCTCAGGATGACCAATTTCTTTGAGTACTTCACCTATTTCATTTGTTGCATCTTCCCATTCGGCGAACGTCAGGGTTTGCGCCTCGGCGGAGAGGGTTGCGATATGCTTTTCCGCCACAGCATTCTGCTTATGCTGAAAGAGATTCTTCAGCGCTTTGATTTTGTACTCGTAGCAATACCTGTCGTCGTAGCAGGTATATTCCGGCGCGCTCATCAGCAAATCGATACGCTTATTCATCAGCGCAACATCATCAAGCTTGCTTAATAAATTAATCAGCTCCATTTCAATGCGCGGCGAAGGGGCAAAATTGAATATTTTATCGACCTGCGTCACATAGGTTGAAAGCGTCTCTTGATAATTCTGTGTCAGCTCGTTTTTCTTATAAAAAGAGAGCAATCCCGATAATGAATACTGGAAATAGCTTCCTTTATTGCCGGTTGCTTTGCGCAATCTCGCAGACAACGCCATCGCCTTCTCTTTATTACCCGTGGCGTAATAGATCTCCATCAGGTCGAGATACTCTTGATAACGGTAGGCTTCAGCACTCGGTTGTTGAGCAATAGCCGTATCAAACATTTTCAGCGCGCTATCTGCGTAAACCAACGCCTTTGCGGTGTCGCCCTTGGCATGGTACTGCTTCGCAATAATAAGCAGCATTTTTAGCTGAGTATAAGGAACAACAATTTTATCAGCGTAATTTTCATTATAAATAGCGGCGGTTTTATCAGGCTCTGAGTGCCAGGATTCTAAAACCGTGGCTAAATAAAAATTCCTCGCGTCGGCATTTTTGCTAAGAAGGGCTAAGGCTTTTTCAGGCTGTTTGCGATTAACCCAGCCATCAACGTAGCTCTCGTAGGCGGTAATGCTCGACGGTTTATCGAGACCAATTTTGGACAGGAAAACCATCGCGGCATCCGGGCTATTATTTTCAGCGATCCACGAGGCCTCATGGTTTAGCGAAAACTTCGCATCATTCGATTGTGTGTCCAGCTTTTTCAGTAATGCATCCGCACGGCTCATCGGGCCGTACATAAACAGTTCCCTGTGTAATTCAAACCAGGCTGCCTGCGATTTAAAAGTGGTGTTTTCATTTAAAGGGACGGCATTTTGCAGTTTCTGTTCGACAACTGACCAGACATCAGGCGATTGCTGACTTTGTGCAACGCTCTGATAAGAGTAAAAAACCGTGGCGGCTGTGAGTAATGTGGCGAATTTAAATTTCATAGCAACGTGTATCCTTTCAGTTCCGTTTGAATAGCCTCTTTACAGCAAAGTCATATTTACTTAGTTTGAGGCGTTAATTCCTTTAAGGCTGCCAGTGCAGGTTTGACGCCGCCTTTTACCGCCGCTGTAAGATGAAGTTTGGCTTTGTTGAGGTCTTTCTCAACGCCATCACCATTCCTGTACATGAGTCCAAGGTTATAGTGCGCCTGAGCATTTCCCTGGTCAGCGGATTTTTTAATCCACTTATAGGCTTCCGGCAGGTTTTTCGGCATTCCTTCGCCGATAAGATTTAAATATCCCACTTCTAACTGCGCATAACTTTCGCCAAGCTCTGCCGCTTTGAATAAATAGGAGAGATATTTTTTGCTGTCTTGCGCTACGCCATCACCGTCGTTGTACGCATAGGCCAAAAAGAGAAGCGCGCCGGGATGATTTTGCTCTGCGGACTGAGTTAACCATTTCATCGCCGCATCGTAGTTTGTGCATTCAAACTCATACTTACCTAAATGATATTGCGCAGTGCTGTCACCCTGCTTTGCCTTATTGGTGACGTCAGTCGGTGCATATAGCTCTGAAAGCTCTTCATCGTTGTGGTAACAACGGATGTATTTTATGCCGTCTTCATCATAGGCTTCTTCTGTACCTTCCTTGTCGCCATCGACATAGGGCAGCGCACTTAAGACCTTACCCGTACGATCGTTAAACTCTCTTTTCAGGCCGTTTCTTTCATCATTAGCAAACATAACCTCTTCAACAAGTTTGCCGGTACGTTCGCTCCAGCGGCGATCGGCTCCCTGCTTTTTATCGTCTTTATATTCGGTGGTATAGGTGAGTTTGCCCTGTTCATTCCAGTGCTTAACGTCCCCATTTAGCATACCGTTTTTATAGGGATAGACTGATTCGCGGTGACCATTTTCGTACCACTTTTCGGAATCCCCGTCTAACACATCATGTTTATACATTTTGGATGAGGCAGGCTTTCCGTTGCTGAACCATTCTTTGACCGCACCATGTTTACGGCCTTCACTATCAAAAGAGGATTCTTCTTTGGGATGCCCATTTCCATACCAGCTCTGAGCAGAAAGCTGTTTGCCATTTTTATAGGTCGCTTTAGAAAGGAGTTTGCCCTCTTCACTGTATTGTTCGAACGTTCCGTCGTTTTCACCTTGGTTATTTCTGTGGTAAACACCACGAATTTTACCGGTAGAATAATATTCCGTACTGGTGCCGACAATGGTGCCTTTACTGTATGAATATTTCTCCTTTATTTTCCCATCAGGGAAATATTCAAATGCCGGGCCTTCCAGTTTCTGATTTAAATAGCTGTGTTTTTGTTTTAAAACGCCGTTATCATAAAAATGTGGGCATTCGCCATCTTTAATTTTACCTTGGGCAAAGTAACGTTTACTTTCAACGGCTCCGTTTTCATGGTATACGATGTATTCCCCTTCGGGTTGACCATCTTTAAACGTCAGCGTTTCCGCTATTTTGTCTTTTTCATCAAAGTAAGTTTCAGCTTTTCCGTCACGCTTATTTTGCGCATTATAATGATAAATACTTTTGAGATTGCCGCTTTCATAGAAAGATTTAAATACAGAAACTCGTTGTCGGTTAGCGAAGTTTTCTTCGTTGGTATAGCCTTCAAAGGCTATCTGTTTACTCTGCATCACTTCCCCTGTTTCTTCTGAGGATTCCAGATACCAGCCGGTGACTTTCCATAATTTTTTCTCTTTGTCATAGGGGAGAGGCATATGGACTACTGTTGTTGCCTGACGTTTAACCGTCGGTTGCAGTTCATCATCCAGCCACAAGTCAGACGATCTTTTCATGTATTCGGCACCGCACAGCGCTTCGGTACATAGCTCGATTCCAGTCAGCATGGGCGTGCCGCCAGCATCGCACTGATCGACCGTCAGGTAAAAATAACGGTCATCGAGAATAGCCGGTCTTAAACTGCGTATTTTATTAATATATTCCTCTGTCGTCAGTCCCATTGATTCTGCGCGCGCAGAAAGGGTATTAGTATTACAGGGTGTTTTATCTTTAAAATAATAACGGTCGGCGAGTAAAAGTTTCAGGTCACTGCTAATGGCAGTTTTATTAAAATCGATATTTCCAATTTGGGCGATGAAATTAACGGGTTTGGATTCTGTACTGGGGGATTGTTTTGCACATATATTCGCGCAATATAATGAAACTATAATTGTTATGAATATTTTCTTCAAGATGTTCTCCTTGTATGAATAATAACTCCCTGAAACTTATTTCATGCTATAGAAACAAAGAGTTAATGTAAAGATGCGAGGAGCATATTCTGGCAGGAGAGTTTGCTTCAGTTACCAGTAAGAATAATTTAAGTATTACGAGCGCGTTGTTTTTAATTTGATAATAACGCGCTGATGATTATTAACGATTATATACCCAATAAACCTCAAGATGCGGGAGTGAGCACCTGAAAGTGATCTTTAATTCGAGATGTCAGTGAGTCCGCTATATCCGGCAGCGTCTGGTTAAAAAAGACAGATATTGCGTCCCTGAACTCTCGCGTACTGCTGAAGTAGCGATTATTCCGGGCATGTTCGTTCATTAATTTCCACATTCGTTCTATCGGATTCAGGTTTGGACTGTAAGGGGGAAGGTAATGCAGCCTGATATTTACCACCTCCGCCCAGTCTTTCACTAACTGTGAACTGTGGTAACCAGCTCCATCCGCTGCTCGCTCTTAGCCAACTGTCAAATTTGCCCATACACCTGCGCCACATCGCCCGTCTCCATGCCCCAGATCCATCGCCACAATTGCCAGCGCTTCTTTCCTGTTGACCCCCTGCGCCAGATAGTGACTAATGGCATCCTGCGCCCACGCATAACGCAGGGAATGCGGAGAATATGCGCCAGTCAGACCAATACGCGCCGCCTGGTTGTGCCAGTAGTCCATCGCGCTTTTCAGATCCGGTTTGTCGATCAGTCGGCCATGACGGCTTTCTGTAATAGCCAGCGCATTATCCAGCGCTTTTCTGACAGCCATAGTATCCAGAATCACCGTTTCGCGGGCCGCCCGCCTTTGGTGCCGAACACCACGGTTAAGCGCGTATCGCTGCGTTCAATGGCCTGTTTCCACGTTTTCAGCGATTGCACGCTCTGCACCGCTTCCTGTGAACGTAAGCCCATCAGCCTCGCCAGTTCCAGCGCCGCCGCCAGTCCCGGATCTTTCATGCGGGCCGTCTCCAGCACATGATGATAATGTTCCGGCGTGATCGCCTGTCGCGTCCCGCTGCGCGATGCACCAGCCAGGCCCAGCGATTTATTAGTCAGCCACTCATGCTCTGCCACCTGTTTACGCCCGGCCTGTTGCAGAACAGCGCGCAGCGAGGCCATTTCATTCTGCAGCGTGCGTTTGCCGATCCCCTGCGCCAACCTTTCATGAATATAGCTTTCAATGTGGCGCACCTTAATCTGCGCAACCCGCTGGATATGGACGTTCAAAGCCCGTAAGTGGTGATCGAAACGTTGCACGATATGAATGCGATCGTGCACCGTTTTATGGCTACCGCCACAGTGCTTTGCCAGTGCCTTCATTTCACCACCTAACTTGCCCATACACTTCTCCTGTGATTTTGAGAACACAAACAGTCTCCGGCGTATGCTTTTTGGCTGCGCCAGAACGATACCTTTACGCCGGAGTGGTAGTTTGTTGAGGTATAGGGAGTTTCAGACTGTACGCGGTACAGGCTGCCTGCGTGAGCAGGAATTCTCCGGGGCATCATGCCCCCCCTCGGTATCGATCTTTTTCTCTTCTTTCTTGCTGACAGCGGCCCCAAAAAGGCGCGTCAGATTCGGGAAGGAACGCCGGAACCCCGAAAACAGGGGCATGGCGCGGTGTAGTGGTTGTGCGTCACTTTGTCGCTTTGCGCGACGAAAGCGACGCACTGGTCGAGTGCAGTACGCGAAAGATCGCAGACTCTGGTGTTGTTTTACGGTCACGCGGCAGCAAAGCCGGACGTCTTTGCAGGCCGCAGCCCGTAAAGTAAAAGGCGTTGATGTGGTAACGGGTGCCGGGTGGAATCGCTTCCGTCACGGTGCAGCATTGACCAGAGATCTGGCGCAGGTACCATCGAGATACTCTTTCAGTTCTTTGGTACCGAACGTGTCGATAGCCCGCTGAGCTGCGCCGAGATTAGACGCCAGCTTGTCACCGCCAATGTCTTTATCGGCTTTAACTGCCGCAGCCCAGTCTTCTGTTTGCTTCTGCCATGACTCCGCTTGCTGTTGTTGCACTCCCGCCAGCACTTTCGGATAGACGTCCACCAGCTTCTGCGCTTGCTCTTGCGTCAGGTTCAGTTCACGCGCCACTGGTTCGAACTGCGCCAGCGCGCTGGTATCGAGTTCCTGACCTTCAGGGGCGGTGAACGCGTATTTCTCCGGCGCGCCGGGCGGCGTTTCTTCTTTCGGTGGAGTGGGCTTATTGGGATCGGCGGGTGGGTCGTGTGGTTTTTCAGAAGCGGGACCATCTGACGGTGGATCGGCGGGTGGATTTTCTGACGGTTTTCCTGTACCCGGATCGGTCTGCGTGCCGCCAGCGGTATCGGTTAATGCCATAGGAGGGGGCTCTATTTACTCAACGAACCGTGAGGCCCCGATTAAGCCCCAAAAACCATGGATGTCAAAAAACCCGGCAAACCTTATCAGATCAACCGGGTAAAGATAAATTCTTGTTTTTTAAACGTCTCCGGACTCGCCAGGATGTCCCGAAACTAAAATCTGGCTCCTCTGACTGGACTCGAACCAGTGACATACGGATTAACAGTCCGCCGTTCTACCGACTGAACTACAGAGGAATCGTGTGAACGGGGCGCATAGTAACGATGTGCGATCGGCTTGTCAAAGGGGGAAATAAGGTTGCGCGTTTGTTTGCTGACAAAAACAACAAAGCGTTGAAGTTTTGATCTAATTTCTACTTTGCCCCAGCATGGCGCAACTTTGTCTGTAATTGCACAAGTCAAATGCTGTGACCTTACCGCAATGGCTATGTACCAGCGCCTGATGAGGCCTGAAAAACTGGCAGGCACTTGGCAAATAATTCTGAGACATAACGCCGTAGAGATTAAGGGCAGGGGGCAGAATGAACTTTAGACGTGAAATATTTTGTGAAAATGGTTGATACAGGCAGTCTGACGCCGGTAGCGGAAATGGCAGATAAATTTCTGGTGCAGGCGAAAAGATTTCCGTCAATATCATAGGCAGAATTATGGCGCAACAGCTTTTGGCGACGACACGGAACGAGCGGGTTTTATCGCGCTTTTCCTGAAGGATTTTTTCATCAGCCTGTTTTTTGCGTTCGGGTCAATCCCCTGATCCAGCAGCCTTTTGACCTCGTCACGGCGTTGTCTGGCATCAGCAAGCGATACAGCAAGGTAAACCCCAATAGAAAACACCTTCTGTTTGCCATCGAAGCGATAGCCTGTCTGCCAGTATTTTGAATCGATAGAGGCCAAACCCGTCAGCGAGCTTGACGGCCTTTTCCGCTGGTCTGGCATTTTTTACTTTAGTATCAGTCAGTGACATGACGGTTCCCTCCGCGTGCTGGTAAAACGCAAATCGAACCAGCTTTACCAGCAAAAGGGTATGGCTGCGAGTGGTTTTTAGTGAACGAGAGTGAACCTGAAGAAAGGGATAATCGATTGATATAAATGCAGAAAGCAGACGTCAGTAAACGTCTGCTTTCCTTAATTTGGCTCCTCTGACTGGACTCGAACCAGTGACATACGGATTAACAGTCCGCCGTTCTACCGACTGAACTACAGAGGAATTGTTTCAACGAGGCGCATAATACTGGGCCCGCTATAACGTGTCAACAGTAAAATTAACGCGCCAATTCAATTGGTTAATTAACCCACAAAGTGAGGAATTAATGTTCGGATTCCTCGCCGTAGTCGCCTTCGTCAGCGCTTACCCGTAAGCGCTGAGAAGGATCCTGGCGATAGAACTGGCAAAAACGCTGCCATAGCGCCGGGAAACGTGGAGCAAACAGTTCTGGCGCGCTGAAAAAATACTCTGACAACACGGCAAAACATTCTGCAGGGTCGGTGGCGGCATAGGCATCTATACTGGCAGCGCTTTCGCCAACAAGGTCGATTTCATCCTGAATATTATTCATTGCCGCGTGGAGATCGTGTTCCCAGCCAGCCACATCGCGCAACGGGATGAAAGGGATGCCGCTGGCGCGATCGCCATTACGCATATCCAGTTTGTGCGCGACTTCATGAATAATGAGGTTGAAACCCGAAGCATCGAACGAGTCCTGGATATCCAGCCAGTTCAGAATGATGGGCCCTTGTTGCCAGCTTTGCCCCGACTGTACGACACGCTGGCTGTGCACCAGACCTATGTCATCTTCCCATTCATCATCTACCACAAAGGGCGCGGGATAAATGAGCACTTCATGAAAACCATCAAGCCACTCAATACCGAGCTCCAGGATCGGTAAGCAAAAAATTAACGCAATACGTGCACTTTTTAACGAGTCGAGCTCAAATCCCTGTAGCGCTACCAGTCTTTTCTGCTGCAAAAAACGTTCGGCTAGCGCAATAAGCCGAGCCTGTTCTTGCGCGGTGAGGTTTACCAGAAGAGGTATAGCCAGCGCATCATCCCACGGCCAGTCTTCGTTCTGGGTTATTTCTTGTGCTTTCCAGGGCCACTTAATCATCGTTTTGCTCGTAAACTCGTCACTTGAACAAAATTACCCGAATAGGGTCTGTTAAAATGCCAAATTACCTGGCATCATTGCAATATACGGAGAGATGCCGGAGCGGCTGAACGGACCGGTCTCGAAAACCGGAGTAGGGGCAACTCTACCGGGGGTTCAAATCCCCCTCTCTCCGCCAATCATTCAACAAAATCAATCACTGACAAAGCGTTTTTGATTTCGTCATACATAAATCCCTGCATTAAAATTTCTTTCACTCGCTCGATTTTTCTTACTACTGATGCTGTTTTTTACCATTTTGCTGCGCGTCGGGCATCCACTTTTATCTTCTTTAGCTCACAAGCTCACACTCTTTTGCAACGCCCATCTCACATCTCTGGTGACAAAACAGTTTAACTGCCGTTGCTTCACACGGATCTTGTAAGGGTATCTTAAAGGAAATGGATTGCTGGAGGATGGAGGAAAAGAGGCGAAATCATTTTCAGTGGTGATACCGCCTCCCCTGGACATGAGCTTGCCAGAACCTACGCGGTAAATCCTACGACACGAAGCCACGCGCAATTTTATGCGAAAACGCTGGCAATAGCCTTGCTGACTGATGCAAGCTATCTAAAATCGCTTGAAGATGACATCATGCAAAACAATCGCTTAAAAGACTCACCTGTTGATAAGCATGTTGAGGACGAAAAGAAGAAGAAAAATGCAGCCAGGTAAAAAGGGTTACGTTCGCCGTAAGCGAACGTGATCGCATCCAGCCTTAACGAACCTTTTTCCGTTCATCTCCCTTCATGTTTTTCAAAAAACTCTTTTATGGATGCCCCTAAAACGTCATACGCGAATTCGCTATTATTGTTCCCGTCGCGACAACATAGAGATTACGTAAAAAAACAGAGGGCAGACATTGAAAAATATTGGAAATAACGTAAAACGATTTGTCCGTGTTTTTTATTTGTCATTTAAACTTACAGAAATGGCTGTACTGCTATCAGTATAAAGATAATTTCAGTTGTCCAGATAAATCATTTTTAAAACTATTTGTATTAACAGGGTTTATTCATTTATTGAATGGATGCGTGCTCGTTTGGTCTTGTCATCTTGACGCTTTGAGATCACATATTCTATTCTATCATAGACAGCAGAGGAAATTAGCTGCTGGGATCGATTTTTGATTAATAAAATACTGGATGGAACCACGATGCAATTACCAGAACAGGATGAGTTTTTTGATTTTTTTGCTGCCAATGATGATGAACAAGCCTCTTTAAGGCGTAAGTTTTTTTTGGAGAAACATAAAGAGCCGTGGCTGTCTGAGTCTGCATTAGAGGACTATCAGGCGCTGTTTATGAGTATCTACGGAATTAATATTGACTGGAAAGAGGGAACTTTTAGCCTGCTTGAGGCACTTTCAGATAATCAGGGAGAGAGGCCTGTCACGGTCAAATTCGATTATGATAGTGAGATTGAAACAGCAACGATAAATTTGGTTGATACGCAGTATGTGTTTCATCACTACCCAATGGGAAGTGATGGTTTTGATACAGAACTGGTGCGCATTGAGCATATATTGGCTAATAGTGGATATAGTTTGCGGGTATATCAGAACAGCACTTTTAGTGATACATTATCGTTCTTACTCATTCCGTCAGATGAGTGGAAACGTGTTGAACAGCATTATAGTCCAGAGCATATTTCTGCATACTTCGTTCCGTATGGAAAACAACTTGTTATTCCTGAGGTTACTGCTCCAGTCGTAAATTATGTGTCATCCGTTAAACAAGAAGCATCAAATGTCCCAGCGTTGTTTAATGCTCGGGGTATCCGTATTTGTTTTTTAAGTATAATGCTAATCGCATTTGCAATTTATATTTTGTGGAATATCCTGACAAAAATAGAGCCTTTATCATCAGGCCAACCTACTGGCTGTGAAAATGTACAAAATTTATATTCAAAATTACGTCCAGAAGTAGCCGAGCCATTAAAAGAAAAAATGCGTAAGAGTTTGGGCTGTAAATGATAAATTTTCAGTTTAAGAAAATTACACTAATGGATAGGTAATAGAGATATATTTAATTTGATATTGTGTTATCGAAATAGTAATAACAGATAATATACATATTCTTGCGGTGGTGGATGAAGCGATTTTTATCTTATTTGTACAGGAAAAGAAAAAGAGTTTTTTTAGCTACCATGACTCTTATTAATTTTGTTGCCGCAAATCAAAAATACTACGCTTTTAATTTGTTGTCAGTGTTTATCATGGTGTTCTGGTCAGTTATCCTTATTTCCAATATGCAAACTGATATTAATCATAATGAAAAATAAAACTATTTTTTGTGTCTGTTATATTTTTAGTAAATCCATGAAGCTCGCTGTACCCCATCGGGATTCACAGTGATGTCACTCGCGGCGACTTAACGCCGTCGTCCTCGGTAATCATCGCACCCGGCCTGTTGCCCGAAATGTTCCCCTGTAGACATGGGCGCTGGGCAGAAGATTAATTGCTGTCAGGGAAACGCGCTGGCGCGTGGCGATAACTTACGCTGCGGGACTGTCGACGCTGTACAGAAAATCTGGCCTCCAGACTGGCTTAAATATGCTCACATGACAATACAACCGGAAAATTTACAAAACCCATAATTTGAACTGAGAGAGAAACTTACAAACGAAGCGACGAAGATTTAAACAGCCGTAGCGACTCCGGTATCTTGCGCGCATGTTCAAATAATACTACTGTATATAAAAACAGTATTCGAGGTATGGATTATGGAATTTTTCAGACCTACAGAGTTGCGCGAAATTATTCCTCTCCCATTTTTCAGTTACTTAGTGCCGTGTGGATTCCCCAGCCCCGCGGCGGACTACATTGAGCAGCGTATCGATCTTAATGAGTTGCTCGTTTCTCATCCCAGCTCAACATATTTTGTCAAAGCCACGGGTGATTCAATGATTGAAGCAGGCATCAGCGACGGCGACCTGCTGGTGGTGGATAGCTCACGGAACGCTGACCACGGTGACATTGTAATTGCGGCAATTGAAGGAGAGTTCACCGTAAAACGGTTGCAGTTGCGCCCGACAGTGCAGTTAATCCCCATGAACGGCGCCTATCGACCCATACCTGTCGGCAGTGAAGACACGCTCGACATATTCGGGGTGGTGACCTTTATCATTAAAGCGGTCAGTTGATTATGTTCGCGCTCTGCGATGTTAATAGCTTTTACGCCTCCTGCGAAACGGTCTTTCGTCCTGATTTATGTGGCCGACCGGTGGTGGTGTTATCAAACAATGATGGCTGCGTTATCGCGTGTAGCGCCGAGGCGAAACAGCTCGGTATCGCACCAGGTGAGCCATACTTCAAACAGAAAGAACGCTTCCGGCGATCCGGTGTTGTTTGCTTCAGCAGTAATTACGAGCTTTACGCTGATATGTCGAACCGGGTAATGACCACACTCGAGGAGATGGTGCCGCGGGTAGAAATTTACAGCATTGATGAGGCCTTTTGTGATCTGACGGGGGTACGAAACTGCCGGGATCTGACAGATTTCGGGCGCGAGATAAGAGCGACGGTCCTGAAGCGCACGCACCTGACTGTCGGTGTAGGCATTGCCCAGACGAAAACCCTTGCCAAGCTGGCTAACCATGCTGCGAAAAAGTGGCAGCGCCAGACCGGCGGGGTGGTTGACTTGTCGAACATTGACCGCCAGCGTCGGCTGCTGGCCCTGATACCCGTAGAGGATGTCTGGGGTGTCGGCAGGCGCATCAGTAAGAAGCTCAATGCCCTGGGCATCAAAACTGCTCTCGATCTCTCTGAACAAAGTACCTGGATCATCAGGAAACACTTCAATGTCGTGCTGGAGCGTACCGTGAGAGAGCTTCGCGGAGAGCCATGTCTGGAGCTTGAAGAGTTTGCGCCGGCAAAGCAGGAAATCGTTTGTAGCCGCTCTTTCGGCGAGCGGGTCACAGACTATGAGGAAATGCGCCAGGCTATTTACAGCTACGCTGCGCGCGCGGCAGAAAAACTCCGCGGCGAGCACCAGTACTGCCGTTTCATTTCAACATTCGTCAAAACATCACCCTTTGCCCTGAACGAGCCCTACTACGGTAACAGCTCCGCGGTGACGCTTCTCACCCCCACGCAGGATTCACGCGACATTATCAATGCGGCTGTGAAATGCCTGGATAAAATCTGGCGCGACGGCCATCGCTACCAGAAAGCGGGGGTGATGCTGGGTGACTTCTTCAGTCAGGGCGTAGCGCAACTCAACCTTTTCGACGATAACGCGCCGCGCGCCGGTAGTGCGAAGTTGATGGAAGTACTGGACCATCTTAACGCAAAAGACGGGAAGGGGACGCTGTACTTCGCCGGGCAGGGGATGTCGCAACAGTGGGCTATGAAGCGAGAAATGCTTTCGCCTCGGTACACCACAAGATACTCTGATCTACTGCGTGTTAAGTAACTTGTGCGATCAATGCCTGAGATAGTTGCCAAATCATCCCCGTTCTCTAACCAGTTTTGGTCACACAAGATCACAGGAACCTCTCACGATGAGGCGCATGTATCCTGGTTTACGACATCAGGAAATGTGGCGCATTTATTGCCAGGTAGGCGTTGTGAGACGTCACTTATTTACGCCAGGTTTCAGCCGTAGCGACGGGCATGGATAAAAAGAGTATGGCAATCAGCGTGATAATGCTAAAAAACAATTAATATTTTTTTAACAAAACTAAAGCTTGCTATGTTCAGTTAACCATGCGTTAATGGTTGTGCGGTTTGATACAAACTTATCTGAAGTAGTGATTGTAATATTTCTCATCATTTGTTCCTCTTGAGATCTCCTTTAGGTTTTTTTCTCTCTGATAATTTTCTTCAGGCCATTTTGCCCAAGGGCTCATTCGAAAGGTAACAATATTATGACGACGAAAATCACTGGTTTAGTAAAATGGTTTAACCCTGAAAAGGGCTTTGGTTTCATTACGCCTAAAGATGGCAGCAAAGATGTGTTTGTGCATTTTTCCGCCATTCAAAGTAATGAATTCCGCACTCTGAATGAAAATCAGGAAGTGGAGTTTTCAGTAGAGCAGGGACCAAAAGGTCCATCAGCGGTCAACGTTGTGGCGCTTTAAGGTATCTGATATTACTAATAAAATTCACTTCCGGTGTCCATGTTGCCATGGTTCACAATACAGAACATCGACATTCGATGTTACTGAGCAAAACCCATTTGGCGCGAAATGTATTTTTTGTAAGTCAACCATGATCACTTTTGATAATGTTGGATTATACATTCGCTCAGGACAGGTTCCGCCAGATTTTAGAAAATAATTCATATTAGCTCCGTACAGGAGCTTTTTTTATGCCCGGATGATTATCATCTATAGACGCTGACATCCATCATCTATAGTGGCATTTTCCTTTCCCCAAAGGTGTTATTTCTCTTGCAGGCAGCGCCTGAAAAGAGCGACGTTGTCCTCATCTATCCGATGAAGCCAGGTCACCTGTCTTTGCGCCGTTATCCGTTATTTAATTCTTGCCCTATAATAACAAGCCCGCGCTAAGCACGGGCTTGAATAACATAAAGCGTCTTAGAACTGGTAGACCAGACCAACACCTACGATATCATCGGTTGCAATACCGTTGCTTGCGTAGAAGTCATCATCTTCGTCCAGCAGGTTGATTTTATAATCAACGTAGGTGGACATATTTTTGTTGAAGTAGTAAGTCATACCGACGTCAACATATTTAACCAGATCTTTGTTGGTGTAACGCCAGTTGCCACGATGGACTTCCTGACCGCCTAAATCTTTGCCCTTAGACTGCAAGTAGGCGATGGACGGACGCAGACCGAAATCGAACTGATACTGCGCAACCACTTCAAAGTTCTGGGTTTTGTTAGCAATACCGCCATTATCTTCGCCATTGCCGCCGCCATAATAGGTCATGTTGCGGGTTTCAGCGTACATCGCCGCCAGGTAAACATTGTAGGCGTCATATTTGGCACCTACGGTCCAGGCTTCAGCGGTTTCACCACCAGCATAGTTGTTGCGCTCATTCATGCCGTCGCCATAACCACGAGCAACCTGATTGTCCGTACGGTCAGAGGAAGAGTAGGCCGCACCCAGGCTTAACCCGAAGTCAAAGTCGTAGGAGGCAGACATACCGAAACCGTCGCCGTTTTCACGGGCCAGTTTGCGGCTGCCGCCGTTACCTGTACCTTCACCAGCACCGCCATTTTCATTATTACCCTGGTACTGCAACGCGAAGTTCAGGCCTTCCACCAGACCGAAGAAGTCGGTATTACGGTAGGTGGCAACGCCGTTGGTTCTGCCCAGCATATAGACATCGGTCTGGGTATAAGTATCACCGCCGAATTCCGGCAGCGCATCGGTCCAGGCTTCAATGTCGTAGATAACACCATAGTTACGGCCATAATCGAAAGAGCCGTACTCGCCGAATTTCAGACCGGCAAAGCCCAGACGAGTCCAGGAGTTTGCACCTTCGCCTTCGGTGGTGTTCACCTTAATGTTGTATTCCCACTGACCATAGCCGGTCAGCATATCGTTGATCTGCGTTTCGCCTTTAAAGCCAATACGGGCGTAGGACTGGTCGCCATCGTCGCCTGCATTGTCAGAGAAGTAACGCAGACCATCAACTTTGCCGTACAGGTCGAGTTTGTTGCCATTTTTATTATAAATTTCAGCCGCATTTGCTGCGCCTGCCACTAATAACGCCGGGACAAGCAGTGCCAGAACTTTTCTGTTCATTATGTATTCCCTTATGATAATAATTTATATGAATATGTAGCCACTTCAACAAAACTACAAATTGATACTATTCTATGAAGTTCATGGAATTTAAAAAATAACATGTAACAAAGGTATTTAAAATATTTCAATTTGTTTCTGTTTGGTTTTTTATAATACAGGCAATATAAGTAACTAAGAATATATATTCTATAATTATCATTTTTTATCAATGGGTTATGTGTTTTGGTTTGATGTTTTTTGGCGTGAATATAATTTGTTTTTTATATGTATTTCATGATTTGATTATGAAAAATCATAAAAAAAACCGGCATAAATGCCGGTAATGTGGGTAATGATAAAATAAATGATAAAAGGCTAATAACCGAATCATTCTGACACTTAATGCTAATAAAATAAAACGCTATCGCGGTGCGTAAAAATAAGTTGTTCTGGTTATGGGTTATTCTGCATCAGAGTGCGATTCAATCACCATTCCCTTATTTAACAGCAGGTTCAGCGCCAAGCGTAACATTATCTGAGAATAAACTATTTGTGGAATGAATAACCAGAACAGGTGGATAAGGTATTTTATGGTCGAAATGTGACTAATGTCACATTATAATGTAATTAATGTCATATGACTTACATCACAAAAGCGGAGTAAAGTTTGAGTACCAGGGAGGACAACGCCACCCGTAGCATGGGCGGCAAATTAGCGTTATGGGTTTTTTATACCTTTTGCGGCTACTTCATCTGGGCGATGGCGCGTTGCGTGTGGCTGATGTCCGCCATACAAACCGAGCCGGTTCTCGGCCCAATCAGCACTCCTGGCAGCACAACGGAAAAATGGCTTAACGCGCTTTCGCTGGGCGTCGTCTGGCTTATTCTGGGGAGTATTGCCTGGTACACCCGGCCTCGCAAAAACAGGGGGTATCCCGCCGACACTCAGCCAGAAACGCGCAAGCACGCAGGGATGTAAAGTGGTGGCGGATATGTCAGGATAGCGAACCCTGTGCTCAGGCATGTAATAAAAATGGTCTGCTATAAAGAGAGGGCGTATGGACTCAGGATACTGGCAATCGCAGTTTGAAGACTGGCTACGTCACCACCACCAGGAACAGGATGCCGCCCATGACATCTTCCATTTTCGTCGTGTTTGGGCAACCGCGCAAACGCTCGGGGAAAACAGTCCTGTCGACTGGCTGGTGGTGCTATCGGCATGTTATTTCCATGACATCGTCAGCCTGGCGAAAAATCATCCGCAGCGGCATCGTTCTTCCATTCTGGCGGCGGCAGAAACCCGACGTATTTTTCTGCGGGATTTTCCTGACTTTCCGGCAGAAAAACTGGCGGGCATTTGTCATGCTATCGAAGCGCATAGCTTCAGCGCAAAAATTGCGCCTACCACGCCAGAGGCAAAAATCGTACAGGATGCAGACAGGCTGGAGGCGTTGGGCGCCATTGGTCTGGCGCGGGTCTTCGCGGTTTCCGGCGCGCTGGGCGTCGCGCTGTTTGATGCCGACGATCCCTTTGCCGACAGACGGCCTCTTAACGATAAGCAATTCGCGCTCGACCATTTTCAAACCAAACTGCTGAAACTGCCGCTGACGATGCAGACTGAACGGGGCAAGTGCCTGGCGCAGCGTAATGCGGATTTTCTGGTGTCGTACATGGCGAAACTGAGCGCTGAGCTGAAAGGCGACTATGAAACACGGGATGAGGCGGTCATCCAGATGTTTGCTACGCATCAGTAACCCCTGCCGCTGAAACGTAAACCGCGTCATTTTATGTTAGTCTGTCGGCAATTATTTTTGGCCGGTTAAATGTATGCAGGAAAATATTTCAGTAACACACGCCCGGAACCTCATCGCCGACGACGCCGGAAGCGAGATCCAGGCGATGCTGAGTCAATTGCTGGAAATCTACGATGTTAAAACGCTGGTGGCGCACCTTAACGGCCTGGGCGAACAGCACTGGAGCCCGGCCATCTTAAAGCGCGTAATGATGAACGCGGCATGGCATCGTTTGAGCGACAATGAACTCACCTGTCTTAAAACAGAGTTGCCGACGCCGCCAGCGCATCATCCACATTACGCCTTTCGTTTTATCGATCTCTTCGCGGGCATCGGCGGTATTCGCCGCGGATTTGAAGCGATAGGCGGACAGTGCGTGTTTACCAGCGAATGGAATAAGCACGCGGTACGGACATATAAAGCGAACTATTTTTGCGATCCGCTGCAACATCGCTTTAATGAAGATATCCGCGATATCACATTGAGCCACCGGGAAGGGGTCAGCGATGATGAGGCGGCGGAACACATTCGCCAGCATATTCCGCAACATGATGTCCTGCTGGCGGGCTTTCCCTGTCAGCCATTTTCTCTGGCGGGCGTTTCCAAGAAAAATGCGCTGGGCCGCGCCCACGGCTTTGCCTGCGAGACTCAGGGGACGTTATTTTTTGATGTCGTAAGAATTATCGACGCCCGCCGCCCCGCGCTGTTTGTGCTGGAAAACGTGAAAAACCTTAAAAGTCACGACCAGGGCAACACCTTCCGCATTATTATGCAAACGCTCGATGAACTGGGGTATGACGTGGCGGATGCCGCTGACAATGGCCCGGACGATCCGAAAATTATCGACGGGCAGCACTTTCTTCCTCAGCATCGGGAACGTATTGTGTTGGTGGGATTCCGTCGCGATTTAAACCTGAAAACCGATTTTACGTTACGCAATATCGCCCGCTGTTATCCACCGCGCCGTCCGACGCTGGCAGAACTGCTGGAGCCCGTCGTCGAAGCCAAATATATCCTGACGCCGGTGCTGTGGAAATATTTATATCGCTACGCGAAAAAGCACCAGGCGCGGGGAAACGGTTTTGGCTATGGCATGGTTTATCCTGACAATCCGGAAAGTGTGGCGCGCACGTTATCTGCTCGCTACTACAAAGATGGCGCCGAAATTCTGATCGATCGTGGTTGGGATATGGCGAAAGGCGAAGTGAATTTCGACGATGCTGGCAACCAACAACATCGTCCCCGCCGACTCACGCCGAGAGAGTGCGCGCGTTTAATGGGATTTGAGGCGCCGCAAACATACCAGTTCAGGATACCTGTCTCGGATACGCAGGCCTATCGCCAGTTTGGCAACTCCGTGGTGGTGCCGGTATTTGCCGCGGTAGCAAAGCTGCTGGAACCCAAAATTCACCAGGCGGTGGCGCTGCGTCAGAGAGAGACGGTAGATGGCGGACGTTCACGATAAAGCCACGCGCAGTAAAAATATGCGCGCGATAGCAACCCGCGATACGGCTATTGAAAAACGTCTTGCCGGCCTGCTAAGCGCGCAGGGGATTACGTTTCATACTCAGGACGCGACATTACCGGGCAAGCCGGACTTTGTGGTGAATGACTATGATTGTGTGATTTTTACTCACGGCTGCTTTTGGCATCATCACCACTGTTATCTGTTCAAAGTACCGGCCACGCGGACGGCTTTCTGGCTGGAAAAAATCGGTAAGAACGTTGAGCGCGATGAGCGCGATATTCAGCGTTTACAGGCGCTTGGCTGGCGGGTGCTGATCGTCTGGGAGTGCGCCTTGCGCGGACGAGCGAAATTGAGCGACGCGGCGTTGGCGGAGCGCCTGGAAGAGTGGATCTGCGGCGGCGGCGCCAGCGCGCAGATCGACACCCAGGGGATTCATCTACTGGCGTGAATCTTCCGTTTTACACGGCGTGACCACCGCCTTGACAGGAAACAGGTACTTACCCAGAGTCACCAGCACTACGGCAAACACAATCACACCCAGCGCGGCCCATTCAACGGGCGATAACCTCTCGCCACCCAGGCCGGTGCCAAGCAACACGGCGACAACCGGATTCACATAGGCGTAGCTGGTCGCCAGCGCCGGACTGACGTTGCGAATCAGGTACATATAGGCATTAATGGCGATAATAGAACCGAACAACGCCAGGTAGCCGACGGCCATAAACCCCGATAAGCCAGGCAGCGTGGCGAGCTTTTCGCCGGAAAGAAACGCCGCGCAAAGCAATACCACGCCCGCCGCCAGCATTTCAATCGCGCCCGCCATCATGCCCACAGGGAGGGCGATGCGCGAGCCGTAAACGGAACCAAATGCCCAGCTCATCGAACCTATCAGGATCAAAATCGCGCCCCACGGATTGCCGCTTAAGTTGCCGCCGCTGTTCAGCAGAATAATCCCGGCAAGTCCAATGGCAATCCCCACCCATTCTAATTTGCGCGTTTTAATACCAAAAAAGTAGCTAAAGCACAGCGTAAATAGCGGGACAGTGGCGACCACGACGGCAGCAATGCCCGATGGCACGTTTTGATGCTCCGCCACCGTCACCAGACCGTTACCCACCGCTAGCAGCAGTAGACCAATCAGCGCGGCGTTGATGGTCTGGCGCAGCGGCGGAAGTTTTTCGCCGCGCAACAGCAAAAACGCCATGAGCAACATCCCCGCCGAGAGAAAACGTACGCCTGCCATCATCAGCGGCGGCCAGCTTTCAACGCCTATGCGGATAACAAAATAGGTAGACCCCCAAATGATGTACAAGGCAAAAAGCGCGCCAAAAAGAGGTAATAACTGCCGGAAACGCATAATCACTCACGGTGAAATAAAAAGGGTAATATAGTAAACGTCAAAATTATTATGCTGGCGAGTATTATAATTGTCCTTTTGGAATAAAAAGGCGTTGACCCGCGCCGCCGGTTTCGGCATTGCGCGTTTTGCTACATACTTAACGTCTTAGAAGAAAAGACCGAGGAAATCATTTTGGCAGGAAGTAGCTTACTGACATTACTCGACGATATCGCCACGCTGCTGGACGATATTTCGGTAATGGGCAAATTGGCCGCGAAAAAAACCGCGGGCGTACTGGGGGACGACCTGTCGCTCAATGCGCAGCAGGTGACCGGCGTTCGCGCTAATCGCGAGCTGCCAGTGGTATGGAGCGTGGCGAAAGGATCATTAATCAACAAGGTTATTCTGGTGCCGTTGGCGCTGCTGATAAGCGCATTTATCCCGTGGGCCATCACGCCTTTATTAATGTTAGGCGGCGCGTTTCTCTGCTTTGAAGGGGTAGAAAAAGTCCTGCATACCTTTGAGGCGCGAAAACACAAAGAAGACCCGGCGGAGCGGCAAAAACGTCTTGAGGCGCTGGCTGCGCAAGATCCTTTGGCCTTTGAAAAAGATAAAGTAAAAGGGGCGGTCCGTACCGATTTCATTCTTTCCGCTGAAATTGTGGCCATTACCCTGGGGATTGTCGCGCAGGCGCCGCTGCTTAATCAGGTGTTGGTGCTGGCGGGGATTGCGTTGGTTGTGACTATTGGCGTGTATGGCCTGGTGGGTATTATTGTTAAACTGGATGATATGGGGTACTGGCTGGCGGAAAAGCGTAGCGTGCTGGCGCAGGGCGTCGGTAAAGGATTACTGATTATCGCGCCCTGGTTAATGAAAGCATTATCCATTGTTGGTACGCTGGCGATGTTTCTGGTCGGCGGCGGGATTGTCGTACACGGTATTGCGCCGCTACACCATGCCATTGAACATTTTGCGCAGCAGCAGGGGGCTTTCATGGCGCATACGATCCCTGCGGGGCTGAATCTGGTGCTCGGCTTTATTATCGGCGCCATTGTGGTGGCGCTGGTGAAAGGTGTGGCGAAAATTCGCGGTGTTTCGCACTGATTTTCTAGAATGAATTATGCAAAATTGTCCATCCTCGTCTAAGGTGAAAACGTTTCATCTGATACAGGAGGCAGGTATGGTCTTTTCTGTCAGTGAGGAAGTTACCGTGAAAGAGGGTGGGCCCCGGATGATCGTCACCGGTTATTCCAGCGGAATGGTAGAGTGTCGCTGGTATGATGGTTTTGGCGTAAAGCGGGAGGCATTCCATGAGAATGAGCTCGTGCCAGGCAAGGAAAGGCGCGTGCGGGACGAAGCCCGATGACAAAACGCCCGGTTAATGCCGGGCGTTTTGCTGTGGAGAAAAAGAGTCGTCGCGCTGCGACATGCTGCTACCTGGTTATGCCAGGATTGAGTGGTATCCCTTGATGAGGTCTGGCTACCGTAAGCCATCAGGGGGAGTTGTATCAATAACCAGGAGTTACCAGGGTGCCGCACGAAACACTGTTAGACAATCAAGGCTGGTTTAAAAAGCTGGCGCGGCGTTTTGGTCCCGGTCATGTCGTCAACACCTGTTTTCTGATCGTGATGCTGTTCTCGACGCTACTTACCTGGCGGGAAGTGATGATACTGAAAGACGCGTATGTCGCCAGTCAGCGCAATCATCTGGGGAGCGTCGCGAATGTCCTTGACCGCCAACTGCAATTCAACATGGACAGGTTGATCTTTTTACGCAACGGTATGCATGAAGCGCTGGTGGCGCCGCTGGCTTTTTCCGCATTGCAAAGCGCGGTGACGCAGTTTGAGCAACGACGCGTCAGACATTTCTGGCAACTGGAGTTGGATAAGCGGCGGACATTGCCGTTATATGGCGTTTCCGATCAATTTGTCGCCCGGACGACGCTTCTTTCGCG
Source organism: Salmonella sp. NW1250 (assembly GCF_051812965.1). Lineage (NCBI taxonomy): Bacteria > Pseudomonadati > Pseudomonadota > Gammaproteobacteria > Enterobacterales > Enterobacteriaceae > Salmonella > Salmonella sp. NW1250. Next base: position 266,578 of record NZ_JAMNDD010000005.1, on the reverse strand, counting down.
GGAGAGTCGTGACCTGGCAAATGAATTAACCGCCACGCTGGAGTTAGGGTATCTGGCGCGTCTGGCGCGCTCATCCGCCATGCTGACGCTGGAGACGATGTATGTTTCTCGCTCAGGGTTTTACCTCTCAACTCTCCCTACGGCGTACGGTAGCGATATTGTCTCCCGTTACTATCAGTACGTGACCCAGCCCTGGTTTATCGAGCAAAGCCAACGGCGTAACCCACAGCGCGGCGTGCGGTGGTTTACCTCCGCACAGCCCTATGTTGCTGACGAGCAGAAAAAAGTGACAGCCAGTCTACCGCTGGATCACGATAATTACTGGTATGGCGTACTGGCAATGGATATTCCCGTCGCGTCATTACAGCGGTTCCTGCGCGATGCGGCCGAAAAGGATATTGAAGGGGAATATCAGCTATACGATAACCATCTCCGTTTGTTGACGGACTCCGCGCCGGAACAACAAACCGCGAATACGTTAAATGACCGTGAGCGCGCCTTACTGGCGCGTGAAATAGAAAAAGATACCCTGGGCGGGCTGCGTTTAGGAACGCATTATGTAAGCTGGGAGCGGCTGGATCATTTTGATGGCGTCCTGCTGCGCGTGCATACATTACGTGAAGGCATACAAGGGAATTTTGGCAGTATTAGTATCGCGCTGACGCTGTTATGGGTGCTTTTTACGGCGATGCTGTTGATCTCCTGGGGCGTTATTCGACATATGGTCAAAAACATGTTTGTTCTGCAAAATTCGCTGCAATGGCAGGCATGGCACGATCCGCTGACCCGGCTATATAACCGTGGCGCGCTGTTTGAAAAAGCGTCCAGGCTGGCAAAGCGCTACCGGGAAGCCCGCCAGCCATTTTCTGTGATACAGCTGGATTTAGATTATTTTAAAAGCGTTAACGATCGCTTTGGTCATCAGGCAGGCGATCGCGTGTTGTCCCATGCCGCTGGGCTCATTGGCAGCACCATTCGAGCGCACGACATTGCCGGACGGGTAGGGGGCGAAGAGTTTTGTATCGTGCTGCCCGGCGCGACGAAAGCGCAGGCGCTGCAGATTGCCGAACGCATACGCCAGCGCATTAATGACAAAGAGATTCTGGTGACGAAAAGCACGACGCTTCGTATCAGCGCGTCAATGGGGATCAGTAGCGCGGAGGAATACGGCGACTATGATTTTGAGCAGTTGCAGTCGCTGGCCGACAAACGGCTTTATTACGCCAAACAGTCCGGACGTAACCGTATTTGCGCCAGCGACGCGACTCAGGAGCGGGAAAAGAAATAGTCCATTCCTTCGCGCCAGCCATCCGGCCCTTCGTTCTGGCTACGGTAGACGCGCTGAGGATCGTCGTTACGCAAGTGTACGCCCTCCCGGTTTAGCCCTTTAACGACAACCGCATAATCCATCACATCCAGTAAAGGCGCATCATTGGGGCCGTCTCCTAGCCCCAACGTCAGAGGACGCGCGCGCCACTGCCGACGATATGCTTCTATCAGCCAGTTAGCAGCCTGATCTTTACCGGCGGAGGCGTCCAGCACATGCCAGAAACGGGCGCCATGGACAAATTGCAGTCCCAGGTCATTTAAACGGGCGACAAACTGCGCCATGCGTTCATCGCTATCGCGCCAGATCAGCGACACCGACGCTTCATGCAGACGGGTTAGGGCAGACTGTGCCCGGTTTAGGCCCGTCCATTCGCTTATCACCTGATCGTCAACGTCATCAAACGTGGTGAACTTAAACTGTTCCTTTTCACGCAATTTATGCAGGACGAGGCGGATTTCGTTGTGAGAAATACCGGCTATCAGACGGGGATAGTTGGGATGGTCTTCCCAATGAACGTCCAGTTGGATCACCGCGCCGTTTTCCGCAATCAGCGGCAGTCCCTGTAGATTTAACGTCGTCTGGAGCTGGAGCATTTCAGCCGCGGTTTTACTGCTACAGAGGATCACGGGCACGCCGCTTTCATGCAGGCGTGTAAGCCAGGGAGCCGCGGGCTGCCACTCAAAAGTGTGGCTGTTCAGCAATGTGCCGTCCAGATCGGTAAAAATCAGCAAGGGGTCATGGATTGAGAGCATTTTTTCCTCATTTTCCGTTGCAACGGCGGGCTTATTTCCAGGAAAAGTCCTAAAGCACACCCGAAAGAAGTCGAACGCTAACTGGAACCGATCCCGTCGCTTCCAGGCAGCACATGCGTTGTCACACTTTTGCTACCAAACTATTAGCGCGCTTAATCATTCATGTAAAAAATATTTACTTGTCATGCAAAAAAATTGCAGATAAGGTAAATCTCACATCAGATTTCCTGGTGTAACGAATTTTCAAGTGCTTCTTGCATAAGCAAGTTTGATCCCGACCCGTAGGGCCGGGATTTTTTTCGGCCATTTTTAACGGTTTACTTCTGTTACACTAAAATCATGAATATCCAGCTCGAATGCTTCAGCTAATTCATGCCATGTATGATATTCCCGTCCGTCTACGCTCACCCGCTCAGGATCTTCCTGGCTACGGTGAACCTCGCTTTCGCTGATTTCATTGATGGCCGCCAGTAGCGCATCTACATCGACGCTCACTTCGCGCTTGGCCGTATCACTGTACTCTTTTGCCGTTTTCATCTTCACTACCTCACGGGTTCCTGACAGCCTAAGTATAGACCGTTGAGAAAACCAGCAAACACGCCGGCAAGGCGCTGTCAGACGCAGAAAATTGTTCTACACTGGCACAAAGCGACAGGAGGAAAATGATGAAGGTGAATGATCGGGTAACCGTTAAAACGGACGGCGGTCCCCGCCGACCGGGCGTGGTACTGGCAGTGGAAGAATTTAGTGAAGGCACAATGTACCTGGTTTCGCTGGAGGATTACCCGCTCGGCATCTGGTTCTTCAATGAGTCAGGTCACAAGGATGGTATTTTTGTCGAGAAGGCGGAGCAGGACTAATTGAGCCGGACTGGAGGTACATTGCCAGTCCGGATATCTCAGCGCATGTTAACAAAAATGCCGTTAGTGACGTTATCTGTCAGCCGCACTACGTGATAGATCACTTGTTTATTATGCGTTTTTATCTTTCTTTTTATATTCCCCTTATGGGAGGATACTGTTTTTGCTTTAATATTCATTCTGTCAGAAATCTGAATGGTTCCCTGACCTTCCATCCACATTCGCAACATGCTGGATTCAGTTCGACTTAACGATAATGTTGGTAAATTTATGGTTCCTGAAATACCCGACTCTTTTTTCAGAATATCGCCAAGAATGGTATCCAGCGAGTCAGGTTTAATCGATTTCGAGCTAATCAATAAGTTTTTTCTTACTAACAAATATTCATCAAAATGCACATTAGCAATTGCCATAAAAACAATAAATAACGTGTCAGGATGTTGATTAATGATTTGCTTTATTTGTTGACTGTCTGAAGGCGTATGAATGAAACAGTCCTCATTAATAAACACCACCGAAGGCTGATGCGCGCCACAAGCGATAGCGAGTTCGTCAACGGTTTCGATGTCGTTGATTTCCCTTTTTTTCACCCCTCTGCTGACCAGATACCCGCTTAACCCTAGCCGGGTGTAACTGCATAAATCCATAATAATCGTTGACATGGCATACCCTCACTCAATGCGTAACGATAATTCCCCTTACCTGAATAACTCACCATAATCAGACGGAACACGAATAGTCACCTTAGACAACGCTTACGCGGTTTTTCAGGCGAACTTACTATCCCGTAAAGTTACATATAATTTGCCAGGAATCATCTTAAAGTAAAGTGAATGTTGCGTTATGTGAGTGAAGTAAAAACAAATAAGGGGCAGCGGATATATCCTGGTGAATGTTTTTTAAAATTTATTTTCGGATAAACCTTAGTAAAACAGGATAAAAATTATGGGTTATTATTTATCGGCATCTCGCTAACAATATCAGCAAGCAAATTGAAAATTTCGCTGAATAAATGTTCGCAAAACGGCGCAATTAATGGCATTAGCGCGGCCATCAGCATAATGCCGACGGTGAGGGTAAGCGGGAAACCGATAACAAATATCGAGAGCTGCGGCGCCATGCGGTTTAATAGCCCCAGCGCCAGGTTGAGCGTAAGCAGGAGGGTAATGACCGGCAATGCCAGCATCAGTCCGTTTAAGAAAATGAGCCCTCCGGCCCTGGCGAGCGCCATAAATGCATTACTGTTCACCGGGTTACTACCGATGGGCAGAGTATGGAAGGTATCGACCAGCAGCGAAATAAGCCACAAATGGCCATTAAAGGTGAGAAACAGTAGCATGGCGAGCATATCCATAATACGCGCCAGAACCGGCATATTCAGGTGGCTGCCCGGGTCGACGAAGGTGGCAAAGGAAAGCCCCATTTGCAGACCGATAAACTCACCTGCGGTACGCACCGCCGCAAAGGCGAATTGCATGGTAAATCCCAGCGCAATACCGATCAGAATTTGTTGCATCGCCAGCCATAAGGCGGCAATAGAAAAAAGCGGCGTATCGTTTGCCGGTAGCGACGGCGCGATAACGAGGGTAATCATTATTCCCAACCCCAGTTTTACCCGCTTGGGAATAGCGCGCTCACTGAGGATTGGCGCCGTTGAAATCAGCGCCAGTACGCGCAGCAAAGGCCAGAAATAGAGATGCAGCCAGTATAGCCATTGCTCGCTTGTAACCTGGATCATCGTTCTGTTTATCCGATGATATAAGGTAAATTGCTGAACAGAGTGCGTACGTAGTCCAGCAGCAGGTTGAGCATCCACGGGCCGGCAACGATAATTGCGATGAATACCGCGACGATTTTAGGGATAAACGACAGCGTCATTTCATTAATCTGAGTCGCGGCCTGTAAGATGCTGATAATGAGGCCGGTAATCAGCGCGACGAGTAACAGCGGCGCAGCCAGGGCGAGAGCGACTTTCATCGCCTCGGTGCCCATCATCATGACGGATTCAGGAGTCATTTTGCGCCTCTAACTGTAAAAGCTTTGGGCCAGCGACCCCACAAGCAATTGCCAACCATCGACCAGCACAAACAGCATCAGCTTAAACGGTAGGGCGATTGTCGCTGGCGGCACCATCATCATCCCCAACGCCATCAATACGCTGGCGATCACCAGGTCGATAATCAAAAAAGGGATGAAAATCGTAAAACCGATCTGAAATGCCGTCTTTAATTCGCTGGTGACATAAGCGGGCAGGAGGATACGCATCGGTACTGCTTCCGGTCCCTGTAACGGACCGCTATTGGCCAGACGGGCAAACAGCGCCAGATCGGCTTCGCGGGTTTGGCGCAGCATGAACGCGCGTAACGGTTGCGCGCCTTTATCCAGCGCTTCCTGCATAGAAATTTTCTGCTCGCTAAACGGCTGGTAAGCATCCACGTAAATCTTGTCAATGACGGGCGACATAATAAAAAAGGTCAAAAACAACGCCAGTCCGAGTAACACCTGATTTGGCGGTGCCGAGGGCGTGCCCAGCGCGTTACGCAACAGGCCAAAAACAATGATGATACGCGTGAAGCTCGTCATCATCAGTAAAATCGCCGGCAGAAACGTCAGCGAGGTGATGAAAACTAGCGTCTGGACGGATAATGACCAGCTTTGGCCTCCGCCCGCTAATGGTTGGCTGATAAGCCCCGGCAGTTGCGCAGCGGCGGCGGGACTAAAAAGCCACAGACCCGCCAGAGAAAGGAATAACAAACGGCGCATCAGGATCTCCCGGAACGCTTGAGTAAGTTCTTCATCATGTTCTGGAAATCCGCCGGTGGGGCAACGGGTGCTTCCGTGTCATTCTCCGCGGGCGGTAGGGTGTGCAGCAGGTTGATCTGCGAGGCGGTCACGCCCAGTACCAGGCGCGCATTTTCGACCTCGACAATCACCACGCGTTCGCGCGGGCCAAGCGAGGCGCTGGCTGACACCTTGAGCCCCCGGACGCTATTTCCTTTGGGCGCGAATCCCATACGCTTAATCACCCAGGCCGCCGCCAGAATGAGCGCAATAATGCCAATTAATGCGCCGCTCACCTGCATGAGCGGCGATCCGGCTGGCGCGGTGGGCTGAGAAACCGTGGCCTCTGTCTTCATCATTAACGACTCAAACGACGCATACGCTCGGATGGCGTAATAATATCGGTGATACGTACGCCGTATTTATCCGCCACGACGACCACTTCACCCTGGGCAATCAGGTAGCCATTAATCAGGATATCCAGCGGCTCGCCCGCCAGCCCGTCCAGCGCGACGACCGACCCCTGCGTCAGACGCAGCAGTTCTTTAATGGTCATTCGCGTGCGGCCCAGCTCTACGGTCAGTTTGACCGGGATATCCATAATCAGATCGATATCCTGCATAGCACCGCTGACATCGCCGCCGCCAAGCTGTTGGAAAACCGCGTCGGCGGCGCTTTTATTGGTGGTCGCTTTTTGCTCGTTTAACGCGTCAGCCCACAGATCATCCAATGCGCCAGTATTCTCATCGGACGGATTATTCATGTCACTCATTTGGGCTGTTCCTCATTCAGCGAATTCAAAATTGGGTTGATCAAATGTTCTACGCGTAGCGCATACTGTCCGTTTACGGTGCCATATTGGCTGGTGAGTACCGGAACGCCGTCCACATGAGCAATAATGCGGTCGGGTTTTTCAATCGGCAGTACATCGCCAGGTTTCAGCTTCAAAATTTGGGAAAGACGTAACGGAATATCGGCAAAATTGGCCACCAGCTCCAGTTCAGAGTGCTGAACCTGGCGTACCAGGTTATCACGCCAGTTCTGATCTTCATGGCGCGAGTTCTCCAGCGGCGGATTCACCAACAGCTCACGCAGCGGCTCGATCATGCTAAATGGCAGGCAGATGTTAAATTCACCGGTCAGATTGCCGATCTCCACATGAAACGGCGTATTGACGACGATATCGTTCGGCGAGGTGGTGATATTGGTAAATTTCACCTGCATTTCGGAACGCACATACTCCACTTCCAGCGGATTAATGGCTTTCCATGCGTCGCTATAGCCTTCCAGCGCCAGTTTCAGCATACGGTTGATGACCCGCTGTTCCGTATGGGTAAACTCGCGGCCCTCGACTTTGGTCGGAAAACGGCCGTCGCCGCCGAACAGGTTATCGACGGCAATAAACACCAGACTCGGCGAGAACACCACCAGCCCGGTGCCGCGTAGCGGCTTCAGGTGGATCAGGTTCAGGTTGGTCGGTACCGGCAGGTTACGCGCAAATTCGTGATACGGCTGAATACGTATGGCGCCCACGGTAATATCCGGGCTGCGGCGCAGCAGGTTAAATAATCCCATACGGAACTGGCGTGCGAAACGCTCGTTAATAATCTCCAGCGCCTGCAAGCGTTCACGCACGACGCGACGCTGGGTATTGGGATCGTAAGGGCGAATATCGCTATCGCTTGCGATACCGGGAGTGGGTTCGTCTTTGGTGTCGCTGTCGCCGTTCAACAGCGCATCGATTTCAGCCTGAGAAAGAATACTATCGCCCATATCGTTACCGCAGAATAAAAGCTGTATAAAGCACGTCAGTGACGACCTGTTTTGGTTGTCCGGCAACGAGCGGCGCGGCCAGCGTCTCTTTAATGGCGGCAATCAGTTTTTGTTTGCCAGCTTCTGTTGAGAGCTCGGCGGCATTCTGACGGGAAAACAACAACAGCAGACGGCTGCGCACTTCCGGCAGATATTCATTTAATCGCGCGCGCGTCGCTTCGTCTTTCAGACGCAGAGTCACGCCGATATACAACACGCGATCCGCATCGCCCAGATTGACGGTAAACGTATCCAGCGCAAAAAATACCGGCGCGGGCGGCGGAGCCGGTTCCGCTTTAGCGTTCGTGGTCGGTTGCTGCTGCATACGCCAGTAGCTATAACCGGCGGTCGCGCAGGCGGCGAGGGTAATCAACACCAGCAAAGGTATCCAAATCGAGCGTTTGCTCTTTTTGTTAATCGCGGAGTCAGTCATCTGATACGGGCTTCCTGTTTCGGTACTGCTTATTGGCTGATTATCCCGTGTCCTGTCCACGACAAAGCGTGGAAAAGACGCGGATAATCATGCTACCTCTGGCGTTAGGCGAAGATATCCACTGCGCCATTGCCGCGCGCGGCGGCCTGAAGCGAGGCCGGCGCCGCTAACGCTATGTCATCTTCAGCGCCAAACGCGTCCGTATGTTGGGCGCGGGAAGACTGTTGTTGCGATGAAGACTGCTGCTGTCCGGCAAAGCTTTCGCTACTGATGCTGCTTTGTCCCAACTGAATGCCGCTTTCCGCCAACTGAGTGCGCAACATGGGCAGGCCGGCTTCCAACGCGGCGCGGACATGGCTGTGCGGCGATACCATCTGGAGCTGCGCCTGATTGTCATCCAGCTTGAGCGAAATATGCACCTGACCTAACTCTTCCGGATGCAATCGAAGCTGCGCGCTTTGCTGTCCCTGACGCGTAAATAACATGACCTGCTGACTGAACGTTTGCTGCCATTCATGGCTGCCTAACGGCGCGCTGAGTACCGGGGCTGAGGCGACAGGTAGCGGTTGCGGTTGCGCCGTGGCGCTGCTGAGCGTCGGCATTGCCGCGCCATGCGTTACTGGCGCGAGTGGGCTATCCACCTCCACTTTCGCGCTGGTCGCGGCGGCAGCGACCACCAGCGGCGTCAGTGATGGCCCCGTGGCGCGATCGTCGCTGGCGCGCGCAAGCGACGCCTCGGTTTTCCCTTTTTCATGCTCGCTAAAAGAGAGCGTATGTGTCTCTTCCTGCGGCGCCGATGGCATGTCGCTGCGCAACAGTGACGGCAAGGCGATGTGATTTTCAGCCGGCGTCTCTCCGGCGACAGGCGTCGCGACAGGTTGTCCGGGCAGCATGGCGAATAAGGCGCTCAGACTGGCAAGATCCTCATCGCTCAGCGCGGGCGTTTTCTCATCATGCTGCGCCGTTTTACTCAATGCGGCCAGAGCGCTGGTTTTCAACGATGGCGTTAGCGTAGACAGTAGATGCTGCGCTTGTGTCAGATCGGTAAGCGTTTCATCCGTCGCATTCGCTTTTTGCGCCAGCAGGTCGGCAAGCTTCACCGCCTGGCCCGGCTCGCCATGTTGGGTCAGTAACTCTTTTGATAATTTGCCGCCTGCCGCCTGTAAATCGGCCAGCGTGATGCGGGCGTCTTTGCCCTGTGCGCCGTCTGCGCCTAACGCGCCCGCCAGGAGCGCCAGAAAGTCCTCGGCTGTACCGGTGGTTTTTCCTGACGTCAGACCCGCGGTCATGTCGGTATCGGTGGTGATCAGTTGGGGCAGGGTGATCATTCGGGTTTCCTCATTGCTGCACGCTGAGCAAATTCATCCATCTTTTTCTGATCCATGCGGTTTTCAGCTAACAGCGCTGCCGCGGTTTGTCGGTCCTGTAAGGTTTGCCAGGCCTGAAGTCGCTGCTTTTTCTCACGCCAGCTCTTCAGCGCCAGGTCGACTTTTTGCGTCCACTGCGTAAGCTGGAGGCGATGCTGCTCTATCGCCTTTTCCAGTGTCTGAATAAACTGCTGATAGTTAATCCAGCGATTACTGGCGATGCCGTTGCCCATATCGGTGTTCAAATTACTGCGATACTCATTCTGATAATCGATCAGCATTTTGAGCTGTTCTTCCGCCTGTTGGCAGCCGCGACGCATTTCGCCCAGTAAACGCGCCGCGTCATCTACCTCTTTTTCGGCCAGATCTTTGAGTGTTTCCAGAGCGCCATGTTGTGTCATGATCGTCGCCCTCCTGCTTTATCACACCGTCGGGAAAATTAAATCGAGCGCCTGCAGAGAGTCCTCCCAGTCGGCCCGTTCAAAAATGCCTTGCTGTAAAAACGCTTCCAGTTGCGGCCATAAGGTAATGGCTTTATCGAGCATCGGATCGCTACCTTTGGCATAGGCGCCGACGCTGACCAGATCGCGGTTACGCTGGAAACTGGAAAGCAACTGTTTAAATAGCCGTACCCGCGCATAGTGCTGCTCGGTAATGAGCGCGGTCATCGCCCGGCTGATTGACGCCTCGATATCAATGGCCGGATAGTGCCCGGCCTCCGCCAGACGGCGGGACAAGACAATGTGCCCGTCGAGGATTGCGCGTGCCGAGTCGGCAATGGGATCTTGTTGGTCGTCCCCCTCGGTCAATACGGTATAAAACGCGGTGATAGAGCCGCCGCCGTGGATGCCATTACCGGCACGTTCGACCAGCGCCGGCAGCTTTGCGAACACCGAGGGCGGATAACCTTTGGTGGCTGGCGGTTCGCCGATTGCCAGCGCAATTTCACGCTGTGCCATCGCATAGCGCGTCAGCGAATCCATAATCAGCAACACATGCTGTCCGCGATCGCGAAAGTCTTCGGCGATGCGGGTGGCATAGGCGGCGCCCTGCATTCGCAGCAGTGGCGAAACATCCGCCGGGGCGGCGATCACCACCGAACGCGCGCGACCGTCGGGGCCGAGAATATTTTCGATAAAATCTTTAACTTCGCGGCCACGTTCGCCGATAAGTCCCACGACAATCACGTCCGCCCGTGTGTAGCGCGCCATCATGCCAAGCAGAACCGACTTACCGACGCCGGAACCGGCAAAGAGTCCCATACGCTGACCGCGCCCTACGGTTAACAACGCGTTGATAGCGCGTACGCCGGTATCCAACACATGTTCGATTGGCGTTCGCTGTAGCGGGTTAAACGGCGGCGTGATTAACGCGCCGGTTTCCAGCGTATCCGGCGCAGGCAGTCCGTCGAGCGGTTTACCGCCGCCATCCAGCACCCGACCAAGCAGGGCCGGGCCGAGCGGTAGCTGTTTGCCGCTTTGCAGACCGTCGCCATGCCCGTTACGGGCGTAAACGCGGGCACCGGGCAGAATGCCTTCGACCTCTTCCAGCGGCATTAAAAACAGTCGCTGGCCGTTAAAACCGACGACTTCCGATTCCACCTCTTTGGTTTCAGGGCCGTCCTGGCGCTCAATAATGCAGGTGGCGCCCAGCGGAAGCTGGAGACCGGTGGCCTCCAGTACCAGGCCAGTGGCGCGAGTTAAACGTCCATAACGACGCACCGCCGGCAATAACGCCATTTTGGCTTCAAAGTTGTCGAGCGCGGTAAGCCAGCGGGTCAGGCGCGTGGTCATCAGAGCACTCCCGGCGCCGCCAGGCGACACAACTCTTGCCAGCGAGTAGCGACGCTGGCGTCCAGATCGCCCTCATCGGCAGAGACTTTACACCCGCCGTGATGCAACGTTGGGTCCCCGCGCAACCGCCATCCGTGAAGACTGAGCGTGGCGCCCAGCATCTCTTCCACCCGCTGTAAGTCGTCCGGATGCACGCGCAACTGCGGCTTGCCGCTAAAGAGCGGCTCTTGCTGCAACAGTTGTTGAATCTGTTTAATCAGCGCCGAGTTGTCCACCGCCGGCGTTTGGCCGATGACCTGACGCGCAGCCTCCAGGGCCATTTGCATCAGCCGTGAGGCGATAACGCTATCGAGCGCGTCAAGCGTGTTCTGAAACTCGCTCACTAACTGCTGCATACGGGCATGAATCGGTGCCTGCTGCGTCTGCGCCTGGGCTTGTCCTTGCTCCAGCCCCTGCGCTAACCCTTCCTGGTATCCCTGCGCGTGTCCTTTTTGCCGTCCCTCCGCCAGTCCGGCGTTATAACCTTGTTCATGGGCCTGTATTTTTAGCTGCGCCAGCTCCTGCTCCAGCTGCTGTTCGGCAGTGAGTTCGGGCTCCGGCGTATCGTCTGTCAAGGTCACGTTATCAGCCTCAACCGGCACAAACGTCTCCGGCGGCGGGGCGAGATCGTCGGGGGTCCAGACTTGCCACGGCAATTCATTAGACATAGGTATCCTCGCCGCTGCCAATCACCATTTCGCCGGTTTCCGCCAGACGACGCACAATAAGCAGAATCGCTTTCTGCTCGTTTTCCACCTGAGACAGACGAACCGGGCCACGGTTGGCAAGGTCGTCGCGCAGGATATCGGCGGCGCGCTGGGACATATTGCGCAGGAACTTCTCGCGTAATGGCTGTTCGGCGCCTTTCAGAGCGATCAGTAGCGATTCGGAATCCACTTCCTGCAGCAGACGCTGGATACTGCGATCGTCCACATCCACCAGATTTTCGAACAGGAACATCTCGTCGATGATTTTCTGCGCCAGTTCGCCGTCGAATTCGCGCACAGCGGTAATAACCGCTTCTTCCTGCTGCGTTTTCATCAGGTTGATAATTTCTGCCGCGGTTCTTACGCCACCCATTTTGCTGCGTTTCAGGTTCTGACCGTCGAGCAGGCCATTCAGCACTTCGGTCAACTCCGCCAGCGCCGCCGGCTGTACGCCGCCAAATGTCGCGATACGCAGCATCACATCATGACGCAGACGCTCGTCAAACAGCGCCAGAATATCGGCGGCCTGACTGCGTTTGAGGTGGACCAGAATGGTGGCGATAATCTGCGGGTGCTCGTCGCGAATCAGGTCGGCGGCACTCTGCGGTTCCATAAAGTTGAGCGTTTCGATACCGCTGGTGGTATCGCGCGTTTCCAGAATATCTTCCAGCAGGCTGGAGGCGCGTTCTTCGCCCAGCGCTTTAACCAGTACGGAGCGCAGGTATTCGTTGGCGTTAATATTCAGCGCGGCGAACTGCTCCGCTTCTTGCTCAAACTCTGATAGTACGTCCGTCAGTTGTTTGTTGGAGATCTGACGCACGTTAGCCATCGCCGTACTTAACGCCTGTACTTCGCGGGTGGAGAGGTGTTTAAACACCTCTGCCGCCCGGTCTTCGCCAATGGTCATCAACAAAATGACGCTTTTATCGGTACCGCTAAGATTACTCATGATCGTTACTCATCCACTGGCGAATGACCAGCGCCACCACGCGCGGATCGTTGTCTGACATTTCGCGAATACGCTGGCTCATCACCTCGGCGCCCAGACGCTGGTTAGCCCGGCGTTGCTGGAGCTGCTCGTCTTTGCTAAGGCGTACTTCCACGGCTTCTTCGGTTTCCTGGCGAACCTGTGCCTGTTCCTGCGCCGCTTTCGCTTCTTCAACGCGGCGCGTCAACTGCGGACGTACCGCTTTGCGCCACAGAATCCAGGCCACCACCAGCACCAGCAACCAGCGACCTGCCGCGAGCAACTGATCGATAAAGGACTGCTGTTGCCAGAAGGGCAGTTCGCCGCCGGTGTTATCCACTGCGCTAAACGGTGAATTCACCACGTTTAGCGTATCGCCGCGTTTATCAGAAAAACCCATCGCCTCACGGGTTAGATCCTCGATCTGTTTCATCTGATCGGCGGTTAATGGCAGCGGTTTGCCATCCGCCAGCGTTTTGTAATTCACCACGACGGCCACGGAGAGGCGCTCAATATCGCCCACATTCATTTTGGTGTGACGAATGGTGCGGTCCACTTCGTAGTTACTGGTTTCATTACGCTGCGTATTGCGCGGGCCAGCGTTGTTACTGTTGGTACTGGTGCTGGTTTGTGGCGTATTCTGCGCGTTTTGTTGATTGGTCGGCGGCGTGGCGATCGGCGCCTCGTTAGGCGGCGCTGGTTGGTTCGACAGCGCGCCAGGCACGCCGCCGGGATAGCCCGCGCCTACCTGTTCGCTAATATTCAACTGACGTGAACGCAGGGTGGCCTTCGACGCATCGCCGTTCGGGCTGTAGTGCTCTTCCGTCTGTTCTTTATTGGCAAAATCCAACTGGGCGGTTACCTGAGCGTGAACATTACCGTTCCCGACGATAGGCGACAGAATGGCTTCGATACGGCGTTGGATGCGGCTTTCCACATCATTAGCAAATTTTAATTGCGCGTCATTAAGGTCGCGACCGCTGGTATTGGATTGCGTGAGTAGATGACCGGATTGATCGACCAGAGTGACGTTTCCTGGCGGCAAACCGGCGACAGCGCTGGAAACCAGATGTACCACGGCGCTAATTTGTCCTTCATCCAGCGCCCGACCCGGTTCCAGTGTGACGGTGACGGAGGCGGAAGGGGATTTTTGTTCCCGCACAAATAGCGACGGCTTTGGCATCGCCAGGTGAACGCGGGCGCTTTTTACCGGCCCCAGCGTCTCGATCGTCCGGGCCAGTTCACCTTCCAGCGCGCGCTGATAATTCACCTGCTCGCTGAACTGGCTGATACCGAATTTTTCCTGATCAAGCAGTTCAAAGCCTACCGCGCCGCCTTTAGGCAGCCCCTGCTGCGCCAGACGCAGACGCAGTTCATGCACTTTGTCGGCGGGCACTTCAATCGCGCCGCTGCCATTGGCAAAGCGATAGGGGATATTCATCTGGGTCAACTGCGCGACGATCGCGCCGCCGTCCTGATCGGAAAGGTTGCTAAATAGCGTGCGGTAATCGGGCGTTTTGGCCCACAGCACCATCGCAACGACGATCGCCACGGCAGCGGAACCCGCCACAATTAACGGAATTCGGGGATTCGCGCGTAGGCGATTAAGCCACTCGAGAGGTTTAGGTTGGGTTGCAGTCGATGCAGTCGCACTCATCTCGCACCTCGTGACTGATCGTGGACGGCGTTTTTTGCAAAGTGGAACAAGACTCACTCCCGGGTCAGCAAACTCGAAAAATTGACGGTCTCATTATTTGTGGTTTCGAATTTTTCTATGCGCTAAAAACCGAGGTTTTTTATCGTTATTTAACGCCTTTATCTTATTGACAAACTGGTAATCTCTGCTGCGTAAAAAATCATCCAGGGGAATAGCATGGCAGCAATACAGGGGATTGAAGGGGTTATTAGCCAGTTACAGGCGACGGCGATGGCCGCGCGCGGGCAAGAAACGCACTCGCAGTCGACGGTGAGTTTTGCCGGCCAGCTACATGCTGCGCTGGATCGTATTAGCGACAGACAGACGGCGGCGCGCGTTCAGGCGGAAAAATTCACTCTGGGTGAGCCGGGCATTGCGCTTAATGACGTGATGGCCGATATGCAAAAAGCGTCCGTCTCTATGCAAATGGGGATTCAGGTGCGCAACAAGCTGGTCGCCGCGTATCAGGAAGTCATGTCCATGCAGGTTTAAGACAGGGCTGACAACACATCCGCAGCGGACTCCCGGGCGCTTACCTACGTCAGCGACGGGGACGCGACGCCCATGCAACCAGTGCGTGATTATGTGGGCTTGTTTTTTGCGAGGCGCGCTCATTTTATTGATAAGCGGGTTGCACATTGTTGCAGGGACTTATTAAAAATAGGGTACGCCTGTTTACTGACGCCATTCATTCCTACTATTCGTTCTGACGCTATTGTCATTGAGTTTGCAATCCAGAATGTTCCTGCAATATATGCGCCGTTGCGATAATACACGGTAAATTCTTTATTAATGCCTGGAATATCTGTTTCATGGAGATCCAGTATATACCCATACGGGGACAGATTATCAGCGAGACAGCGGGCAATGGCGCTCGGATGTGCATTGACCACTGTGATGGGTGAGTAACGGGCAGCGGCAAGACAGACGACTCCAATAATGGAGATGAAAATAATTTTTATCATTTTTTTGGCTTCTGCTGTGCATAAATAAATCATCACCTGATAATGTCAGTGAGTAAAAATATAAATACCTGATAGTCTTTTATGACGTAGAGGGAAAATAATAATTATTTTATGTTTTGCTTAAAATAGTCATGGTTTTTTCATCGGCTCAAACAAAATTAAAACGGTATACGTTATATAATAGATTTATGCCACGGCGCACAAGACGACCTTGTCTGATTTCTTTTATGCGTTTTAGATTTTTGCCGGTTATGCCGTAAAAAGGTCTCCCGCCGTAACGTACAGCGGGAGTATGCGCTTATTTTTGAATCAGATAACGAATTGTTGGGCCATCCTGTTGGATATCCAGCACCGTATAGCCGTGATTGCGCGCATCCAGTGGAATATTATTAATGGACTGCGGACAGTCGCTCACCACTTCCAGGATCTCACCTTTTTTTAGCTGCGGCATCGCTTCCAGAGTGGCGACCGCCGGGTACGGGCAAGGTTCGCCAACCATATCCAGACGGTAATCAGGGACGATATTTTTCATACAGATTCCTTAGCAGGCGTCAGCCCCGCACGGCGGAAAAAACGTTTTTCCCAGCCGATAATTAACATCAGCGCGGCAAATAATAACAGGTAGGTGACCAGCAGCCCCCCCAGCGGACCAAAGGTATTCAGCAGGTTAACTTTATCCCAACTGGTCGCCAGCGCGGGCGCGAAATCATCCCAGTAGTAAGCCAGGATGGTCGAACCGATGACATTGCCGAGGCCCACCCACCAGTAATGCACCTGGCCTTCTACGGCGCGGTACATCCAGCCGGTTTCGCAGCCGCCCGCCAGCACGATGCCAAAACCGAACAGCAGTCCGCCAATGACCGCATTCGGGCCAGCCCACATAATTTTAGGTGCAACGCCCAACTGCACGTAGCTGAAAATACCAATGGCGCTGACCGCCATGCCGAAAATAATCGCTTTCGCCATATGGGCGCGTCCGGAGATCCACAGGTCGCGAAAGGCCGAAGTAAAGCAGATTTGCGCGCGCTCGATCAGCAGCCCAAACCCGACGCCGAACAGCATCGCCAGCCCCAGTTTCGGCTGATGCATTGCCGTTAATAACGCCCAGCCAATCATGCCGATAAAGACCAGCATACCGAGCCTGAAACGCCGTCTTGCCTGATCCGGTTTCTGCGTCAGTGGCGAAGCCGCGGAGACCTTTTGCATTTTCACCGGTATACGAAATATTGGCAGCAACGTAAAGCGGGCGCCGAACCAGGAGCCGATAGCGGTCGCCAGCGCAAAGAACCACGCGTGTAGGGAGAACTGCGGGATTCCGGTAAAAAAGGCGGCCAGGTTACACCCCATCGCCAGACGCGCGCCGAAGCCAGCGATCATGCCTCCGACCACCGCCTGTACGATACGGATTCGGCTGCGCGGCATACGCAGTTTTACGTTGTTGGCCCACAGCGCCGCGGCGAAACAGCCGCCGAACATGCCGAGGATCATCATGCCGTCGATACGCGTCAGCGGCGTACCTTCCAGATGAATCAGCTTGTAGTAGCCCCACTGTTCGGCATGAACGCCAAAAAGCTGCAAAATTTGACCGCCCCAGCGGGTAAATTCGCCCGTCACGGCCCAGAACGTGCCGGTGATGCCAAAATAGTAGGTAGAGAGAATACCGGCTGCGATCACCGCAGGGGCCGGCGCCCAGAATTTAATTAACCAGGTTTGCTTGAAGTGTTGCCATGACATGTGTTTAGCCTCTGAACTCAGAAGGTGTGAAACAAGAAGTGCGCATACTACACCGATCACAGAATTTGCCTACACCTAATAAGCGGTAATACCGACTGGATCAAATTGCGGCCAGCGCCTGGAAAGGCTGGCGGCGTCAGGGCTTTAATGCCACAATTCTTCTTTCTTCTGATGCAGGATGAATGATGAAAAAAGTAGCGATCGTTGGCGCATTGCTGGTTCTGGCCGGATGCGCCGAGGTGGAAAACTATAATGATGTGGTGAAAACGCCCGCGCCGGCCGGTCTGGAAGGGTACTGGCAGTCAAAAGGCCCGCAACGTAAGCTGGTGAGCCCTGAAGCTATCGCCAGCCTGGTAGTGACTAAAGAAGGCGATACGCTGGACTGCCGCCAGTGGCAGCGCGTTATTGCTCTGCCGGGCAAGCTGACCATGCTCTCCGATGACTTAACCAATGTTACGGTTAAGCGTGAGCTCTATGAGATTGAGCGCGACGGGAATACCCTGGAATATGATGGCATGACACTGCAACGGGTCGCTCGTCCGACGCCGGAGTGCGCCGCCGCGTTAGAAAAAACGCCGCTGCCGACGCCGCTGCCGTAATTTCGCTTCCCGGCAGCGCTCTGCCGCCGGGAACGCTCATCACATGTCCTCAATGACCCACACGCTGACGCTGCCTGCGTTGCAGAAGAACGTCGCTTCGCCTTGATCATTAGTTACAACATGCTCATTGCGGTTTCCCAGAAAATCACGCCAGGTCTTGTTAGCGTAATTGTCGCCGAGCAGGAGGGTTTTTTCACCGTCGTCGCCATTGGAAAGTACAACCACACAGCCCGGATTCTCTTCAGTACCGCTGCGACTAAAGGCGATACAGTTAGGATGATCGAAAAAGAGAGTTTGTATACCGTGCGCAAAACGCTGACGAGCGAGGATCAGCCGATCCAGTTGGTTAATCACCGGCATGTCGACCCGACAGGTCTCGCCATTTTCGCCGCTATCCTCATAGCTGGCGCCGTATAAATCGGGATAAAACACCGACGGCACGCCGTTTTCACGCAGCAGGATCAGCGCATAGGCCAATGGTTTGAACCAGGGTTCTACCGGCGCTTCCAGCGCCTGTAACGGTTGTGTATCGTGGTTAGCGACCAGCGTCACCGCATGAAAAGGGTCGGCTTCTACCAGCGTGCCGGTGAAAATGTGGCGCATGTCATACTCCGCGCCCTGGCGCGAGGCTTCATGAAATTTCATCTGCAACGGCGCGTCGAACAGCATGGTTTTCCCGTCGACCTGATCGATGTACGTTTGCAGTTTATCCACTTCATGCGACCAGTATTCTGCGACAATAAACAGCGGTTTTGGCGCAACCGCCTGTACATGCTCAATCCATTCTTTATAAAACCAAGCGGGTATATGTTTTACCGCGTCCAGGCGAAAGCCGTCACAGTGGGTTTGTTCCATGACCCAACGGGCCCAATGTTTAATCTCTTCCGTAACCGCGTGATTGCGAAAATCGATATTTTCACCCATCAGATAGTCGAAATTACCCAGCTCATCATCAACCTGATCGTTCCAGCCATCGCCGGTATAGTCATTGACGATCTTAAAAATGCCGTCTTCGTCGGGATTCTCGATGTGATCAATGCCGCTGAAACAGTGATAGTCCCAAATAAAGTTGGAATACTGGCCCGCGCGGGCAGGGAAGGTGTAGCGCGTCCAGCCTTCGCATTCAATGATGTTGTCATCGATTTGCGTGCGGTCATCCTGATTCACGCGCTGAACGCGAATACGTTCTTTTTCGTCTGCGCCCATTTTGTGGTTCACGACGACGTCGAGCAGCACCGCAATATTATTTTTTTTGAGCGCGTCTATCGCCGTCAGTAACTGGCGTTTATCGCCGTACTTTGTCGCGATAGTTCCTTTTTGGTCAAATTCGCCGAGGTCAAACAGGTCGTAGCTATCATAGCCTACGGAATAGCCGCCGGAGGCGCCTTTACAGGCGGGCGGTAGCCAGACCATATTGATACCGATATCATTCAGCCCATCAGCACGTTCCGCCAGCTCAGACCAGAGTTTACCGCCGTCGGGATAATACCAGTGGAAGTACTGCAATAACGTGGGGTTTTTCATCTTCCGTGCTCCAGAAGTCGTTTAGCCGACCTCTGGAGTATGGAAGAATTTTCATACGAGACGGGAAAATATTATGAGGCGCCAGGCGCGTCTGGCACGAGTAACATACCGGAAAGACGGCCATAAGCGTTGTTGAGTGATTTTTGGCGGGTGGATTGTCCGATCAAACTACTCAGTTCATCCAGTCGCTGTTGCAGCAGCCCTTTCAGGAGCTGCTCATTATCCAGCGTTTGTTTGATGTATCCGGCGACCATATCCTGAATACTTCGCGTAATGCCCGGTGGAGTTTGCTTTTCCATCACCGTTTCAATACTTTGCAGATAGGAGACCTCTTGTTGCAATAAGAGATCCCATTCACCTCGCTGCGCAAGTTCAAGCAGCGATTGACTGAGCAGCGCAATACGCTGCCAACGGTTGATAAACTCCACGGTTGAGGTCATTAACGAGACTCCTGGAAAGATGCTTTCGGTGAAATCTGTTTCCAGGCTTCTGCAATATTGCTGAGTAACCCTTCCACTTCTTCGATGGCCTGAGCGTCGTTACGCAAATTAGCCTGCAGTAAACGGCGAATCATATAGTCGTATAGCTCGGAAAGATTCGTCGCAATCTCACCGCCTTTTTCCTGATCGAGGCCGGCTTTCAGCCCGTTATCGATAATATTGATGGCTTTGCTTAACGCTTCACCTTTCGCGACAACATCGCCTTGTTCTAAAAACAGGCGAGCGCGCACCAGAGCGCTATTCGCGCCATCAAACAACATTTCAATCAACTGATGCGGGCTGGCGCTCATCACGGCGCTTTCCACGCTGACTTGCGCATAAGCTTTGATACCGCTCGCGGTGTACATGGTAACCTCTGTTATCAGGACTTGTTCATAGCATTAAATTGCTGGGTCAAATAAGTACTGGTGTTATTCAGCTTACTCATCATGGTATCCAGTTGGGTAAACTGGGCCTTGTAACGGGCAACGGTGTCGTCAATGCTACTGCTGACGGTCAGATATTGCTTAGTCAGCTTTTTCAGCGTGGCGTTAATACTGTCCTGGGCGCTGTCAATAATGCCGTCATCGGCCAGATAACCTTTCACTTCGGTGGCAATTTTGGTGGTGATCCCCGTTTCTTTACCATCACCTACCAGCAGCTCACGTACAGAAGCGGTATTTTCATCCAGCGCTTTTTTAAGCTTGGTATCATCAATTTTTAGTTTTCCGGTGGTACCATCAGAAGTAATACCAATTTCATTCAGGGTTTTAAATGTACCTGTACTTGCACCATTAGCGAACTGAGCGCGGATTCCAGTTTGAATCGTTCGCACCACGGTATCTCCAAGTAGTGCACCGTTGTTTTTGTCCTGTTCTTCAGCCCCTGGATCAACCTCTGTATATTTTGTTAATGAACTAAAGGTATCAAGCAGTGAGTTGTAGGCATCAACCCAACCTTTGACGGCTTCGGTCGCCTTTTCATTATCTTTTGTGACGGTAATACGGGCATCTTTTACTTCTTTGGTTAGTTCAAGCGTCACGCCTTGTGGAGCGTCAGTGATTTTATTACTCGGTCGCTCAATATCAATGCCGTTAACGGTTAACAAAGCATTATCTGCAGCAACCAGTTGCTTCATTTTGCCCGTGCCAGTATTACTATCATAGGACAACAGATCGCTGAGTTTGCTATCGCCTTCCACAGAGATAGTCATTTGATTATCCGTGCCACTATCTGCGGTCAGTACAAGCTGATAATCGCCTTCTTTAACTTTAACGATACTGGCGGAAATACCACTGTCAGCATCATTAATGGCGTCACGGATACCCTCTAAAGAGGTTTGATCTTTAGTGAGCTTGATTTCAAGTGGTTCTTTACGGCCTTTCTGTTCAATTTTTATGGTACGGCTGTCAGATGTGGTATCTCCCAGCACTTCTTTGGTAGATGTAATTTTGGTTGCTGTACTCAAAGATTGTGCTTGTGCTAACTGAGTTACGCTAACCACATAAGTTCCAGGTGCGGCCCCAGCTTCCGTCGAGACTTTCAGGTCTTCTGTACTGCTGGTGACATTCGTACTTTTAAACAGATCGGCTTTATTTAACGCCGTGTTTGCTGTTTGAAACTTCTCCAGTGCACTTTTTAAAGTACCGTATGCCGTTAGACGGGCCGTATTAGCGCTCTGCTGCTGTGTGATCGGCGTTAAGCGTCCTTTTTCAGCGTTGGTCAGTTTAGTCAGCAGTGAATCCAGAGGTAAGTTTGACCCTACACCTAATGATGAAATTGAAGCCATGCCATCTTCCTTTCGATTGCAAACAGTAGTTAAACGCGTTATCGGCAATCTGGAGGTAAAGTTTAATGATAATTTTGCAAAAATAATGCGTGGAATAATGATGCATAAAGCGGCTATTTCGCAGGCTAAGAAAAAGATCGGGGGAAGTGAAAAATTTTCTAAAGTTCGAAATTCAGGTGCCGATACAAGGGTTACGGTGAGAAACCGTGGGCAACAGCCCAATAACATCAAGTTGTAATTGATAAGGAAAAGATCATGGCACAAGTCATTAATACAAACAGCCTGTCGCTGTTGACCCAGAATAACCTGAACAAATCTCAGTCCTCACTGAGTTCCGCTATTGAGCGTCTGTCCTCTGGTCTGCGTATCAACAGCGCGAAAGACGATGCGGCAGGTCAGGCGATTGCTAACCGCTTCACTTCTAATATCAAAGGTCTGACTCAGGCTTCCCGTAACGCTAACGACGGCATTTCTATTGCGCAGACCACTGAAGGTGCGCTGAATGAAATCAACAACAACCTGCAGCGTGTGCGTGAGTTGTCTGTTCAGGCCACTAACGGGACTAACTCTGATTCCGATCTGAAATCTATCCAGGATGAAATTCAGCAACGTCTGGAAGAAATCGATCGCGTTTCTAATCAGACTCAATTTAACGGTGTTAAAGTCCTGTCTCAGGACAACCAGATGAAAATCCAGGTTGGTGCTAACGATGGTGAAACCATTACCATCGATCTGCAAAAAATTGATGTGAAAAGCCTTGGCCTTGATGGGTTCAATGTTAATGGGCCAAAAGAAGCGACAGTGGGTGATCTGAAGTCCAGCTTCAAGAATGTTACGGGTTACGACACCTATGCAGCGGGTGCCGATAAATATCGTGTAGATATTAATTCCGGTGCTGTAGTGACTGATGCAGCAGCACCGAATAAAGTATATGTAAATGCAGCAAACGGTCAGTTAACAACTGACGATGCGGAAAATAACACTGCGGTTGACCTCTTTAAGACCACTAAATCTACTGCTGGTACCGCTGAAGCCAAAGCGATAGCTGGTGCCATTAAGGGTGGTAAGGAAGGAGATACCTTTGATTATAAAGGCGTGACTTTTACTATTGATACAAAAACTGGTAATGACGGTAATGGTAAGGTTTCTACTACCATCAATGGTGAAAAAGTTACGTTAACTGTCGCTGATATTACCGGTGGTGCGGCGAATGTTGATGCTGCTACCTTACAATCAAGCAAAAATGTTTTTACATCTGTAGTGAACGGTCAGTTTACTTTTGATGATAAAACCAAAAACGAGAGTGCGAAACTTTCTGATTTGGAAGCAAACAATGCTGTTAAAGGCGAAAGTAAAATTACAGTAAATGGGGCTGAATATACTGCTAACGCCACGGGTGATAAGGTCACCTTAGCAGGCAAAACCATGTTTATTGACAAAACAGCTTCTGGCGTTAGTACATTAATCAATGAAGACGCTGCCGCTGCTAAGAAAAGTACCGCTAACCCACTGGCTTCAATTGATTCTGCATTGTCAAAAGTGGACGCAGTTCGTTCTTCTCTGGGGGCAATTCAAAACCGTTTTGATTCAGCCATTACCAACCTTGGCAATACGGTAACCAATCTGAACTCCGCGCGTAGCCGTATCGAAGATGCTGACTATGCAACGGAAGTTTCTAATATGTCTAAAGCGCAGATTCTGCAGCAGGCTGGTACTTCCGTTCTGGCGCAGGCTAACCAGGTTCCGCAAAACGTCCTCTCTTTACTGCGTTAATCCGGCGATTGATTCACCGACACGTGGTACACAATCAAGGCAGCGAAAGCTGCCTTTTTTAATTCCGGAGCCTGTGTAATGAAAGAAATCACCGTCACTGAACCTGCCTTTGTCACCCGCTTTTCCTGTTCTGGCTCGGCCTGCCGCGACCACTGTTGTAAGGGCTGGAAAATCACGCTGGATAAGACGACGGTCAAAAAGTACCTTACCAGCAAGGATGTAACCATCAGAGAGATTGCCAAAAATAGTATTATTCTTTTAAAGAAAGACCCAAATAACTGGGGGGAGATTAAATTACCATCTGGGACAGGCAGCTGCCCTTATCTGGATGACGATCGTCTGTGCAGGGTACAAAAAACACTGGGAGCTAAAGCATTAAGTTATACCTGCACTACGTTTCCGCGGGTGTTCCATACTTATAAAAACGAGGTACGACATTCTCTAAGCCTTGCCTGCCCGGAAGTGACAGCCCATCTTTTAAACGACCCCGATGCGGTAACACTCAATGAAAAGGCGATCATTCAGCAGAAGTACAATACCGCGCCGCTATTCTCCCCACAGCAAAAACTACTTAACTTGTTTTGCCTGAGTTTGATTAACCATGCTGCCAACAATCCGGATGCGGCATTATACGCGTTGATCAAGTTTGTAATGTATGTGCAGAAGTTTCCCCGGATTGATGACGCTGCATTAGGGGAGATTGAGCAAGTGTATGGCACGTTAGTTTCCCAGCTGCAGTCCGGTTCGTTAACTCAGGAACTCGCTAATATTACGCCGGATAAGAAATTCAAAACATCCCTGGTACTGTTGATGCAGGATTATTTCAGGGCGCTCCCACCGAGCAGAGGAAGCTATGTCCTCGATCACTATATCCAGTGTCTTCTGCGGGTGCTGACGGCGGAAGAGGGCGTTTCAATGGAGCAGAAGGTTAGCGATATTGAGTCCTCATTAGCGCGCTGTTTACAGACGGATGAGCAGCAGAAGAACTGGGCCTTCAGAAATTTAATTCTCTATAAAATTTGGGAAAATAATTTCCCCAACCAGCCGAATGTCGACCCGTTACGCGCGCTGTATATTATCGTGGCGGAATATGCCTTTATTAAGCTATTAACGGCAGCCAGCGTGCATGAGCGCGGGCGGCTTGAGTGGGATGACGTTACTAATATTGTGTATAGTTTTCACTCCCGCAGCCAGCATAACAGCGAGGTGGCGAAGAATTTTCATCGCCATATAGAAACGGTGCGTACTGGCGACGATCTGTCGATGATTCATCTTCTGACATAGTTTTGTTCGGGGTGGGCTTTTGCGCATCCCGTTTATTCTATCTGGCTGATTTTATTCTGCTCTTTGAGCCGCTAAAAAGGCGCTACAGGTTACATAAGTGAAATAACCCTTCTTTTATAGCCTTATTCCTTCGATAGAACCCTCTGTAGAAACGGATAATCATGCCGATAACTCATTTAACGCAGGGCTGTTTATCGTGAATTCACTGTATACCGCTGAAGGTGTAATGGATAAACACTCGCTGTGGCAGCGTTATGTACCGCTGGTGCGTCACGAAGCATTGCGCCTGCAGGTGCGATTGCCGGCGAGCGTGGAACTGGACGATCTGCTACAAGCGGGCGGCATCGGGTTATTAAATGCGGTCGACCGATATGACGCTTTGCAAGGAACGGCATTTACCACTTACGCAGTGCAGCGTATTCGTGGGGCGATGCTGGATGAATTACGCAGCCGCGATTGGGTGCCGCGTAGCGTCCGGCGTAATGCCCGCGAAGTGGCGCAGGCGATGGGACAACTGGAGCAGGAACTGGGGCGTAATGCGACGGAAACCGAAGTGGCGGAACGTCTTGGCATTCCTGTTGCGGAGTATCGTCAGATGTTGCTCGATACCAACAACAGCCAACTTTTCTCTTACGATGAGTGGCGGGAAGAGCATGGCGATAGCATCGAACTGGTGACTGAAGAACATCAACAGGAAAACCCGTTACATCAACTGCTGGAGGGCGACCTGCGACAGCGGGTAATGGACGCGATTGAATCGCTGCCGGAACGCGAGCAACTGGTGTTAACGCTGTATTACCAGGAAGAGCTCAACCTCAAAGAGATTGGCGCGGTACTGGAAGTCGGCGAATCGCGGGTCAGCCAGTTGCATAGTCAGGCCATCAAACGATTACGCACCAAACTGGGTAAGTTATAGGTAGCGCATGATCGCACCCGAAAAGTGCCGCACAACGTATAGACTACCAGGAGTTCTCATGACGGTGCAGCAACCTAAAAGGCGGCCCTTGAGCCGCTATCTTAAAGACTTTAAACACAGCCAGACGCATTGCGCGCATTGTCACAAATTGCTCGACCGCATTACGCTGGTTCGCCGTGGCAAGATCGTTAATAAAATCGCTATTTCACAGCTGGATATGCTACTTGACGACGCTGCCTGGCAGCGGGAGCAGAAGGAGTGGGTGGCGCTGTGTCGCTTTTGCGGCGATTTGCACTGCAAAAAGCAGAGTGATTTTTTCGATATTATCGGTTTCAAACAGTATTTGTTTGAACAAACCGAGATGAGCCATGGCACGGTGCGGGAATATGTCGTGCGTTTACGACGTCTTGGCAATTACCTCAGCGAGCAAAACATTTCCCACGATCTGCTGCAGGACGGTTTTCTCGATGAAAGCCTGGCGCCATGGTTGCCGGAAACCAGCACCAATAATTACCGTATCGCACTACGTAAATACCAGCAATATAAAGCGCATC
Organism: Salmonella sp. NW1250; assembly: GCF_051812965.1. NCBI lineage: Bacteria > Pseudomonadati > Pseudomonadota > Gammaproteobacteria > Enterobacterales > Enterobacteriaceae > Salmonella > Salmonella sp. NW1250. The sequence continues at coordinate 240,424 of NZ_JAMNDD010000005.1, read as the reverse complement.
AGCAGATTGCGCCCAGACAGAAATCCCCCTTTACCGCCAGTTCTGATATATATTAAAAAAGCATAAGATGTAGCAGAGTCGTGTTGGTGAAACGTGGCAAACCTTCTACATTAGGCTGAGTCCCCCAAAGGTTCGCGAGACGTGACGATGCGCCATGGCGGGACACAGTCTATGGTCATTAACGGCAATATTCGGGGTTACTATGAAATTAGCACTGCTGGGACGTCAGGCACTGATGGGAGTAATGGCTGTAGCGCTGGTGGCGGGAATGAGCGCGAAGAGCTTTGCCGATGAGGGTTTGCTGAACAAAGTTAAAGAACGTGGCACGCTGCTGGTAGGGCTGGAAGGTACCTATCCGCCGTTTAGTTTTCAGGGCGAAGACGGCAAATTAACCGGTTTTGAAGTCGATTTCGCCGAGGCGTTGGCAAAACATCTGGGCGTTAAAGCGTCGTTGAAGCCGACCAAATGGGACGGAATACTGGCGTCGCTGGACGCTAAACGCATTGATGTGGTGATAAACCAGGTCACGATTTCAGACGTCCGCAAGAAAAAATATGATTTCTCTACGCCTTATACTGTCTCCGGCGTTCAGGCGCTGGTGAAAAAAGGCAATGAAGGCACGATCAAAACGGCTGCCGATCTGCAGGGCAAAAAAGTCGGCGTTGGGCTGGGGACTAACTATGAAGAGTGGCTACGTCAACATGTGCAGGGCGTGGATATCCGTACCTATGACGATGATCCTACAAAATATCAGGATCTGCGCGTAGGCCGTATTGACGCGATTTTAGTCGATCGTCTGGCGGCGCTGGATCTGGTGAAAAAAACCAAAGGTACGCTGGCCGTCACCGGTGATGCGTTTTCGCGTCAGGAGTCCGGCGTTGCGTTACGTAAAGGCAACGAAGACTTGCTGAAGGCGGTAGATAACGCCATTGCGGAAATGCAAAAAGATGGCACCTTAAAAGCGCTCTCTGAAAAATGGTTTGGCGCTGACGTGACCCAATAATGCTCTACGTTGCCCGGCAGGCAGTGCGCCGCCGGGCAATATCAACCTCATACTATGTCAGCAAACGGAGGCGCGTGAATCGGCGCCTTTTTTATTTCCGTTAGATCAACGTGCATAATAAAAAGAACACACCACAACGTTACCGGAGGCTCAATGCCACTACATCACTTAACGCGCTTCCCTCGCCTGGAGCTTATCGGCGCGCCGACCCCGCTCGAATACCTGCCGCGATTGTCTGATTATCTTGGCCGTGAGATTTACATTAAGCGCGATGACGTTACGCCCATTGCAATGGGCGGCAATAAACTGCGCAAGCTGGAGTTTCTGGTGGCCGACGCGCTGCGAGAAGGGGCGGATACGCTGATAACCGCAGGGGCGATTCAGTCGAACCATGTCCGTCAGACGGCGGCGGTCGCGGCCAAATTGGGACTACATTGCGTCGCCTTGCTGGAAAATCCAATCGGTACCACCGCGGAAAATTACCTGACGAATGGTAATCGCCTGTTACTGGATTTATTTAATACGCAAATTGAGATGTGCGATGCGCTAACCGATCCGGATGCGCAGCTGCAAACGCTGGCGACGCGCATTGAAGCGCAAGGGTTCAGGCCCTATGTGATTCCGGTCGGCGGCTCCAGCGCGCTGGGGGCAATGGGATACGTAGAGAGCGCCCTGGAAATCGCCCAGCAGTGTGAAGAGGTCGTCGGGCTCTCTTCGGTGGTGGTGGCCTCCGGCAGCGCCGGAACGCACGCCGGGTTAGCTGTCGGGCTGGAACATCTGATGCCGGATGTCGAACTGATTGGCGTGACCGTTTCACGTTCTGTCGCCGAGCAGAAACCCAAAGTGATTGCCTTGCAGCAGGCTATTGCCGGTCAGCTGGCGCTGACGGCGACGGCGGATATCCATTTATGGGATGACTATTTTGCCCCGGGTTACGGCGTGCCAAATGACGCGGGGATGGAGGCGGTGAAACTGCTGGCGAGCCTGGAGGGGGTGTTGCTGGATCCGGTATATACCGGCAAAGCGATGGCGGGTCTGATAGACGGCATCAGCCAGAAACGCTTTAACGATGACGGGCCGATTCTCTTTATTCACACCGGTGGGGCGCCTGCGCTGTTTGCCTACCATCCTCATGTATAACCTCCAGGTAATCAACGCGAATGCAAGAAAGTATCCAACTGGTTATTGAATCGCTGCCGTATTTGCTTAAAGGCGCCGTCTTTACCCTGCAACTGAGTATTGGCGGTATGTTTTTTGGTCTGCTGCTGGGATTTGTGCTGGCGCTGATGCGGATGTCTCCGCTATGGCTGGTTCGCTGGCTGGCGCGCTTTTATATCTCGATTTTTCGCGGTACGCCGCTTATCGCCCAGTTATTTATGATCTATTACGGCCTGCCGCAATTTGGGATTGAGCTGGACCCTATCCCGGCGGCGATGATTGGTTTATCGCTCAACACCGCGGCTTATACGTCCGAGACGCTGCGTGCGGCGATCTCGGCTATCGACAAGGGACAATGGGAAGCGGCGGCGAGCATTGGCATGACGCCGTGGCAAACGCTACGTCGCGCTATTTTGCCGCAGGCGGCTCGCGTCGCGCTTCCGCCGTTGAGCAACAGCTTTATCAGCCTGGTGAAAGATACGTCGCTCGCCGCGACGATTCAGGTGCCGGAGTTGTTCCGCCAGGCGCAGTTAATTACCTCGCGAACGCTGGAGGTGTTTACCATGTATCTGGCCGCGTCGTTAATCTACTGGGTAATGGCGACCGTCTTATCGGCACTGCAAAACTATTTTGAAAACCAGCTTAACCGCCAGGAGAGAGAGCCAAAATGAGTGCGATCGAAGTCACCAACCTGGTCAAAAAATTTCATGGTCAAACGGTGCTGCACGGTATCGACCTTGAGGTAAAGCCCGGAGAAGTCGTCGCCATTATCGGCCCGAGCGGCTCAGGGAAGACAACGTTATTACGCTGCATTAACCTGCTGGAACAACCGGAAGCGGGCACCATTAAAGTGGGCGATATTATCATCGATACCGCCCGCCCATTCAGCCAGCAAAAAGGGTTGATTCGCCAGCTACGTCAGCATGTCGGCTTTGTCTTTCAGAGTTTTAACCTGTTCCCGCATCGTACCGTGCTGGAAAATATCATTGAAGGTCCGGTGATTGTAAAGGGAGAGCCGAAAGCCGAGGCGACGGCGCTGGCGCGGGAACTGTTAGCCAAAGTCGGGTTGGCCGGTAAAGAGACCCGTTATCCGCGCCGCCTGTCGGGCGGGCAACAGCAGCGCGTAGCGATTGCGCGCGCGCTGGCGATGCGCCCGGAAGTGATTCTGTTTGATGAGCCCACGTCGGCGCTTGATCCTGAATTAGTCGGCGAGGTGCTTAATACGATTCGCCAGCTGGCGCAGGAAAAGCGCACGATGGTGATCGTTACTCACGAAATGGGCTTTGCGCGTGACGTGGCTGACCGGGCAATATTTATGGATCAGGGGCAAATCGTCGAGCAGGGGCCGGCGAAAACCTTGTTCGCCGACCCTCAGCATCCGCGTACCCGCCAGTTCCTTGAGAAATTTTTAGTGAAATAATACCTTTTCAACGCTCGCCCGAATTAGCCGCGCCTCGGGCGAGCGCAATGAATAATTATGAAGTCATTCTGCCAGATTATTAACCTCGCTCTCTGGCGGAAGCCAAAAAAACTGTAATGCCGCTCAAGTATTCTACGTTTCGTCCGATATTTCTTATATATAAATACTATTTATGTGTTAATTTAAGCTATTCATAATAATGATTATCAATATCAAAGGCGTGACCATAAAATATGCAGGAAAATGATTTCTTCACCTGGCGACGCGCAATGTTGTTACGCTTTCAGGAGATGGCGACAGCAGAGGATGTTTATACTGAATTGCAATATCAGACACAGCGGCTGGAATTTGATTATTATGCCCTGTGTGTTCGTCATCCCGTCCCCTTTACCCGGCCTAAAATATCGCTTCGTACCACTTATCCTCCGGCGTGGGTAACGCATTATCAGTCCGAAAACTATTTCGCGATCGATCCAGTATTAAAGCCGGAAAATTTCAGACAGGGTCATTTACATTGGGATGACGTGCTATTTCATGAAGCGCAGGCGATGTGGGATGCCGCCCAGCGTTTCGGATTACGCAGAGGCGTAACCCAGTGTGTGATGTTGCCGAACCGGGCGCTGGGCTTTTTATCTTTCTCTCGTAGCAGTTTACGCTGCTCCTCGTTTACCTACGATGAAGTGGAGCTGAGGTTGCAACTGCTGGCGCGGGAGAGTCTTTCGGCGCTGACAAGATTTGAAGACGACATGGTGATGGCGCCTGAGATGCGTTTCAGTAAACGTGAGAAAGAGATTCTGAAGTGGACGGCGGAAGGGAAGACCTCATCGGAGATCGCCATTATTCTGTCGATTTCTGAAAATACCGTTAACTTCCATCAGAAAAACATGCAGAAGAAATTCAATGCGCCAAATAAAACACAGATTGCCTGCTACGCTGCGGCGACAGGTCTGATATGACGTGCTGACGATGCTTCGCGCCAGACGCGAAACCGGCTGAAAGCGATGCTAACAGCCGGTTTTTTACTACTGGCGGTAAGCCTGTTTAATTTGCTTAACCGTACTGGAAAATACCGCCGCTTGTGCTTCATCATCCATCTGCGCGATCTGTTTTTCCATTTTAAGAATCACGCGCCCTGCATCGGCCTGGCCCATCGCCTGCAGCATCAGCGTTAACATGGCTTTCAGGCAGTTGACTTCAGTAGCCAGTTCTTGATTATTCTCAGCGGTGGAAAAATCAGGCGTACTCATTTATTTTCCTCGTTATGTTTCAGTGAAAATGTGCGATAGCAGATGTTAAGGCGGCGGAGTATACCATAAGCTACGCTAAAAATAGCAGTGGTTGTTTTTTGATCAAAAAGCGGAGGGGTTACCCACAAAATAAACGTTGCCGCGTGATGCATATATTTTCTTCATTCTTTGTTTATTACGCGTATTTTACTCGTTAATTATTGTTACAAAGTTGATTCCCTAATTAGTGTTTAGACAGCGGAACGTGAAATTTTTGTCACCATTATGAAATAGCAGCCCGGGACAGCGCCGTCAGAAGGGGCTACAACGTTGGCAGTTGCCACACGACGTACAACATAATTTCCAAAAACGAGAGCAAAATCGAATACCCGGTGTTTTTTTACGTTTCAAAGTTGAGATAAAACCAGCTAATATAAGGGCGATTAACTATCAGTAGCGTTATCCCTATTCTGGAGATATTCCTTTGATCAACGTTCTTCTTGTTGATGACCACGAACTGGTGCGCGCAGGGATACGACGCATTCTTGAAGATATAAAGGGCATTAAAGTTGTCGGTGAAGCGTGCTGCGGAGAGGATGCGGTAAAATGGTGCCGTACTAACGCCGTTGACGTCGTGCTGATGGATATGAACATGCCCGGTATTGGCGGCCTTGAGGCGACGCGTAAAATTGCCCGATCGACAGCGGATATCAAAGTGATCATGCTGACCGTCCATACGGAGAACCCGTTGCCCGCCAAAGTGATGCAGGCTGGCGCAGCTGGCTATCTCAGCAAAGGCGCTGCGCCTCAGGAGGTGGTGAGCGCTATCCGTTCGGTGTATTCCGGACAACGTTATATCGCCTCCGATATCGCTCAGCAGATGGCGCTCAGTCAGATCGAGCCTGCAAAAACGGAAACGCCGTTCGCCAGTTTGTCTGAACGCGAGTTGCAGATTATGCTGATGATCACCAAGGGTCAGAAGGTCAATGAGATTTCAGAACAGCTGAATCTCAGTCCTAAAACGGTGAACAGCTATCGCTATCGCATGTTCAGTAAATTAAACATTCATGGTGATGTTGAGCTGACTCACCTGGCAATCCGCCATGGCCTGTGTAATGCGGAGACGTTAACAAGCCAGTGAGTGAAATATTTGACGCAAAGGCATTTTTGAAAACCGTTACCAGCCAACCCGGTGTCTATCGTATGTATGACGCCGGCGGTACGGTTATTTATGTCGGTAAAGCAAAAGACCTGAAAAAGCGTCTTTCCAGCTACTTTCGCAGCAACCTGGCTTCGCGTAAAACCGAAGCGCTAGTTGCGCAAATTCAACACATTGATGTCACGGTAACGCATACCGAAACGGAAGCGCTGCTGCTTGAGCATAATTACATCAAGTTGTACCAACCGCGTTACAACGTGTTGTTGCGTGATGATAAATCCTATCCTTTTATTTTTCTGAGCGGCGATACCCATCCGCGTCTGGCGATGCACCGTGGCGCCAAACATGCGAAAGGCGAGTACTTCGGCCCATTTCCTAATGGCTATGCCGTGCGGGAAACGCTGGCGCTGTTACAGAAAATTTTCCCTATCCGCCAGTGCGAAAACAGCGTGTATCGCAACCGCTCGCGTCCTTGCCTGCAATACCAGATTGGCCGCTGCTTAGGCCCCTGCGTTGCAGGACTGGTCAGCGAGGAGGAGTATGCGCAACAGGTGGAGTATGTCCGGTTGTTTTTGTCCGGCAAGGACGACCAGGTCTTAACACAACTGATTGCCCGGATGGAAAAGGCCAGCCAGGATTTGGCATTTGAAGAGGCGGCGCGTATTCGCGATCAGATCCAGGCGGTACGCCGGGTCACGGAGAGACAGTTTGTCTCCAATGCGGGCGACGATCTCGACGTTATCGGCGTGGCTTTTGATGCGGGTATGGCCTGTGTGCATGTGCTGTTTATTCGCCAGGGTAAGGTGCTGGGCAGCCGCAGCTATTTTCCAAAAGTACCTGGCGGTACGGAACTGGGCGAAGTGGTGGAAACCTTTGTCGGGCAGTTTTACCTGCAGGGTAGCCAGATGCGCACGCTACCGGGCGAGATACTGCTCGATTTTAATCTTAGCGATAAAACGCTGCTGGCCGATTCGTTGTCGGAACTTGCCGGACGGCGTATTCATGTCCAGACAAAACCGCGCGGCGATCGCGCCCGTTATCTCAAGCTGGCGCGGACCAACGCGGCAACGGCCTTAATCACTAAACTCTCGCAGCAGTCCACCATCACGCAGCGTTTGACTGCGCTGGCGGCGGTATTAAAACTTCCTGCGATCAAGCGGATGGAATGTTTTGACATCAGCCATACCATGGGGGAGCAAACGGTCGCATCCTGTGTGGTATTTGACGCTAACGGGCCGTTACGCGCCGAGTATCGTCGTTATAATATCGCGGGCATCACGCCGGGTGATGACTACGCGGCGATGAATCAGGTGCTACGCCGGCGTTATGGCAAGGCCATAGAAGAAAGTAAGATTCCGGACGTTATTCTGATCGACGGCGGAAAAGGGCAGCTCGCCCAGGCGAAAGCCGTTTTCGCTGAGCTGGATGTCCCCTGGGATAAGCATCGCCCTTTGCTGCTCGGTGTCGCCAAAGGCGCGGACAGAAAGGCCGGTCTGGAAACACTCTTTTTTGAACCGGAAGGCGAGGGGTTTAGCCTGCCGCCGGACTCGCCGGCGCTGCATGTTATTCAACATATTCGCGATGAGTCGCACGATCACGCGATCGGCGGGCACCGTAAAAAACGCGCGAAGGTTAAAAATACCAGTACGCTGGAAACTATTGAAGGCGTTGGGCCTAAACGTCGCCAGATGCTGCTGAAATATATGGGCGGTTTGCAAGGGCTACGTAACGCCAGCGTAGAAGAAATTGCAAAAGTGCCGGGTATTTCGCAAGGTCTGGCAGAAAAGATCTTCTGGTCGTTGAAACATTGAGGCCACTGTAGCAACATAGGGGTAATTTCACTGACAACAGATAGTTACCCGTCACTATGCAATTTAATATCCCTACGTTGCTCACGCTGTTTCGCGTCATCCTGATTCCATTCTTTGTCGTGGTGTTTTATTTGCCGTTCGCCTGGGCGCCGATGGTCAGCGCGCTGATTTTCTGTATTGCCGCTATTACCGACTGGTTTGACGGCTTTCTGGCGCGACGCTGGAACCAGAGTACGCGTTTCGGCGCTTTCCTCGACCCCGTCGCCGACAAGGTGCTGGTGGCGATCGCCATGGTGCTGGTCACCGAGCATTATCATAGCTGGTGGGTGACGTTACCTGCGGCGACGATGATAGCCCGCGAAATTATTATCTCTGCTCTGCGTGAATGGATGGCGGAGCTGGGCAAACGCAGTAGTGTAGCGGTCTCCTGGATCGGTAAAGTCAAAACTACCGCGCAGATGGTGGCGCTGGCGTGGCTCTTGTGGCGTCCGAATATCTGGGTAGAGTATGCCGGGATCGCGCTTTTCTTTGTCGCAGCGGTGCTAACGTTGTGGTCCATGTTGCAATATTTGAGCGCTGCACGCGGAGATTTGCTTGATCAGTGATCGTTTCGCCGCAAATTTCAGCAAACGATCGTGAGTGACGAAAAATATCGTTGACTCAGTGCGTCAGGTAAGTAGAATGCAACGCATCGAACGGCAGCACTGATTGCCAGACGATAACAAAATCAAGTGATTAACAAAGTTGCTTGATACTGCGGGAATAGCTCAGTTGGTAGAGCACGACCTTGCCAAGGTCGGGGTCGCGAGTTCGAGTCTCGTTTCCCGCTCCAGTTTAAAAGCATTGGCGTAAAGCGGATGCTGGCTGAAAAGCCAAAAAAATTTGGCGCGTTAACAAAGCGGTTATGTAGCGGATTGCAAATCCGTCTAGTCCGGTTCGACTCCGGAACGCGCCTCCAATTTTTCCCGAGCCCGGATGGTGGAATCGGTAGACACAAGGGATTTAAAATCCCTCGGCGTTCGCGCTGTGCGGGTTCAAGTCCCGCTCCGGGTACCATGGGAAAGACAAGAATAATCAAAGCAATAAGCAGTGTCGTGAAACCACCTACGGGTGGTTTTTTTGTGCCTTCAGTTTGTATGCCGACCGCGAGCGTGAACTTTCCAGCGCGATACACAGTAAAAAACATCGGTAGCGGCATTTCTGCCAGTACAGCAGTTATGTGCTACCGACCCGCAAGAACTTATGGCTGGTAAATACTAAACGTCGGGTAAATCAGCCGATAAAATCCATTAATCTCTATAAAAAATGCTGATATGTTTTATGCCTGCTTTATTAAAGAGAGTAGGTCTGCCAGTGAAATATACCGATAATGCAAAATTATTTATTAGCTTCATTAATATTGGGATTGTAGGTTGCGTTTTTTTACTTTTTTTTATTTTGTATGAGCCTGAGAGTGCAATCGTAACCTACTCTCTTCCCGGTGAGCTTTCCTCTTCGACATGTGATGCGCGTAATTTTATTGGCTACGTCGATGAAAATGACTTTGCAGAGTATATAAAAAAAGTAGAACTGACGCGCTACAGTATGTATTGTCTGAAAAAAACAGGGGCGGGCCAGTGGAGTATTTATGCAAATTAAACGAGTATATAACTGTTCAGGGGTGTTTTCTGCACAATTTAATTAAAGGTAGATAGCGAACTAATATTCATCACTAGGTAATGTGATCCGCTTCATGCTTTAATCACGTTTTGCAATATTGTCTTAATAACAGGTCAACTACAGATAATTTCGGGTTTTCGTGAATGGCGGTTTTGGTCAGTCTCTATATTATGCTTTCCCCGCTTTACGGAGATGATGATGCAAAAGAAAACCTGGGCCGTTTTATTGATACCATTGTGCCTCACCGCTTGCCACCAGACGACCAACCGATCAACAGCCAAAGATGAAATTCTCACAGGGAGCTATATTGACCCGACAAAAACACGCTTTCCGTTAGCGGATTATTCACAGTCGGTTGATAAATGGATACCTCCGGACTCGGCTGATTACACTATTCCGGTTATTGATAGTGCTACCCAACAACGCTACTTTAACGCACTAAAATCTCATTATTTCGGAATGGACAGTGAAACGCACTCGCCGTGGAATGATTTTTATATTACCGCATTGCTGAAAAAAAACGCAGCACAGGCCCGGGATGCCAGTATTAAGCAGTTTCTTAGCGACGGCAGTGCTTATTGGGGGGAAAACTTCAGACTTTATACCTCTCGCTGGAAAGAGGAGGTTAGAGGGAATACGGATACGCAGATTGACAATATCTATCATGCCTCCCGGCGAGGCATTATGGTCAGAGAAAGTTTAGTCAGAGCGCTGCCAACGGACGACCCGCTCTTTAACGATCCCCGTCAGGCGGGCGAGGGGTATCCGTTTGATAATTTACAAATGTCTTCGCTGCGTCCCGGTACGCCGGTCTATACGCTGACTAAGAGCAAAGACCAACGCTGGCAATATGTCGTTTCACCAGCGGTAACTGGCTGGGTTCATAGTGAAGATATTGCCAGTACGGATCAGAAATTTATAACACAGTGGGTTTTGCTTGCTCATAAGCAACTGGGGGCATTTATCAACGCGCCGGTTTCTGTCCATGCCGCAGGCGTCTATTATTTCACCGGGCGACCGGGCACTATTTTACCGTTCCGACATCAACGGGCGGGCCAGTTCCTGATTGCGGCGCCAGTTCGCGACAGCAATGGTCGTGCGTTTATCCATTGGGTCTGGCTAAGCGGTAACGAGTTTACGGCTATGCCGTGGAAAATGGCGCCGGAAAATATCGCCGTGCTAATGAAAGCAATGCACGGCGCCCCCTACGGTTGGGGAGATTTTAACTTTTATAATGATTGTTCAGCCGAAGTCCGCAGCCTGTTAATGCCGTTTGGCATATTCCTGCCCAGACATTCATCCGCGCAGGTAGAGGCTGCTGGACGGGTGGTCGATCTTAGTCATAAAAGTCCCCAAATGCGGATCGATTATCTCACCAGATACGGAAAACCGTTTACTACGCTGGTCTATATTCCAGGGCATATTATGCTGTATATCGGTAACACAACCATGAATGGGCAGGTCGTACCGATGACTTATCAGAATATCTGGGGATTGCGCCCAAACCATGCTAATAGCCGGAGCATTATCGGTGAGGCAGTATTTTTGCCGTTACTGCGTTTTTATCCTGAAAATCCTGAGCTGATATCGCTGGCTGGTAAGGTTCTGTTTAAGCTTGGTTATATAGAATAGGTTGACAAACTGTGTTATCGCGGAAGACATGATTAAGGCAACCGTGCGCGTGGATATAAAGAGAGTATCCCTGTAAACTGTGTCTGAAAAAAGTATGAGCTATAGTGCGGGCTGTTTATTTGAAATACTATCTGGAGCTGATTCTGGATGTGATTATGTGCCTCACACATTGAAGTGAGAGTTATTGTTGGCGGTATCTGGCTGGAGGCTGGGTGGTAAAAAGACGTAATTTATTGCATTTTAATAACGGTGCCCGGTCAGAGCGCGATCTTGGGGATCTGGTCACTAAAGTTTTTGAGAAAGCGGCGAAAAAAGAACCGCAACCGCTATACACATTTAGCCTGCCGTTGCTGAGTGTGCAGGATGAGATCCGTGTTTACTGTAAGAAAAAAAATATCAAAATAGGGTACGATACGCTGTTTATGGAAATAACCTTTTCTGCTGACAGAGAAGCGGTAGACGAACTCATTAAACACTTTTTTACTGAAAATAAGCTCTATTTGAGAGGGCGGTTTTATCTGTCCGCGGCGGTGGTATAAGTTAGCATGAGTATAATATAGCGAGAAACCCATCTCTCGCTTTTGTGTGGGGCGAGTGCTTCCTGGCGGAAAATCTGCGCCCTGATCCTCCTTTTGTGCGTTAACTTCCGGAATCCTCCTCATTTCGTGTTAATCTGGCTCCTGATGGTTGCCATCCAAACTGCCTGCAAAAAAATTATTTTTATCCGCTGCAATGTAAGAGGCCTACAGGCGGAAGTCATCACTGAGGAAAAGCGTTATGAAAATGGAACCATTAAACGAGAACGAGCTGGAATGGCTGGATGATGTGCTGACGAAATACAATACCGATCAGGCCATTTTGGATGTCGCGGAGCTGGACGGTCTGATTACTGCGGTACTAAGCTCTCCGCGCCCCATCGAGCCGGAACAGTGGCTGGTCGCGATATGGGGGGGACCCGCGTACGTACCGCGCTGGACATCTGAAAAAGAAATGACGCGATTTATGGATCTGGTGTTCCAGCACATGGCGGACACAGCCGCCCGGCTTGAAGACTATCCAGAACAGTTCGAGCCGCTGTTTGGCCTGCGAGAAGTTGATGGCCATGAATTAACGATTGTTGAAGAATGGTGCTTTGGTTACATGCGCGGAGTGTCGCTGTCCGACTGGTCTGACTTGCCGGATACGCTAAAACCGGCGCTGGAAGCGATTGCCTTACACGGCACGGAAGAAAACTTTGCGCTGTTGGATAAAATGAGCCCGGAAGCGTTCGATAAAAGCGTTGACGCTATCCGTATCGCGGCGCTTGAGCTTCATGCCTGGTGGATGGCGCATCCGCACACGACGCCGCTACAGATGCCGATAAAAGCAGAGGTGAAAGTGGGGCGTAACGATCCTTGTCCATGCGGGAGCGGCAAAAAATTTAAGCAGTGCTGCCTGCATTAATGGCTCGTAAACGGCCATAGCGTGATGATTATCGTGCCTGGACGGCGTCCGGGCCCGGTAATCTTTGCCTGACATTAACCTGGATCGGGCAGGAACCCCAGTGCGATCGAAAACTGGACGCCAATCACGACAATGCCGCAGATAAACACCAGCGCCAGCGCTGGGGTGCCGCCTGCCACACGATATCCCGCCTGAGGGCTCTGTTTACGGCATTGCCAGACCAGCATAGCTGGGATGAGCAGTGCCAGCACTGCCAGCGCTACGCCGGCATAGCCTAATGCCATCACAAATCCGCGCGGGTAGAAAAGCGCAAACGCCAGCGGCGGCAGAAAGGTAATCAGCCCGGTTTGCAGACGCCCGGACACCGTACTGCGGCGCTGGAATAGATCGGCCAGGTAATCAAATAATCCTAGCGCTACGCCCAGAAAAGAGGTCGCCAGCGCCAGATCGGCGAACAGGTGGACCGCCAGTTCGACATGTGGCGAAGCGACCACTTCTCTGAGTGCCTGCAGCAGGCCATTTAACCCGGCATGGCTGGCCAGTAGCCCTCTGAATGTCGGCGAGTCGATACTTCCCAGCGTGGCGAGCTGCCAAAAAATATAGGCCACTAGCGGAATGGCGCTACCCGTCATAAAGACCCAACGCAGCCGGCGAATGTTGCCGTTCATATAACTCACAATACTCGGTACGCTTCCGTGAAAACCAAACGAGGTGAAAATGACCGGTATGGCGGATAACGCCAGCCCCTGCTGTAAAGGAAGCGTAAGAAGATTTACTTTATGAATATGTGGCGTGAGCAACGCAAGCATGATGACCAGAAAAATGATCTTTGCGCTAAACAGGAAGCGGTTAAAAAGGTCGACCAGCGAGGTGCCCACACACACCACCCCACCGGCAACAAAGGTGAACAGCAGCACCCCGGCAGCGGGCGAGAGCGTGGCGCCAAGCCAGTTATTAATACTGGATGCCAGTAATTCTCCGGCTCCGGAAATGTAGGCGGCAGTGAGCGCATACATTAAGAACATCATACTGAATCCCGTAAGCCACTGTCCGTAACGTCCAAGATAGCGTTTTGCCAACGAGCCCAGCCCGGTATCCGCCGGAACGTGTTGATATACCTCCAGTAATAGTAGCGCGGTATAACACATCAGCGCCCACAGGCCAATCAACAATCCCAGCGTGACGCTGAAACCAACGCCAGCCGCTGCCAGCGGCATTGCCAACATCCCGGCGCCGATAGTGGTGCCTGCCACGATAAAAATACTGCCCAGAGTTCTGTTTTTCACGCTTTCTACTACCCCGGTAACAAAGAACGGTGATATCCGCGGCGCAGGGTAAGGCATTACGCTATTTTCGTCAAATGGTCGTTACAATAGGTGTACTGTAAAATTTACAGTTACGGACATAAAAGCGAATATGGGAGGAGACGCGGACAACCGCCGCAAACCTGCGCTAGCGCAAAGTCGCTCGCACACGGACACATTAGGCTACGAGTTTTATTCAGGAGGGGTTATGGATTCCATTCACGGTCACGAAGTGCTCAACATGATGATTGAGTCTGGCGAGCAGTACACGCATACCTCGCTGGAGGCGGCAATAAAAGCGCGCTTTGGCGAGCGGGCACGATTTCACACCTGTTCAGCGTCAGATATGACGGCGGCGGAACTGGTCGCGTTTCTGGCGGCGAAAGGAAAGTTTATTGCCGTGGAGGACGGTTTTTCAACGCATGAGAGTAAAATCTGCCGCCATTAATACGCCACGGTGAGAGCGCGTCTCACCGTGTAAGGACGTGTTGGATTAATTTTGCGTATCCAGGGTGGAGAGTTCTTTATCAATGAAATAAAGCCCTTCGCCGCTTTTTCCCGCCAGCGTTAATTTATCAATAATAGATTTGAATAATTTTTCTTCTTCATGCTGCTCGGCCACATACCACTGCAAGAAATTAAATGTCGGATAATCCTGGCTGGTCATTGCGGCATGAGCCAGTTCATTAATTTTTTGCGTAATAATCTGCTCATGCTCATAGGTCGCGCGGAACAGCTCATCCAGTGAGGTGTACTCAGCGAAGGGCGAAGAAACGGTATTAATGCGCGGCAGGCTTCCGGTATCGGTAAGGTAGTCAAACAGGCGCTGCATATGCGTCATCTCTTCTTGCGCATGGCGACGAAGAAATGCGGCCGCGCCTTCAAAACTGTGATAGCTACACCACGCGCTCATTTGTTGATAGAGCAGGGAGGAGTACAACTCCAGATTCATTTGCTCATTCAGTTTGTCGATCATTTCTGTTTTCAGCATGGTTCCGCTCCACAAATAGCAAAAGATATACGGTAATGTGGCGCCACTATAATTTGTTATTTTATTATTTGCAAAAGGTAAAATATTAAATTTAATTATTAAAAATACGAATGGGAATAAAACGCATTAACGCCAGTGTATAGCGTATAAAAATAAAGGAAAGCCAGCACCTTCATGCTGGCAATAGCGACCCTGCACTCTCCTCCATTGTAGATGGTGTCGGCGTTAAGCCAGCCGCCTTAATAATAAAGCGGCATGATTTGCGGGACGGCAACGCCCCGGCACTGCCAGGAGAGGGTAAATCGGGTGTTCAGACACAACGAGCCCGCATAAATGCTACAGGTTCCTACCGGCTGACCAAACGAAACGGCATCGGCATAGCCCATCTGCTGGCATTCGCGTGTTGCGGTCCCGTGAGATACATAGTCATCTGTCCGTGAAGTAAAAAATAGCGGCTGGTTATACGTCAGGCGCACGATGCCGCTTATCGGGCTGGCTTCGCTGACCTGCGCTTGTCGAGTAATGGTGCATCCCGTCAGGGCTAGCAGTGAAAGAGTAAAAATAAGAGGCTTCATAAAATCGCTCCGACAATTCGGTATCAGACCATGCTACCTCGTGTCTTGCACCGTCAATGGCTGGAATAACTTACGGATTCGCCTTGATTAAAGGTAACGGCAGGAGGTTTACAGCGGGAACAGAAAATGTGTGAGCGTCCCTTCATTTAATGAAACTTGGTTTCATTAAATTTGAATGCGTGTTCGCAAATGTGTAGTGTGGGCAAAACGTCATGATTTACGCAGGCGTGGCCGTCTGCATTCAGGAGGAACACGATGAAAATTGCACTGATGATGGAAAATAGCCAGGCCAGCAAAAATGCCATCATTTATAACGAACTTAGCGCCGTCGCCAATGAAAAGGGATTTCCCGTTTTTAATGTCGGCATGTGCGACGAAAATGACCATCACCTGACGTACATTCATTTAGGCATCATGGCGAGTATTTTGCTTAATGCAAACGCGGTTGATTTTGTGGTTACTGGCTGTGGCACCGGGCAGGGCGCGCTGATGTCGTTAAATATTCATCCAGGTGTCATTTGTGGCTATTGCATCGATCCGGCAGATGCTTTTCTGTTTGCGCAGATCAACAACGGCAATGCGTTGTCCCTGCCATTTGCGAAAGGTTTTGGCTGGGGCGCTGAGCTGAACGTGCGTTTCATCTTTGAAAAAGCGTTTACCGGGCGTAAAGGCGAGGGGTATCCGCCTGAGCGCAAAGCGCCGCAGGTACGCAATGCGGGCATTTTGAACCAGGTTAAGGCCGCGGTCGTCAAAGAGAATTATCTGGATACACTACGGGCTATCGATCCTGAACTGGTTAAAACGGCGGTTTCAGGGCCGCGTTTCCAGCAATGTTTGTTTGAAAACGGCCAGAATAAAGAAATAGAAGCGTTTGTACGTGAGATGCTGGGGTAATGCCTGGACAAGACAGAGACGTTTCGCGCCTGTCGGCTGGCATGATGTGCCGATAATACGCCAGTAGCGACAGGCACCACCTCTGGCAAACAGATCAGAAACGGTGTAGGCCGGATAAGCTGCTTCGCGTTGCTATCCGGCTAATAATGTCTCAATATCGTCGCTCGGGGTGCCGCTATCAGTGATGCTGATAGGTCACGACGTTAAGGAGATGCTGATCGGTTTGCGCCAGGCATAACCCTGCTCGTTTAGCGCTGCGAACTTCTTCGAGAATAGTTTGTAAAAGTACGCCATCCTGCTGCTGCTCTTTTTCCAGGGTATGGAGAAAATCGAGCGTTGAGGCATCATTCAGCGCTTTCGCTTCATCTGCCAGACGCGACAGCGTGCTGGCGCGTTGCTGATAATCCTCCAGGGTTTTCTGGAACAATTCTTCCAGAGAGCAGAGCTCTTCACCCGGAACGTCAATGGCTTTAACGATAGGGGTGGCGCCGGCGTTTTTCATAAAATTAAACATGCGCATCATTTGCGTCACGTTGCCTTGCGCCTGGGTACGAAGAAAGGTGGCGGTGCCTGTTAAACTGTGTTCAGAACACCATTCGCTTAGATGGAGGTAAAGATTTGATGCGTAAAACTCAAGGTTCATTGGCGTGTTGAGCTTTTGAACCATTCCTACAGCTGCCATAACAATATCCTTATTTCCAGAAAGTGTTGATGTGCATGACAGACGAGAATGCAACGGGCCGTTGTCACATTCTTACCTCTATGCACAATAAATACTCTTAGCAGAAGAACTCCGTTCCGCCAGTCCCTTATGCGATCTCATTTCCTGTTTATCGATCGGTAATGAGAATAGCGCGTCAATAAAAATAAGAAAATCCTTAAATGCAATTGTTTATCTTTTTTTACATTTTCAGCGGTGTGATTTTTTCAGGTGTAATGATTTTGAGTGTGGAAAGATTGCAACTGTTTGAAAGTTAAATGATATTATATGGATTTCTGGTTTATGAAACATTGTTTCAGATCATGAGGTGTGTCTTTCAAGTATGGTAATTTCAATAAAATAAACATTAGTCAGTCTGGATATCACACGCATAAACGGTTGAGAGCAAATATGCCTGTTTTTATAAACTAGCCGATTTTGCGGTAGATCATTTTTAATGTCATTAATCATACGAGCACGTTATTCGGTTGAGCGCAGTTTTGATGGGTGACTCGTTAACAAGGAGCAGTCAATGAAAAAGGTCGCGGTGCTGTTGGCACCAGGATTTGAAGAAGCAGAGGCCATTGTTACTCTTGATATTCTGCGACGTTTGCATATCGACGTCGAAACGCTGGCGTGTGCTGAATCACGGGCGGTGGTGAGTTACCATAATATTCCTATGGTTGCGGACAGCACGCTGAGTGAACGCCAGCAGGCGCTTTTTGATGCGGTAGTGCTGCCGGGCGGTCCGCAGGGGAGCGCTAATCTGGCGGCTAATCCGGCGGTGATCGCTTTCGTTGCGCGTCATGATGCGGCAGGGAAATTTATTTGTCCTATCTGTTCCGCGGCGGCAAGGGTGCTGGGGGCTCACGGATTGCTGAAGGGGCGTCGTTATGTCTGTTCCGGCGACCTGTGGAAAGCGGTTCCGGAAGGTGTCTATGTGGATGCGCCCGTTGTTGAAGATGGTAATTTAATTAGCGGCAAAGGCTTGGGTCATGTCTTTGATTTCGCGCTAACCCTTTCCGCCAGACTGCTAGGAGACGATGCGCCGGTTCGCGAACAGGCTGAACATATCTATTATCCCTGGTAATCGTTATTCACCCAGGGCCGTAAGGATTAGCTGGCTGATGTTATGGATTAATGTGCTGGCTTTTCTGCCTTTTGGCTGATGAATTCGCTCTGGGTTATGTCATGCTGGCTAATGACTTCCCTGGGTTATGAGCTAATCGTTATTTCTGCATGTGTCTTAGGGGGGATTCCTGAAAGGCGGCCTCGGAAAAGTCTCATATGTGGTGGCGAGCGTACTGATATCAGGAGCAGTGGAGAACGCGATGAACCTGCTCAACATTTCACCTTTTGCACAGTACGTGGTTCGCGGCTGAATCCTTCTGACAACAGTTATCTTCGACCATTATAAGTAAAAAGCGAAGCGTATGATTTGATGAATTAACACTCAACTAAACAGTATAGCTTCACGTCATCGCCAGCCGCTACCCCGGCTGGCGATGGTCTTTCTAAATGGCGAGCAGCGTCACACTGTCTATACTTACATGACTAATGAGACCGTTTGTGAGTCTCAATATGATGATAAGGAGGAGACCAGGGTGGCAGAACCGTTAACCGTATCCCCCGAACTCACTGCGAACTATGCGTATTTTTTTGACCTTGATGGCACATTGGCAGAGATAAAGCCTCATCCCGATCAGGTAGTGGTACCGCATAAAATCCTTCAGTTGTTAGACCGTCTCGCGGCGCACAACGCAGGGGCACTGGCATTGATTTCAGGGCGTTCAATGACTGAGCTGGATGCTTTGGCGAAGCCTTTTCGCTTTCCGCTCGCTGGCGTTCACGGAGCAGAGCGTCGTGACATCAATGGTAAAACCCATATCGTGCGCCTTCCTGAAGCGGTAGTCCGTGAGGTAGAGGCGTTATTACGTTCGACGCTTGTAGCGCTGCCCGGAACGGAGCTGGAGACGAAGGGGATGGCGTTTGCGCTGCACTACCGTCAGGCTCCGGAACATGAAGCGGCGCTGTTGGCGCTTGCGCAACACGTTACGCAGCACTGGCCGCAACTGGCGTTGCAGCCTGGTAAATGTGTTGTGGAAATCAAACCTAAGGGAACTAATAAAGGCGAAGCGATTGCCGCCTTTATGCAGGAGGCGCCCTTTGCGGGACGGATTCCCGTTTTTGTGGGCGACGATTTGACCGATGAGGCTGGCTTTGGCGTGGTGAATCACGCTGGCGGAATTTCCGTAAAAGTGGGCGTCGGGGCAACCCAGGCGGCATGGCGGCTGGAAAGCGTACCCGATGTCTGGCGCTGGCTGGAACAAATCAATTATCCACAACAAGAACAACAAGTAATGAATAACAGGAGAGATGGCTATGAGTCGTTTAGTCGTAGTATCTAATCGAATTGCCCCCCCGGATAATAAAGGCGGCGCCGGCGGCCTCGCCGTTGGCGTGCTTGGCGCGCTAAAAGCGGCTGGCGGGTTGTGGTTCGGCTGGAGTGGCGAGACAGGTAACGAGGATGAGCCATTAAAAAAGGTGACAAAAGGTAATATTACCTGGGCATCGTTTAACCTGAGTGAACAAGATTACGAAGATTATTACTGTCAATTTTCCAATGCGGTTCTCTGGCCTGCGTTCCACTATCGTCTGGACCTGGTACAGTTTCAGCGTCCTGCATGGGAAGGCTATATGCGGGTGAATGCGTTATTAGCGGATAAGTTATTGCCCCTCATTAAAGAGAACGACATCATTTGGGTGCATGACTACCACCTGTTACCGTTTGCCAGCGAACTGCGTAAACGCGGCGTGAACAACCGAATTGGTTTTTTCCTGCATATTCCATTCCCGACCCCGGAGATTTTTAACGCTTTACCGCCGCATGATGAACTGCTGGAGCAGTTGTGTGACTTTGATCTGCTAGGGTTCCAGACCGAAAATGATCGCCTGGCTTTTCTGGATAGCCTTTCGAGTCAAACGCGAGTCACGACTCGCAGCGGCAAGCAGCATATCGCGTGGGGTAAAGACTTCCAGACAGAAGTGTATCCTATCGGTATTGAGCCCGATGAGATTGCTCTGCAGGCTGCCGGGCCGTTGCCGCCAAAACTGGCGCAGCTCAAGGCGGAACTGAAAAATGTGAAGAATATTTTTTCCGTTGAGCGGCTGGATTATTCGAAAGGGCTGCCGGAACGTTTTCTGGCGTATGAAGCGCTACTGGAAAACTACCCGCAGCATCGGGGAAAAATTCGTTATACCCAAATTGCGCCTACGTCACGCGGCGAAGTACAGGCATATCAGGATATTCGCCACCAGCTTGAGACGGAAGCAGGCCGGATTAATGGGAAATATGGACAATTGGGCTGGACGCCGCTCTATTATCTGAATCAGCATTTCGACCGTAAACTGTTAATGAAGATATTCCGTTATTCAGACGTCGGGCTCGTCACCCCGTTGCGTGACGGGATGAACCTGGTGGCGAAAGAGTTTGTCGCCGCGCAGGACCCCGCTAATCCTGGCGTACTGGTACTGTCACAGTTTGCCGGCGCGGCGAATGAACTGACGTCGGCGTTAATCGTCAATCCTTACGATCGGGATGACGTGGCGGCGGCGCTCAATCGCGCGTTAACGATGCCCCTTGCCGAGCGTATTTCGCGTCATGCGGAAATGCTGGACGTGATCGTTAAAAATGACATTAACCGCTGGCAGGAGCGTTTTATTCATGACCTAAAGGAGGTCACGCCGCGTAGCCCTGAGCGTCAGCAGCAGAACAACGTGGCGACGTTCCCTAAGCTGGCCTGAAATATCGCGAGCGGCGACTAGTCGCCCGCTAACGGTACCAGCAACACATCTACCTGACTGGCGCTGACGACACTTTTTGCCGAGCAGGACGCGCGCGAAAAGAAACTGTGGTTATGGTTGCCGCAAATGACCAGATCAACATGGTGTTTGCGGCACACAGCCAAAATATGCTGGCTTAACTCACCTGATGCGATGAAAGTTTGTTCAATCGGATAATCCGCCTTTTCCCCCAGCATCTTAAGAAAATTCTCGGTCTCCTCATGCATAACCGCGCGTAAATCCTCCATCATGGGCGCGGCGAACTGGTTATACAGTTCAGGATCGGAAGCGAGAGTAATCAGGCTTACTTTCGCCTGAACAGGGCGGGCGATAGAGACCGCTTTAGCCAGTAGCTGGTGACTTTCCGGGGTGACGGCAACGGCGACAAGAATATGGGTGTAGCTCATAACTCGCTCCTTGATTGCAAGAATATGAGATTGTGCTTTAGCTTTACTCTGTTTATCGCATTTCTGCAATGCGCTAATGCCACATTAATGTGAAGGACATCATAATTAATCATTAATTATTCTTATGTAAAGAATCGTGGCATAAGACACTTTTTACACACCACCAGGATGCTTCATTTAAACGGGTGAACAATGAAAGCTAAAAGTTAAATCAAATGAGCTTATTTTTAACAGCGGAGGGCGTATGCTGTGACGAGATTAATTAATAACGTTTAATATTTAAGCCACTGTTTACTAAAGGTAAAATAAAATCGTTTCTAAAATAGAAATAATAGCCTGTTATCTATTATCCTGGCGTTATTTTAACAGAGAGAAACAAAAAAGAATTTGGTGTTGACGTACCCCTATTCAGCAGTGTGGAATAGAAAAAGTGAACATTAGGTTATTAATTAAACAAAGTAAAAGCCATGCTGATGGTTTTATCGTAAGTATTCCGTTAAAATATGTGATCTACATCACATATTTTCTAAAATCGCCGTCCCGCTCCGTTGTATGTCACGAAGCTGACGAGTAGAGTTGCGTCGAATTAGGAAAAATCTTAGGCATTTGTAAAAATTGATGTAAACGTGTAAGGCGAATCTCAGTGGGAAGCTGCGTTATACGTCACAATGTCCACAATGTCTGAGCGCTGCTATGCATTTGACCTTTTTGCTTCTTTTACCGGGCCTTCCCGGCGACATCACGGGGTGCGGCTACGTCGCACAAAAATAAAGTTGGTTATTCTGGATGGGAACAATGCATACATCCGAGTTGCTAAAACACATTTATGACATCAATTTGTCATATTTACTCCTTGCACAGCGTTTGATCGTCCAGGACAAAGCATCTGCGATGTTCCGCCTCGGTATCAACGAAGAGATGGCAAACACACTGGGCGCGTTGACCCTGCCGCAGATGGTCAAACTGGCGGAGACGAACCAGTTAGTTTGTCATTTCCGGTTTGACGATCATCAGACGATCACCCGTTTGACTCAGGATTCGCGCGTCGATGACTTACAGCAGATTCACACAGGTATCATGCTTTCAACACGTCTGCTCAATGAAGTGGACGATACGGCGCGTAAGAAAAGGGCATGATAATGAGTGAAAAAAGCATTGTTCAGGAAGCTCGCGATATCCAGTTGGCGATGGAGTTGATTAATCTTGGCGCTCGTCTACAAATGCTGGAAAGCGAAACACAGCTCAGCCGTGGTCGCCTCATCAGGCTGTACAAAGAATTACGCGGTAGCCCGCCGCCTAAAGGGATGCTGCCATTTTCGACAGACTGGTTTATGACCTGGGAGCAAAATATTCATGCCTCCATGTTCTGCAACGCCTGGCAATTTTTACTGAAGACCGGCTTATGCAGCGGTGTGGATGCGGTGATTAAAGCTTATCGGCTTTATCTTGAGCAGTGTCCGCAACCGCCTGAAGGGCCGTTGTTGGCGCTGACTCGCGCATGGACGCTGGTGCGTTTTGTTGAAAGTGGGTTGCTTGAATTGTCGAGCTGTAACTGCTGCGGTGGGAACTTTATTACCCATGCGCATCAGCCCGTAGGCAGCTTTGCGTGTAGTTTATGCCAGCCGCCATCCCGCGCAGTAAAAAGACGTAAACTTTCCCGAGATGCTGCCGATATTATTCCACAACTGCTGGATGAACAGATCGAACAGGCTGTTTAACCGAAACGGTGTGGACAAACACTCCAGCAGCGGTAAGTCATTACCGCTGCTTTTTTTTGCCTTGCCTTCGCGTTAATCGCCCGACTGCGCATCCTGTCATAGTCAACAGCGGAAGGATGATGTCGTGCTTATCTTATTAGGTTACCTGGTGGTTATCGGTACAGTTTTCGGCGGTTATGTCATGACCGGCGGACACCTTGGGGCACTCTATCAACCTGCTGAACTGGTCATCATTGGCGGCGCGGGGATAGGGGCGTTCATTGTCGGCAACAACGGGAAGGCCATCAAAGGCACGATGAAAGCGATCCCGTTGTTATTTCGTCGTTCGAAATACACGAAATCTATGTACATGGATTTGCTGGCGTTGCTCTATCGCCTGATGGCCAAATCACGCCAGCAGGGGATGTTCTCCCTTGAACGCGATATTGAAAATCCGAAAGAGAGTGAAATCTTCGCCAGTTATCCGCGTATTCTGGCCGATGCGGTAATGCTTGATTTTATTGTCGATTATCTGCGCCTGATCATCAGCGGCAACATGAATACGTTCGAAATTGAAGCGTTGATGGATGAAGAGATTGAAACCCATGAAAGCGAGGCGGAAGTCCCGGCCAACAGTCTGGCGATGGTGGGGGATTCGCTGCCTGCCTTTGGTATCGTCGCGGCGGTAATGGGGGTGGTTCACGCTCTGGCTTCAGCCGATCGTCCGGCAGCGGAGTTGGGGGCGCTGATTGCCCATGCCATGGTAGGTACGTTCCTCGGTATTTTACTGGCTTATGGATTCATTTCACCGTTAGCGACCGTTTTGCGCCAGAAGAGCGCCGAAACCACCAAGATGATGCAGTGCGTAAAAATCACACTGCTGTCTAATCTGAACGGCTATGCGCCGCCGATTGCCGTGGAATTTGGTCGTAAAACGCTTTATTCCAGTGAGCGTCCATCGTTTATTGAGTTGGAAGAACACGTTCGCGCAGTGAGAAACCCAAACCAGCAGCAGACGACTGAGGAAGCATGAAAAATCAGGCTCATCCCATTGTCGTCGTAAAACGCCGCAGGCACAAACCGCATGGCGGCGGGGCGCACGGTTCCTGGAAAATTGCCTACGCCGATTTTATGACGGCGATGATGGCTTTTTTTCTGGTGATGTGGCTGATTTCCATCTCCAGCCCTAAAGAATTAATTCAGATTGCCGAATATTTTCGTACGCCGTTGGCCACCGCGGTAACGGGGGGGAATCGGATTGCCAATAGCGAGAGCCCGATACCAGGCGGCGGCGATGATTACACCCAACAGCAGGGTGAAGTGGAAAAGCAGCCGAATATCGACGAGCTGAAAAAACGGATGGAGCAGAGTCGGTTAAACAAACTGCGCGGCGATCTGGATCAACTGATCGAATCCGATCCCAAACTGCGCGCGTTACGTCCGCATCTGAAAATTGATTTAGTTCAGGAGGGGTTGCGCATCCAGATTATCGACAGCCAGAACCGCCCGATGTTTAAAACCGGCAGCGCCGAAGTTGAGCCGTATATGCGCGATATCCTGCGTGCGATTGCGCCAGTGTTAAACGGTATACCTAATCGCATTAGCCTGGCCGGCCATACCGATGACTTTCCCTACGCGAACGGCGAAAAAGGCTATAGCAACTGGGAGTTATCCGCCGATCGCGCCAATGCCTCTCGTCGCGAACTGGTCGCTGGCGGGCTGGATAACGGAAAAGTATTACGGGTGGTTGGCATGGCCGCCACGATGCGGCTGAGCGATCGCGGTCCTGATGACGCCATCAACCGCCGTATAAGCCTGCTGGTATTAAACAAACAGGCGGAACAGGCCATTTTGCATGAAAACGCTGAAAGCCAGAATGAGCCGGTAAGTGTATTACAACAGCCTGCGGCAGCCCCGCCGGCAAGCGTACCCACATCGCCAAAAGCGGAACCGAGGTGATAGCGTGAGCATGGATATTAGCGATTTTTATCAGACATTTTTTGATGAAGCTGACGAGCTGTTGGCTGATATGGAGCAGCATCTGCTGGATTTGGTGCCGGAATCCCCGGACGCTGAACAACTGAACGCCATTTTTCGCGCGGCGCACTCCATTAAAGGCGGCGCGGGCACATTCGGCTTCACTATTCTGCAGGAAACCACACATTTAATGGAAAACCTGCTGGATGAAGCCCGACGCGGTGAAATGCAGCTCAATACCGACATTATCAACCTGTTTTTGGAAACGAAAGATATTATGCAGGAACAGCTCGACGCCTATAAAAACTCCGAAGAGCCGGATGCCGCAAGCTTCGAATATATCTGCAATGCGCTACGCCAGTTGGCGCTGGAGGCGAAAGGCGAAACCACGCCAGCGGTCGTAGAAACCGCGGCACTAAGCGCGGCGATCCAGGAAGAGAGCGTAGCCGAAACCGAATCGCCTCGTGACGAGAGTAAACTGCGCATTGTACTTTCACGGTTGAAAGCCAATGAGGTCGATCTGCTTGAAGAAGAGTTGGGCAATCTGGCTACTCTGACGGATGTCGTTAAGGGGGCGGATTCACTGTCGGCAACTCTGGATGGCAGCGTCGCGGAAGATGACATTGTCGCGGTGCTCTGTTTTGTCATTGAGGCCGATCAGATCGCTTTTGAAAAAGTGGTCGCCGCGCCGGTTGAAAAAGCGCAAGAGAAAACCGAGGTAGCGCCGGTAGCGCCTCCGGCAGTCGTTGCGCCAGCCGCCAAAAGCGCGGCGCATGAACATCATGCGGGGCGTGAAAAACCTGCGCGTGAACGCGAGTCCACCAGCATTCGCGTGGCGGTAGAGAAAGTGGATCAGCTCATAAACCTGGTCGGCGAGTTAGTGATTACCCAGTCAATGTTGGCCCAGCGTTCTAACGAGCTGGACCCGGTAAACCACGGCGATCTCATTACCAGTATGGGGCAGTTACAACGTAACGCCCGCGACTTACAAGAGTCGGTGATGTCGATTCGTATGATGCCTATGGAGTACGTCTTCAGCCGTTTCCCGCGTCTGGTACGCGATTTAGCGGGCAAACTGGGCAAGCAGGTAGAGCTGACGCTGGTGGGGAGCTCCACTGAACTTGATAAAAGCCTGATCGAACGCATTATCGACCCGCTGACGCACCTGGTGCGCAACAGTCTCGACCACGGGATTGAAATGCCGGAAAAACGCCTTGAGGCGGGGAAAAATGTTGTCGGCAACCTGATTCTTTCCGCAGAACATCAGGGCGGGAATATTTGTATTGAAGTGACCGATGACGGCGCGGGGCTTAACCGTGAGCGTATCCTGGCGAAGGCCATGTCGCAGGGGATGGCGGTGAATGAAAACATGACCGACGATGAAGTAGGCATGTTGATCTTCGCGCCGGGATTCTCAACTGCGGAACAGGTCACGGATGTCTCCGGTCGCGGCGTTGGCATGGATGTGGTGAAACGTAACATTCAGGAGATGGGCGGTCACGTTGAGATCCAGTCAAAACAAGGCTCCGGCACCACGATTCGTATTCTGCTGCCGCTGACGCTGGCCATCCTCGATGGGATGTCGGTTCGCGTGGCGGGGGAAGTTTTTATCCTGCCGTTAAATGCGGTGATGGAGTCGCTGCAACCGCGTGAAGAGGATCTTCATCCGCTGGCGGGCGGCGAACGGGTTCTGGAAGTTCGCGGCGAGTATTTGCCGCTGGTCGAATTGTGGAAAGTGTTTGACGTGGACGGGGCGAAAACCGAAGCCACGCAGGGCATTGTTGTGATCCTGCAAAGCGCGGGACGCCGTTACGCGCTGCTGGTCGATCAGCTCATCGGTCAGCACCAGGTGGTGGTCAAAAATCTGGAAAGCAATTATCGCAAGGTACCGGGGATTTCCGCCGCGACGATCCTGGGCGACGGCAGCGTCGCGCTGATTGTTGATGTTTCCGCATTGCAGGGTTTAAACCGCGAACAACGTATGGCGATCACAGCCGCCTGATTGAGTGAGAAGGGAATAATATGACCGGTATGAGTAATGTAAGCAAACTGGCCGGCGAGCCGTCAGGTCAGGAATTCCTGGTGTTTACACTGGGAAATGAAGAGTACGGCATCGATATCCTGAAAGTGCAGGAGATCCGTGGCTATGACCAGGTGACGCGCATCGCCAATACACCGGCCTTTATAAAAGGGGTGACTAACCTGCGCGGCGTGATTGTCCCCATTGTCGATCTGCGCGTGAAATTCTGCGAAGGCGACGTTGAGTATGATGACAATACGGTAGTGATCGTACTGAATCTGGGGCAACGCGTCGTCGGGATAGTGGTAGACGGCGTGTCTGACGTACTGTCGTTAACGGCGGAACAGATCCGTCCGGCGCCAGAATTTGCCGTGACCTTGTCAACAGAATATTTGACGGGGTTGGGCGCGCTCGGCGAGCGTATGCTGATTCTGGTGAATATCGAAAAACTGCTTAACAGCGAAGAGATGGCGCTGCTGGATATCGCAGCATCACACGTCGCGTAATAACGTTGCCGGATGGCGTCGCGCCATCCGGCAATATTCACCGTTATGCTTCCGCCAGCGGTGAGAGTGCCTCTTCATCGCCCGCGCCCAGCCCCTGCATTTTGTGCCGACATCGCCGCTGCGACGCTGTTATTGTCAATATCGTCTTCCGGAACAGCGTATTTCCTTTTTGCAAAAGTAAAGTTATCACCGCAGGTGCCGATAACGTTGATAACTCGTTATCAGGAAGGTGCCTTATGTTTAACCGTATCCGCGTTGTCACAATGCTGATGATGGTGCTGGGGGTTTTCGCACTGCTACAGCTTGTTTCCGGTGGTTTGCTGTTTTCTTCATTACAGCATAACCAGCAAGGTTTTGTTATTTCTAACGAATTACGTCAGCAACAAAGCGAACTCACGTCGACATGGGACTTAATGCTGCAAACGCGCATTAACCTGAGCCGCTCCGCCGCACGCATGATGATGGACGCTTCTAACCAGCAGAGCAGCGCCAAAACGGATTTACTCCAGAATGCAAAAACGACCCTCGCACAGGCGGCGGCGCACTACGCCAATTTCAAAAACATGACGCCATTGCCAGCGATGGCGGAGGCCAGCGCGAACGTCGATGAAAAATATCAGCGCTATCAGGCCGCATTAGCCGAACTTATTCAGTTTCTGGACAATGGCAATATGGATGCCTACTTCGCCCAGCCAACCCAGGGAATGCAAAACGCGTTGGGCGAGGCGCTGGGCAATTACGCCCGGGTGAGCGAAAACCTGTACCGCCAGACATTTGATCAAAGCGCTCATGACTACCGTTTTGCGCAATGGCAACTGGGGGGGCTTGCGGTCGTGCTGGTGCTGATTTTGATGGTGGTTTGGTTCGGCATTCGTCATGCCCTGCTTAACCCATTAGCGCGAGTGATTACTCATATCCGTGAAATTGCCAGCGGCGATCTGACGAAAACGCTCACCGTCTCAGGACGTAATGAAATTGGCGAACTGGCGGGAACGGTTGAACATATGCAACGCTCGCTGATTGACACCGTGACGCAGGTTCGTGAAGGTTCGGATGCGATTTATTCCGGCACCAGTGAAATTGCCGCCGGTAATACCGACCTCTCTTCCCGTACCGAACAGCAGGCCTCCGCTCTGGAGGAGACGGCTGCCAGCATGGAACAACTGACGGCCACCGTGAAGCAAAACGCCGATAACGCCCGTCAGGCTTCGCAACTGGCGCAAAGCGCCTCCGAGACCGCGCGTCATGGCGGCAAAGTGGTCGACGGCGTGGTAAACACCATGCACGAAATTGCCGACAGTTCGAAAAAAATCGCTGACATTATCAGCGTTATCGACGGTATTGCCTTCCAGACTAACATTCTGGCGCTGAACGCGGCGGTAGAAGCGGCGCGCGCGGGAGAGCAGGGGCGCGGTTTTGCGGTCGTGGCAGGCGAGGTGCGTAATCTGGCCAGCCGCAGCGCCCAGGCGGCGAAAGAAATAAAAGCGTTGATTGAAGATTCCGTCTCGCGTGTCGATACCGGTTCAGTGCTGGTGGAAAGCGCCGGGGAAACCATGACTGACATCGTCAATGCCGTTACGCGCGTCACGGATATCATGGGCGAAATCGCCTCCGCCTCGGATGAGCAAAGCCGGGGTATCGATCAGGTCGCTTTGGCCGTTTCCGAAATGGATCGCGTAACGCAACAGAACGCCTCGCTGGTTCAGGAATCCGCAGCGGCCGCCGCCGCGCTGGAAGAGCAGGCCAGCCGTCTGACCCAGGCGGTATCGGCTTTCCGCCTGGCATCGCGACCGCTGGCGGTAAATAAACCTGAGATGCGTTTGTCAGTGGACGCTCAGTCCGGCAATACGCCGCGGTCAGTAGCCGCCGGGGATGATGCGAACTGGGAAACCTTCTGATCGACGTGCGCTGTCGGTTCTCGATTAATTTGCGAACCCGCCGATACATTTCGTCTGGTTCGCATAGATAAAAGCAAAAAATGTGTAATACGGGAAGCATGGCGCTGCCGCAGGGCGCGCCCGTTGTACTTTGAATGTGATTAAGAAGGCGCTATGACATCATCTCTGCCCTCCGGGCAAACGTCAGTATTGTTACAGATGACACAGCGCCTCGCGCTGTCCGACGCGCATTTTCGTCGGATATGTCAATTAATCTACCAGCGCGCAGGGATCGTGCTGGCCGACCATAAGCGGGATATGGTTTATAACCGCCTGGTCCGTCGGCTGCGTGCCCTGGGACTGGATGATTTTGGCCGTTATCTCAGTATGCTGGAGGCTAATCAAAACAGCGCTGAGTGGCAGGCTTTTATCAACGCTCTGACTACCAACCTGACCGCTTTTTTTCGCGAGGCGCACCATTTTCCCATCCTTGCGGAACATGCGCGTCGCCGCCACGGCGAGTATCGCGTCTGGAGTGCGGCGGCATCGACAGGAGAAGAACCTTACAGTATCGCCATTACGCTGGCGGATGCGTTGGGGATGGCCCCCGGTCGCTGGAAAGTATTCGCCAGCGATATTGATACTGAAGTGCTGGAAAAAGCGAGAAGCGGTATTTATCGCCTCAGCGAACTGAAAACGTTATCGCCGCAGCAGCTACAACGTTACTTCATGCGCGGTACGGGGCCGCATGAAGGACTGGTGCGCGTGCGTCAGGAACTGGCCAATTATGTTGAATTTTCCTCCGTTAATTTGTTGGAAAAGCAGTACAACGTACCCGGTCCCTTTGACGCGATTTTTTGCCGTAACGTCATGATCTATTTTGATAAAACGACTCAGGAGGACATTCTGCGCCGTTTTGTTCCACTCCTTAAACCTGACGGACTGTTGTTTGCCGGTCACTCAGAAAACTTTAGCAACCTCGTGCGCGAGTTTAGCCTGCGCGGACAGACGGTGTATGCGCTAAGTAAGGATAAAGCATGAGTAAAATCAGGGTATTGTCAGTTGATGATTCCGCGCTAATGCGCCAAATCATGACTGAAATTATTAATAGCCATAGCGATATGGAGATGGTGGCGACTGCGCCGGACCCGTTGGTCGCCAGGGATCTCATCAAAAAATTTAATCCGGACGTATTGACCCTGGACGTTGAGATGCCGCGTATGGACGGCCTCGATTTTCTGGAAAAACTGATGCGCCTGCGACCGATGCCGGTGGTGATGGTCTCTTCGCTGACCGGGAAAGGTTCCGAAGTGACGCTACGGGCGTTGGAGTTGGGGGCCATCGATTTTGTCACCAAACCGCAGCTTGGCATTCGTGAAGGTATGCTGGCGTATAGCGAGATGATCGCCGAAAAAGTGCGTACCGCCGCGCGGGCCCGCATCGCCGCACATAAACCGATGGCGGCCCCGGCAACCTTAAAAGCCGGTCCGCTGCTCAGTTCGGAAAAACTGATTGCTATCGGCGCTTCAACGGGCGGTACTGAAGCTATCCGACATGTGCTGCAACCGCTGCCGCTTTCCAGTCCAGCAGTGATTATTACGCAGCATATGCCGCCTGGCTTTACCCGCTCGTTTGCCGAGCGTCTGAATAAACTCTGTCAAATCAGCGTGAAGGAGGCGGAGGACGGCGAACGCGTATTGCCAGGTCATGCCTACATTGCGCCCGGCGACAAGCATATGGAGCTGGCGCGTAGCGGGGCGAATTATCAAATAAAAATTCATGATGGCCCGCCGGTAAACCGGCATCGGCCTTCCGTGGATGTACTGTTTCATTCGGTGGCGAAACACGCGGGGCGCAACGCCGTAGGCGTCATTCTTACGGGGATGGGCAACGATGGCGCCGCTGGAATGTTAGCGATGTACCAGGCTGGCGCCTGGACCATTGCGCAAAACGAAGCAAGTTGTGTGGTGTTCGGCATGCCGCGCGAGGCCATCAATATGGGTGGCGTAAGCGAAGTGGTCGATCTTAGCCAGGTAAGCCAGCAGATGCTGGCGAAAATCAGTGCCGGACAGGCGATACGTATTTGAACCAGGAGTAGTATTTTATGGCGGATAAAGAGCTTAAATTTTTGGTTGTGGATGACTTTTCGACCATGCGTCGTATCGTGCGCAACCTCTTAAAAGAGCTTGGATTTAACAATGTGGAAGAGGCCGAAGACGGCGTCGATGCGCTGAACAAGCTCCAGGCGGGCGGCTTTGGTTTTATTATCTCCGACTGGAACATGCCGAATATGGATGGCCTGGAGCTGCTGAAAACCATTCGCGCCGATAGCGCCATGTCGGCGTTACCCGTGTTGATGGTCACGGCGGAAGCCAAGAAAGAGAATATTATCGCCGCCGCACAGGCTGGCGCCAGCGGTTATGTCGTAAAACCGTTCACCGCAGCGACTCTGGAAGAGAAGCTCAACAAAATCTTTGAGAAACTGGGCATGTGAGGATGCGATGATGATGCAACCATCTATCAAGCCTGCTGATGAAGGCTCAGCAGGAGACATCATTGCGCGCATCGGTAGTCTGACCCGAATGCTGCGCGACAGCCTGCGTGAACTGGGGCTGGACCAGGCGATTGCCGAAGCGGCGGAGGCGATCCCTGATGCGCGCGACCGTCTGGATTACGTCGTCCAGATGACGGCGCAGGCGGCGGAACGCGCGCTAAACAGTGTCGAAGCTTCGCAGCCGCATCAGGATGCGATGGAAAAAGAGGCGAAAGCGCTAACCCAACGTTGGGACGAGTGGTTTGACAATCCGATCGAGCTTTCCGACGCCCGTGAACTGGTGACGGATACGCGCCAGTTTCTCAGGGATGTCCCGGGCCATACCAGCTTTACTAACGCGCAACTGCTGGACATTATGATGGCGCAGGATTTCCAGGATCTGACGGGTCAGGTGATCAAACGCATGATGGACGTGATTCAGGAGATTGAACGCCAGTTGTTAATGGTGCTGCTGGAAAACATCCCGGAACAGAGCGCGCGACCAAAACGCGAGAACGAAAGCTTGCTCAACGGCCCGCAGGTGGATACCTCGAAAGCTGGCGTCGTCGCCAGTCAGGATCAGGTGGACGACCTGCTGGACAGTCTTGGCTTTTAAGCTTTTTTGACCTGATGGCGCTGCGCTTATCGGGTCCGAATCCGTTAACCCGGCCGGATACGATACTTTCTTATCGTATCCGGCTATCTCTATTAACGCCATAAACCCCGCCTTTTTTACCGCTTACTCTGCCCATTGGCGTAAAGCGGTTCTGGCATCATTCTCGCTTATCAATCTATCCAGGGTTTGCTGCGTGGCAGAAGAGAGCGACGACGACAAAACAGAAGCCCCCACACCCCACCGACTTGAAAAAGCGCGGGAAGAAGGGCAGATCCCCCGTTCCAGAGAACTGACCTCACTGCTGATATTGCTGGTGGGCGTTTGTATTATTTGGTTCGGCGGCGAGTCGTTAGCGCGGCAACTGGCGGGAATGCTCTCAGCAGGCCTGCACTTCGATCACCGTATGGTGAACGATCCTAACCTGATCCTGGGGCAGATAATTTTGCTGATTAAAGCGGCGATGATGGCACTGCTACCGCTCATCGCGGGCGTGGTGCTGGTGGCGCTTATCTCGCCGGTTATGCTTGGCGGCCTGATTTTTAGCGGTAAGTCGCTACAGCCAAAATTTTCTAAATTAAACCCGCTGCCGGGAATTAAGCGCATGTTTTCGGCGCAGACCGGCGCGGAACTGCTAAAAGCGGTGTTGAAATCCACGCTGGTCGGCTGCGTTACCGGCTTTTATCTCTGGCATCACTGGCCGCAAATGATGCGCCTGATGGCGGAGTCGCCGATCGTCGCAATGGGGAATGCGCTGGATCTGGTTGGACTCTGCGCGTTACTGGTGGTACTGGGCGTGATTCCGATGGTGGGATTTGACGTGTTTTTCCAGATCTTTAGCCACCTGAAAAAATTACGCATGTCGCGGCAGGACATTCGCGACGAATTTAAAGAGAGCGAAGGCGATCCGCATGTTAAGGGCAAAATTCGCCAGATGCAACGCGCCGCCGCGCAGCGCCGCATGATGGAAGATGTGCCGAAAGCGGACGTCATTGTCACTAACCCGACGCACTATTCTGTGGCGCTGCAGTATGACGAAAACAAAATGAGCGCGCCGAAAGTGGTCGCGAAGGGGGCTGGATTAATAGCGCTGCGCATTCGCGAGATCGGCGCTGAACATCGGGTTCCCACTTTAGAAGCGCCGCCGCTGGCGCGGGCATTATATCGCCACGCCGAAATCGGTCAGCAAATTCCCGGACAGTTATATGCTGCCGTTGCGGAAGTGTTGGCCTGGGTCTGGCAGCTTAAACGCTGGCGGCTTGCGGGTGGGCAACATCCTCCACAACCTGAGAACCTTCCGGTGCCAGAAGCGCTGGATTTTATGAACGAGAAGAATACTGATGGCTAATCTGGTCGCGATGCTGCGCCTGCCCAGCAACCTGAAATCGACGCAATGGCAAATTCTTGCCGGGCCGATCCTCATTCTGCTGATTTTGTCGATGATGGTGCTGCCGCTGCCTGCTTTTATCCTCGACTTATTGTTTACCTTTAATATTGCGCTATCAATCATGGTGCTGCTGGTGGCGATGTTTACCCAGCGCACTCTGGATTTTGCCGCGTTTCCGACCATCCTGCTGTTTACCACGCTACTGCGTCTGGCGCTTAACGTAGCCTCAACGCGCATTATTTTGATGGAAGGGCATACCGGCGCGGCGGCGGCGGGAAAGGTGGTGGAGGCGTTCGGTCATTTCCTGGTCGGCGGTAACTTCGCGATCGGGATTGTGGTTTTTATCATCCTCGTCATTATCAACTTCATGGTCATCACCAAAGGCGCCGGACGTATTGCCGAAGTCGGCGCGCGCTTTGTGCTGGATGGTATGCCCGGTAAGCAAATGGCGATTGACGCCGATCTTAATGCCGGTCTGATTGGTGAAGACGAGGCCAAAAAACGGCGTTCGGAAGTCACTCAGGAAGCCGACTTCTACGGCTCGATGGACGGGGCAAGTAAATTTGTACGCGGCGACGCCATCGCCGGTATTCTCATCATGGTCATTAACGTGGTCGGCGGGCTGCTGGTCGGCGTATTGCAGCACGGAATGAGCATGGGCAGCGCGGCGGAAAGCTACACCCTGCTGACCATTGGCGACGGCCTGGTCGCCCAGATCCCGGCGCTGGTTATCTCCACGGCGGCGGGCGTCATTGTGACCCGCGTCAGTACCGATCAGGATGTAGGCGAGCAGATGGTTGGCCAACTGTTCAGTAATCCAAGGGTGATGCTGCTGGCGGCGGCGGTGCTGGGGCTGCTTGGCATGGTGCCAGGAATGCCTAACCTGGTATTTTTACTCTTTACCGCCGCTTTGCTCGGCCTGGCATGGTGGCTGCGCGGGCGTGAAGAAAAAGCGCCAGAGGAGCCGCAGCCGGTAAAAATGCCGGAAAATAACTCGGTGGTCGAAGCCACCTGGAATGACGTACAGCTTGAGGATTCACTGGGAATGGAAGTGGGTTACCGCCTGATCCCGATGGTGGATTTTCAACAGGATGGCGAATTGCTCGGACGTATTCGCAGCATTCGTAAAAAATTCGCGCAGGATATGGGGTTCCTGCCGCCGGTTGTCCATATTCGCGACAATATGGATTTACAGCCTGCGCGCTATCGTATTTTGATGAAAGGGGTAGAGATTGGCAGCGGGGACGCCTATCCGGGACGTTGGCTGGCTATTAACCCCGGCACGGCGGCGGGAACGCTACCGGGCGAGAAAACCGTCGATCCAGCTTTTGGCCTTGATGCCATCTGGATTGAAAGCGCCCTGAAAGAGCAGGCGCAAATTCAGGGCTTTACCGTTGTTGAAGCCAGTACCGTTGTGGCGACGCACCTTAACCACTTGATTGGCCAATTCTCCGCTGAACTGTTTGGCCGCCAGGAAGCGCAGCAACTGTTGGATCGTGTCTCTCAGGAGATGCCTAAACTCACGGAAGATCTGGTCCCCGGCGTCGTGACCCTCACGACTTTACACAAAGTCCTGCAAAACTTACTGGCGGAAAAAGTCCCTATTCGCGATATGCGCACCATTCTGGAAACGCTGGCGGAACATGCGCCGTTACAAAGCGATCCGCATGAATTAACCGCCGTGGTACGCGTGGCATTAGGACGAGCGATTACGCAACAGTGGTTCCCTGGTAATGAAGAAGTGCAGGTGATTGGCCTGGATACCGCGTTGGAGCGTTTGCTGCTTCAGGCATTGCAGGGCGGCGGTGGACTTGAGCCTGGGTTGGCGGATCGCCTGCTGGCGCAGACGCAAGAGGCGCTTTCTCGCCAGGAGATGCTTGGCGCGCCGCCGGTATTACTGGTTAACCATGCGCTACGTCCATTATTGTCCCGCTTTTTGCGGCGCAGTTTACCGCAGCTGGTGGTGTTGTCGAACCTTGAGCTTTCCGATAACCGTCATATCCGCATGACGGCGACCATTGGAGGAAAATAATGCGTAAATGGCTGGCGTTGTTGCTCTTTCCCCTGACGGTTCAGGCCGCAGGCGAAGGCGCGTGGCAGGATAGCGGTATGGGTGTAACCTTAAATTACCGGGGTGTTTCCGCATCGTCTTCGCCATTGTCGGCGCGTCAGCCGGTTTCCGGTGTGATGACGCTGGTCGCCTGGCGTTATGAACTGAATGGCCCGACCCCCGCAGGATTACGGGTACGTTTATGTTCCCAGTCCCGTTGCGTAGAACTTGATGGTCAGAGTGGCACGACCCACGGTTTTGCTCATGTTCCCGCAGTCGAGCCGCTCCGCTTTGTCTGGGAAGTCCCCGGCGGCGGCCGACTTATCCCGGCGTTAAAAGTGCGGAGCAATCAGGTGATTGTGAACTACCGCTAACCGCCCCTTTCTTGGCCAGGTAACAGACCTGACTCTCTTTTTGAATAAATAGAAACACCGTTTTATAAAATGGTGAGGTAGGTTGCCGAACTCTTTGCGTTTTTGCCATTTACGCTCTGGCAATGGCAGAAACAAAAAGGTTTCCGCCCAGCTTAGCTTTTACTGTAGCGAATCGACTGCGTCGGCGGTAAAACTGCACGCAGCACTGAATTCGACATTACACAGAGGTTAAGCAAATGATGGTTTATCCAGTCAAACACAGTCCGCTATTGCGTCAGCCTGAGCATTTTATCGCCAGAGATGAACTAAAAGCCCTGGTGCAAAAGGTGACGCATAACCTGGTCAATATTAAAGATGAGACAGGCGAATTTTTATTGCGACTGGACGACGGACGCGTGATCGATACTAAAGGCTGGGCCGGATGGGAGTGGACGCATGGCGTGGGCCTGTACGGAATGTATCACTATTACCAACAGACCGGCGACCAGACGATGCGTAAGATCATTGATGACTGGTTTGCCGATCGTTTTGCGGAAGGCGCGACGACGAAAAACGTTAATACGATGGCGCCGTTTTTAACGCTGGCGTATCGCTATGAAGAGACGCGTAATCCAGCGTATTTACCGTGGCTGGAAACGTGGGCCGAATGGGCGATGAATGAAATGCCCCGAACCGATCACGGCGGAATGCAGCACATCACGCTGGCGGAGGAGAATCATCAGCAGATGTGGGACGACACGCTAATGATGACGGTGCTGCCGCTGGCGAAAATCGGTAAACTGTTGAACCGGCCGGAATATGTGGAAGAGGCAACCTATCAGTTCCTGCTACACGTGCAGAATTTGATGGATAAAGAGACGGGGCTGTGGTTCCACGGCTGGAGCTATGACGGTCATCATAACTTCGCTAACGCTCGCTGGGCGCGCGGCAACAGCTGGCTGACCATTGTGATCCCGGATTTTCTTGAACTGCTGGACTTGCCGGAAAATAATGCCGTGCGCCGTTACCTGGTCCAGGTACTGAATGCGCAGATCGCCGCGCTGGCGAAATGTCAGGATGAAAGCGGTTTGTGGCATACGCTGCTTGACGATCCGCACTCTTATCTTGAGGCGTCGGCGACGGCGGGTTTTGCCTACGGTATTCTTAAAGCGGTGCGCAAACGCTATGTCGAACGGCACTATGCGCAGGTGGCGGAAAAAGCTATTCGGGGGATAGTGAAACATATCTCGCCGGAAGGTGAACTGCTGCAAACGTCATTTGGCACTGGCATGGGCCACGATCTCGATTTTTACCGTCATATTCCGTTGACCTCTATGCCTTACGGGCAGGCGATGGCTATGCTGTGTTTGACGGAATATCTGCGTAACTATTTCTGATGTATGCGGATATTCCGGTCGTATCCTTGTCTGATGGCGCTTTGCTTATTTGACTATGGCGCCTGACCCGACTGTGTGGTATCAGCCTGTGGATCAAACAGGTGGTCAAGGATTTTTCGCATGATGGGCGCGGCGGTAACGCCGTCGCTTCCGCCGTTTTCCAGAATCAAGGCAATAGCGACCTTAGGGTTTTTATACGGTGCAAAAGCGGTATAAAACACATGATCGCGCAGGCGAATGGGGATCATTTTCGCGTTGTAGGTCTGATTTTCTTTCAGGCTAAATACCTGCGACGTGCCGCTTTTGGCCGCAATGCCGTAGGGCGCGGTGTGAAAGAACTTATAGCCCGTTCCGTTGGGTGCATTCGCCATGCCATACATCGCCTGACGCACCAGTCCCCAGTATGGCGACGCCGGATCGGCTATCTGTGCCGGTGTTCCTGAAGGACGATACGGAACCACCGTTTTGCCGCTCTCTTCATTGAGTAACAGGTGAGGGGCAATCACCTTACCGTTGTTGATGAGCGCCACCATCGCTTTTACCATCTGGATGGGGGTGGCAATCCAGTAGCCCTGGCCGATGCCGACAGAGATGGTATCGCCCTGATACCAGGCTTTTTTATGGACCCGCTGTTTCCATGCGCGGCTGGGAAGCAGCCCGTCATACTCTTCATTAAGGTCGATACCCGTCGGTTTGCCATAGCCGAACTGAGACAACATCGTGTCGATACGGTCAATACCCATCATATACGCGACCTGATAGAAAAAGGTATCCGCAGATTCCTCAATCGCTTTAGTGACATCCAGCATACCGTGTCCGGTTTTTTTCCAGTCCCGGTAATGACGCTGCGTGCCGGGAAGCGTCCAGGTTGGCGCGCCAAAGAAGGTGGTTTGCGGCGTAATAATCCCGCATAACAGCGCGGACATCGCCATATAGGGTTTAACCGTTGACGCCGGGGGATAAAGCCCTTGCGTCACGCGGTTGATCAGCGGCAGATTTTTATCGTGCAGCAGTTTGCCGTAATCCTGATAGCTAATGCCTTTTACAAAGGGGTTCGGATCGTAGCTGGGCATAGATACCATCGCCAGCACTGAACCATCGTGTGGATCTTCAACCAGTACGGCAGCACGCTGCCCGGCCAGCAAACTTTCAATGTACTCTTGTAAATGGAGATCCAGCGTCAGGTGAATGTTCTTACCCGCGATGGGAGGAACGTCTTTCAGCAGGCGGACAATACGCCCGTGATTATCCACCTCGACCTCCTGATAGCCGGTTTTACCATGAAGATCGTTTTCGTAGTAACGCTCAATCCCCTGTTTACCGATGTTATGGTCCGCCGCGTAATTCTCTGCCAGCCCTTTTTTATCCAGCGCTTTAAGGTCGTTATCGTTTATTTTTGACACGTAACCGAGAACATGCGCCAGCTCCGCGCCGTAAGGATACTGCCGATCCTGATAGCTATTGATCGTGACGCCGTTGAAATGAAACTGATTGACCGCAAAGCGTGCGATTTCAACATCCGTTAGCGCGTTTTTGAGCACCACCGGACGATAGCGGCTACTGGATTTTAGCGCATGGCGAAAGTCGGCGATATCATCGGGGGAGAGATCAACAATAGGGGTGAGCTGTTTTAGCAGCGCATCCATATCGGCAATTTTATAGGGCGTAACCGCGATATCATACCAGGTTACGTTACGCACCAGCGGAATGCCGTTGCGATCGTAAATGATGCCGCGCGTGGGCGCGACGGGTAGCATCTTGATATCGTTCTCATTCGAACGGGTGGTGTAGTAGTGGTGCTGACGGATTTGCAAGTTATAGAGGTTGAAGATCAGGATACCAAAGCAGACAACCACTACACCAAACGCCACAATCACACGTCTCAGGAAAAGTTTCTCTTCCGCATCAAAGTCTTTAAAAGTCATTACCTGTACCTGAACAATCCGCCGCCTAATGATACGGGGCGGTCAGCGCCAGCACAGGTAAAAGATGTTCCATCTCTCTATAGAAATGTGTCATTCCTTGTGATTTGTTACAGATATACCGCTGTGGCAATAAAAAGGCCTGAGTCCGTTACCCGGAGTCAGGCCTGATGATGTTAACGACGGCGCGTTTACATGCGTTCTACGGTTTCGATACCCAACGTATCCAGACCCAGTTTCAGCGTCTTCGCCGTCAGTTGCGCCAGTTTTAGGCGGCTATTGCGAACCGCGTCATTCTCGGCGCTGAGAATAGGGCAGTGCTCGTAGAAGCCGGAGAACAGCCCGGCGACGTCATACAGATACGCGCACATGACGTGCGGCGTACCTTCACGCGCGACCACCGTCAGGGTTTCTTCAAACTGCAGCAGACGGGCAGCGAGCTGCGCTTCGCGATCTTCGCTAATGATAACCGGTGCGCTCGCCAGCGCCTGCTCGTCGATATCCGCTTTACGGAAAACAGACAGCACACGCGTATAGGCATACTGCATATAAGGTGCGGTATTGCCTTCGAAAGCCAACATATTATCCCAGTCGAAGATATAGTCAGTGGTGCGGTTTTTTGACAGATCGGCGTATTTCACCGCGCCAATACCGACGGCGTTAGCCAGTTTTTCCAGCTCGTCAGCCGGCATATCCGGGTTCTTCTCCGCCACCAGACGACGCGCGCGCTCCAGCGCCTCATCCAACAGATCCGCCAGTTTCACCGTACCGCCCGCGCGAGTTTTAAACGGTTTACCGTCTTTACCCAACATCATGCCGAACATGTGGTGTTCCAGCGGAACGGAATCCGGTACATAACCGGCTTTGCGCACAATGGTCCAGGCTTGCATCAGGTGCTGGTGCTGACGGGAGTCAATGTAGTAGAGCACGCGGTCGGCGTGCAGCGTTTCGTAACGGTATTTGGCGCAGGCGATATCGGTAGTGGTATACAGATAACCGCCATCTTTCTTCTGAATAATGACGCCCATCGCGTCGCCTTCCTTGTTTTTAAACTCATCAAGGAAAACCACCGTTGCGCCTTCGCTTTCAACCGCTAGGCCTTTGGCTTTCAGATCGGCGACGATGCCCGGCAGCATCGGATTATACAGACTTTCGCCCATCACATCGTCACGCGTCAGAGTGACGTTCAGACGATCATAGGTGATCTGGTTTTGCGTCATCGTGATATCAACCAGCTTACGCCACATCTCACGGAAATAGGTATCACCGCTCTGCAATTTGACGACGTAGTTACGCGCGCGCTCGGCAAACGCTTCATCTTCGTCATAATGCTTTTTCGCATCGCGGTAAAATCCTTCGAGATCCGCCAGCGCCATGTCGCCCGCGTTTTCCTGCTGCTGTTTTTCCAGCCAGGCGATAAGCATACCGAACTGGGTGCCCCAGTCGCCGACGTGGTTAGCGCGAATAACATGATGGCCCAGAAACTCCAGCGTGCGCACTGCCGCATCGCCAATGATCGTGGAGCGTAGATGACCAACGTGCATCTCTTTCGCGACGTTGGGCGCGGAGTAGTCGACGACAATTGTCTGGCGAGTCGGCTGAGAAACGCCCAGACGATCGGAGGCCAGCGCCTGCTGCACCTGTTCAGCGAGAAAAGCCGGTTCGAGGAAAATATTGATAAAGCCAGGGCCGGCGATTTCAACCTTGCTGGCGATGCCGCTGAGATCCAGATGAGTCAGCACCTGCTCTGCAAGTTGTCGGGGGGCCATACCCAGTTTTTTCGCAACTGCCATCATGCCGTTGGCCTGATAGTCGCCGAACTGAACTTTGGCTGACTGACGAACCTGGGGCTCGCAATCTGCAGGCGCGCCTGCAGCAATCATGGCCTGACTAACTTTTTCTGAGAGAAGAGCCTGAATATTCACCGGAATACCTTACGTTTATGAAGCGGGCTGTATTGCCCGCGCCAGTTTAAGAATTAGGGCGGGAGTATACTGCAAATGCCCGTTGGCGTCAGCATTGCGCGCGCGGCGCGTCGCCTGAAATATACGCAACAATAATCTGCATAAGCATTCAATAAACGCCCAATCAAATCAAAGGTTGGTTGCCGGGGCGCAACAGCGTAAATTAGCGGTTTTCACAGCAAGAAGAGCGTCCTGATATGGCGAACTGGCAACACATTGATGAACTGCATGATATTTCCGCAGATTTACCGCGATTCACTCTGGCGTTCAGAGAACTTTCCACTCGCCTTGGTCTGCAGATTAGCGCCCTTGAGGCCGATCACATTTCATTGCGCTGTCACCAGAATACGACGGCGGAGCGTTGGCGTCGCGGTTTTGAACAATGCGGCGAGCTACTGTCGGAAAATATCATCAACGGCAGGCCGATTTGTCTGTTTAAACTGCATGAACCGGTATGTGTGGAACACTGGCGGTTTTCTGTTATTGAATTACCGTGGCCGGGAGAAAAACGCTATCCACACGAGGGGTGGGAGCATATTGAAATCGTGCTGCCCGGCGAGCCGGAGACCTTGAACGCGAGGGCCCTGGCGTTGTTGTCGGATGAGGGGCTTAGTCAGCCGGGGATAGTGGTTAAAACCAGTTCGCCACAGGGCGAGCATGAACGTTTGCCAAACCCTACGCTGGCCGTGACCGATGGCCGCATCACGGTAAAATTTCATCCATGGTCGATTGAAGAGATTGTCGCCAGCGAACAGGCGGCCCATTAACCTGCCGAGCGGAGTGAATATGGCGTTACTTGAGATCTGTTGTTACAGCATGGAATGCGCGCTCACCGCGCAGCGAAACGGCGCGGATCGTATCGAACTGTGCGCCGCGCCGAAAGAAGGGGGGCTTACGCCTTCTTTCGGCGTCTTACGCAGCGTACGCGAGCATATTACGATTCCCGTACATCCGATTATTCGTCCTCGCGGCGGGGATTTTTACTACACTGACGGCGAATTTGCCGCCATGCTGGAAGATATCCGCCTCGTCAGAGAGTTGGGGTTTCCCGGGCTGGTTACTGGCGTGTTGACCGTTGATGGGGATGTCGATATGTCGCGAATGGAAAAAATAATGGCGGCGGCCGGGCCGCTGGCGGTGACATTCCACCGCGCCTTCGATATGTGCGCTAATCCCTTCAATGCGCTAAAGAATCTGGCTGACACAGGCGTAGCAAGAGTACTGACTTCCGGGCAAAAAGCCGATGCGGCGCAAGGTTTATCAATAATTATGGAACTTATTGCCCAGGGGGATGCTCCAACCATTATGGCTGGTGCGGGGGTTCGTGCAAATAACCTGCAGAATTTCCTCGATGCCGGAGTACGGGAAGTACACAGTTCCGCCGGAGTCTTACTGCCTTCGCCGATGCGCTATCGCAATCAGGGGTTATCGATGTCTGCCGATATACAGGCGGACGAGTATTCTCGCTATAGGGTAGAGGGTGCGGCGGTCGCTGAAATGAAAGGAATCATTGTTCGCCATCAGGCCAAATGATTTTTACCGTTGCATCATGTCGCCCAATATGATGCTTGCTCGTACCAGGCCCCTGCCAATTCAACAGGGGCCTTTTTTTCTCCTTCATATTTCAAGCCGCAGCAGCGTTGGCCGCCTCGCGCACCCCGGTCACGTAGCTACCTACGTTCCCGGGGATTTGCTGCGTTGCCGCCTTGCTGCAACTTGAACTATTTTGGAGAAACGGTGCTATACGTAACGGTCATTCGGCAATCCATCACGGTTTACGCGCAATCAGCACCGCGCGCTGCGGGGCGGGATAGCCTTCCACCGTCTTGCTGCGATCGTTCGGGTCGAGGAAATCGGCCAGCGACTCGGTAACCATCCATTCGGTACGGCGCTGCTCTTCGGTGGTAGTGACGCAGACATCGGCGATACGCACGTCAATAAAGCCGCATTTTTCCAGCCATTTTTTTAATGCCGGCGCGGAAGGAATAAAATAGACATTACGCATTTGGGCATAGCGATCCCCGGGCACTAAAACGGTATTTTCGTCGCCGTCGACGACCAGCGTTTCCAGTACCAGCTCACCCTCGTTGACCAACTGATCTTTTAACTGCCACAGATGCTCCAGCGGCGAGCGACGGTGATAAAGCACCCCCATCGAGAAGACGGTATCAAATGCTTTCAGCGCCGGGAGTTGTTCAATGCCCAACGGCAGCAGATGCGCGCGCTGATCGTTACCCAACAGTTTACGCACCGCCTCAAACTGGCAGAGGAAAAGCTGCGTAGGATCGATGCCGACCGCCAGATGTGCGCCCGCGCCAATCATCCGCCACAGGTGATAGCCGCTGCCGCAGCCGACATCAAGGATCGTCCGGCCGGTTAAATCTGACAGATGCGGCAGTACGCGATCCCACTTCCAGTCGGAGCGCCATTCGGTATCAATATCTACGCCATAAAGCGAGAACGGGCCTTTACGCCACGGCATCAGATTACGCAGCAATGTATCAATACGCTTTAGCTGACCTTCGCTGAGCGGCGTTTCGCTTTCTGCCGTGACGCTGTGCAGTAAATCCAGCCGCCAGGGCGTAATTTCCGGTAAAAATTCTACCGCGTTCGACCACTGTTTAAACAAGCCATGCTGCTGCTCGCGTTGCCAGGCGGCAATCTGCGCGGGCAATGTTTCCAGCCAGTGGGAGAGGTGATTTTTAGCAATGAGCTGATAAAAGTTACCAAACTCGATCATGCGGCAACTCCGGCTTTTAACGCGACAAGCG
Source organism: Salmonella sp. NW1250 (assembly GCF_051812965.1). NCBI lineage: Bacteria > Pseudomonadati > Pseudomonadota > Gammaproteobacteria > Enterobacterales > Enterobacteriaceae > Salmonella > Salmonella sp. NW1250. Next base: position 196,132 of record NZ_JAMNDD010000005.1, on the reverse strand, counting down.
ACCCGAAATTAAAGCACTGGAACCACAGTTCACTGTGTTCGAAACCCGCCTGACGCAGGCGCGCTTTATGTGTTTCCACCGAGTCGGTGAGCATCACGTTTTCCAGCATACTGCGCTTCTGGCTGATCTCCAGTTCGCTGTACCCATTCGCGCGTTTAAAATCGTGGTGCATGTTGAATAACAGCTCGCCCACTTTCGCATCTTCAAAGCTAAATTTTTCCGACAGTACCAGCGCGCCGCCGGGATTCAACCCCAGGTAAATCTTATCCAGCAATGCCTGGCGTTCGGCAGGTTCAAGGAATTGCAGGGTAAAATTCAGCACCACCATCGAGGCGTTTTCAATAGTGATATCGCGGATATCGCCTTCAACGACTTCAACCGGCGTAGGCGCTTTATACGCATCAATATGACGGCGGCAGCGTTCAATCATGGCCGGGGAGTTATCGACGGCGATAATGCGACAATGCTCATGGCGGATATTGCGCCGAACAGACAGCGTCGCGGCGCCCAGCGAGCAGCCCAGATCGTAGACCTGCGTGTTCGGCTGCACAAAGCGTTCAGCTAACATGCCGATCATGGAGATGATGTTGGAGTAGCCTGGTACCGAACGCTGAATCATGTCGGGGAAAACTTCGGCTACTCGTTCATCAAAAGTCCAGTCGCCGAGACGGGCGATAGGCGCAGAAAAAAGCGTGTCGCGGTGAGACATAACGTATACATCCGGGAAAAATAAAGGCGCATATTGTGCGCTAATACAGGGAGAAAACCAACTCCCAGGGCATATACCACAGGTTTGCCAGCACCATCAGCAACAATGCGCACCAGGTAGCGCTCATCCCCGCCCGCCGCCAGCGGAACAGGCGGTGGTGAAAACCGTAATAATGCATCAGCCGACCGGCGATTAAAATGATGCCGCAGATATGCACCATCCACGTTTCGGCGCCATTCATTTCCATAAACAGCAGCAGCACCAGCGCGACAGGAATATATTCCACCGCGTTGCCATGAATACGGATGGCGCTTTGTAATTCGCTAAAACCGCCGTCGCCATAGGCGACACGGTACTGCATTCGCAAGCGAACGACATTAAAAGAGAACTTCATTAATAATAACGCACCCAAAACGGCATACAGCGCGCTTACTATACAAACTCCCTTTTAAAATGGCTGATGGCACTGTCTATGATAGGGGGCATTTTCAGAAAAGAGAAGATTGCTGTGGAATGGACGGAGCAGTGCCGATTTCCGGTAAGACGCTGCGTAAATCATGCCAAAGCGTATTCACCAGTTCCGGCGCCTGCGCGATATCCGGAGTATGTAAAAACAGAAAAGGCGTGGTGGTCTGCCGCCACTGCGGGAGTTTCTGCAACCAGGCGGCGAAAAATTCACGGTTTTGCGCCATATTATCGCTACCGATAAAACGCACCATCGGATGGCTGGCCGTCACGACCGCATGTACCGGGACTTTGGGTTTTTTTCGCTGCGCGTCGCGGACGGCCTCGTTGTGGGGATGGGCGGCATGTACCGGACGACTATCCAGGATCACGCGGTTTACGCCGCGCGCGTGCAACCCGCGATTGAGCCGCTGTTCATCCTCTCCTTTGTCAAAAAAACACGGATGACGAACTTCTACGCCATAGGTAAACGTGGCGGGGAGCGCATCAAGAAACTGCCATAAGGCGGGGAGATCGCGCGGTCCAAAGGCGGCGGGCAACTGCAGCCAGTATTGGCCAATACGCGTTTCCAGCGGCGCCAGGCGGGTAAAAAACGCCTGTACCAGATCGTCGCAATGGCGCAGCGCGGCCTGGTGAGAAATGGTCGCGGGAAATTTAAAGCAAAAACGGAAATCGTCCGTAGTTTGCGCATACCAGCGATCGACAATTTCCGCTTTCGGCAGCGCGTAAAGCGTGGTGTTGCCCTCCACGCAGTTAACATGTCGGGCGTTCTTAACTAACTTACTGATTTCAATAATGCTCTGGTACTGCTATGTAGGCTTTGGGGCATCTGTGGGGCAAAATCCGCAAGCCGCTGATTCAGCATTGCGATCTGCTCACGACTGCTGTCTGCCATCCACGCACCGTATACATTGAAGACCATCTGGGCGCTCGCATGGCCCATCTGACTGGCAATGAAGCTGGGGTTAGCGCCAGCTGACAGTGACCAGCACGCATACGTGTGACGCGACTGATATGCTTTTCTGTGCCTTATCCCTGCTCGCTTCATCGCTGCGTCCCATAAATCGCCTATCGAGTCGACTTTGTAGATGAACCCAACATGCTGACATCTTCTGATCAGTTGAGGGTTGAAGACAAATGTACATTCGTGACCCTCCGTTCTGCCGTACTCGCGCAGCTGAACATCAATGTGATGTCGCTTTCCTAGCCTGGTCATTTCCGCCTGATTCTTCAGGACGTTTATCGCAGGCTGGATAAGATGTATGACCCTGTTCGTGCTCGCCTCAGTTTTCGGTAGAGTGAATTCTCCCAGTTTTGTATAATTACGCCTGATTGTTATTGTTCCAGCTTCAAGATCGATATCCTCCCAGGCTAGGGAGGTCAGCTCCCCGTGACGTACCCCTGTGTATACTGCAAGTGACCACAGGTTTTTCGTCTGCTGATGTCGGCATGCATCTATCAGGCGAATAAATTCGTCACGAGTTAGCGGATCTGGCTCTGCCCTGGCTTTTTTAAAAGGCTTGATCCCTTCGAAGGGGTTTGCTTCTATGTAACCGTGATCTGCAGCAAACTGAAACATTCCAGCAATTGTCGTCATGTAATAATTCACCGTAACGACGCTTCGCCCTTTTGCAGGAGCTTTTCCTTTCGTTGGATTCTGGTAGCCGGTTAGCAAATCTTTCCTGAGATACAGCAATTCCTCTTTGGTGACTGCTGACACCAGTCGATTACCTCCGATCCTCGGCACTACATTCCTTGCGACAGACTCATAGCGATTGAATGCGTTCGAGCAGATTTCCATCCGTTTCAGATCCAGCCATTTTTCTTCAAGTTCTTTCACTGTAATTTCTTTCTTACTTACACCAAAAGCCTTGAGGTTAGGGGAGTCAGGAAATTGCATTGCATAATCAAAGGTTCCTGTGCGGATGGCAAAACACACCGATGTCCGCAGCTCCCCGGCGATCTTCCTGTTCTTAGCGGTGTCAGGGACACCGAGGTTTTCCCTGACACGCTTACCTTTAAAATTAAACCAGATGCGCAGACTGCCACCGTGGTTTTCGACGCCTGTTGGATACGTGATTTTATCCATTGGTGTTACCTCCAGACGCCCAAGAGCGATATGAGCTTACCTTTTTCATGGCATCAAATCACCCTGGCTGCTTGTTTTTCATTGAGGCGACCCAGGCATCTACAGCCTTTCTGTTATACATGCACTCACTGGAGGGTTTTGGATTCCCGTCAGGCGAGACGTGGATATACTCCCGCCCAACCATCCAGCACTCTTTTCTTGCCCGGAGGATGGTTCCGGGTTTGAGCCCGGTAACCGCGATAAGGACGCTTTCACAAACCCACTCGTTGGGGGCTAACTGTAAAATATTGCTCATGGTTATTCATCCATTACCCTGGCTGCACCCAGGTGAAATTACAGATTGTTACTGATGGTCGGAATCAGCTTCTGCCATATCGCGGACACGTATTTTGCCTGGTGGCGCGCGTCGGCCAGTGCGTTATGCTGTTCACCTATAAATGGCATATCTTTTTTAGGATCGAAACCAATCGAACGACCTAGAGTAACCAGTGTTCTCACATCGTGATCATTCCAGAATGGCCACGGGCAGATTTTGCCGGCACGTTCATAAGCACCGCGTAAAATGACGTTGTCGAATGTAGCCCCGTTCCCCCAAACCTTCATGTACTTCATGTTATCCGCGTGGCGTCCGATGAACTGAGTCAGTTCAGATAATGCCGTCGTAATGGGCATAGCATCAACGCAAATAGCCGACCGCGCTTCCGGGCTTTGTCTTAACCACCATAGAATGGTATCGCCATCAGGAACGGCACCTTGTTCCATTGCGCTTTCAAGGCTAACGGCGGTATAGAACTCAGGTCCAATTTCACCACTTTGCGGATCGAAGAACACAGCACCGATGGAGACAACAGGCGCGTTAGGTTTTTTACCCATAGTTTCAAGGTCGATCATCAAGTTATTCATAAATTAGTTGTCCCCTGTTGCGGTGCTGCTACGAAAATGTTCAACGCCTTTATTCCAAATAGCCTTAATCGTCGTCCAACTGACAGGAACCTCAATCTTAATTCGCCCACTGCCGTCGCAGCTTTCACATTCCTCGTCGGCAAAGCATTCAGGACAGCTTATAAAAGTAGTTTCTAAAAACTCACCGGATAGCAAACTTTTAGCGCCGTTCTCAGCAGTTAGTTTCTTCGGCACCATAACCCAACCACCCGGAATTACCGGAGAGTTGCCAGAAAGCGGGATGTACTTAACTCCCCAGGCATCTGACGGGTCATTGCTACCCAGCATAAACAACGGAGCGTTAGGGTCGCGTTTGTCGTCGCTGTTGTAATCACTACGCAACCAGCCGATGACTGGCAACTCATCACGATCACTTACAGGTTCGGCCCCCTGAAGCATGGCGGCACGGCAAGCGTTCCATATTTTCTGTGCCAATAACTTATCGCCTATGTTATGCGCCAGCAGACTGACAATTTGACCAGCCAGACCTTTTGGCATTTCCGCTGGCACTACCGGCACTGGCTGCTCTTTGATATGTAGCCGCGGCTCGCCGTCTTTCGGTTCAGGCCACTGGCGCGCCATATTCACCTTCAGCTTTTCTTCCATCGCAGCTGTGATTTCACCATCGCTGATACCGGCGCGGCGTTGCGCATCCCATAACAGGAATTGCATGTCAGCCCACTCACTGAGGTCGCCAGGTTCTGCCGCTGCCTCTAACGCTTCTTTTGAGAGGTGTTTAAGTGGGCCAACAGGGCCAACATTACCGAACGTTGAATCTGACCACTCCGCGTGTCGTTTGCGAATGAGATTTCGCAATTGTAGTGATGCGCTTTTCTCTTCTGGCAACTTGTAAGGCTGGCTTACAGGCTCAGCATCCAGCGATACCAGCGCACGCTTCAGCACAATCAGAATTTTGGCGTCGTCATCGCTCAGGCCAAACGGAATATCGTCGCGAGTGTTTTCAAATTCAGCGATAGTTTGCTGTAGCCATTCTTTGGTAATAGTGGTCATGGGTTAGTCCTTATTCACATAAACCGTAGCGGGATGAACACACAGCCGTGTCAAGGCTCGCTTTTACCAGGTCATAGACCTTGCCACCTCGTCCTGTTTTGGCCCATTCAACAACATCCTGCGCAGATGGCGCACCCATTCCACCGCGCGGACCGTAGAAACCAGACCATTCGATTCGCTGAACGTCAGGTTCAAGTCCATGCAGCCTGACTTCCTGTCCGAGGTTTACCGGATACCGCTTGCGCATCGCTATTTCTTCCCCTGTGAACTCATCCTCATCAAACCAGGTGACTTCCCGAACGCCTAACTGAGAGCGCATCCACGCCTGACTTTCAGTTCCCACGCTCATCCAGTGTACCCAGCGGGACGCGAGACGAACCTTTTTTTTCCCATGCGTGATGCTTTTCGATATGCTCAGGCCATCGTGCGGCGGTTTGCGCGATTTCCTCTTTCGTGCATAAAACACAGTTCATACATCCGACCCGGTCAGCCCCCTGCAAATAAAGTGGGTTAGGCTTAATACCGAAATATTTATGCAGCGCGAATACGTCAGTCGCCGTCCATTTGTGGATTGGCAGGAAGTTGTAGAGGAAGCCCGGGTCACGTTCATCACATGCAAATCTTGCGTAACCGGCACGTTTGTCGGACTCATCTGCACGCACGCCAGACCACTGAACGACTACCTCTCCATCATCAAGAAGTGGCTTTATTGCAGCATCGAACGCAATCTGAATTTTCAGTTCTTCAGTACAAAAGCGGTCGCGCATCATCGGGAATTTTCCATGCAACAGGGCCGCATCCAGGAATGAATTGCCGCTTGGACGCATGACCGACAACGCAGCTTCTAGCGGTGTTTCAAACTCAATTCCCCACCGTTCGGCGGTACGCTGCCATGCCTGGCCGAACTTAGTATCCGACCGGGCAAGAGATGGCATAACCACGCCGCGATAGGCACCCATACGGATAGGCTGACACTGCGCCCAGCGCTTAATCAGGGATTGGCGGCGGCGTTCAAACTCAGATTCAGTGTAAACGCGCTTAACTATCTGCACCGGCTTACAACCAATTTGATGATGAATATTTCGTGCAAAATCAACGGTCAATTCATGTTCATTGTCTGTATCTGCCATTACGTTTTGTACGCGGTCGCCGAACAGATGGTTGGCAATCGTCGCCGTGGTGGTGCTGTCCTTTCCGGCAGAAAAATTCACAATAATTTTGTGGTCGTCCGGAATGCGAAATTCAGTGAGATAACGGTTATAAGCCAACTCAATTTCACGAACCATCATGCTGATATCTGAAGGGACGATTATTGCTGCGTTAGCGCTCATCTTACTCCCCCTTAACCTTGATGCCAGCGGCGTCTTGAGCACTAACTATTTCCGCCGCCTGACCGAAAGCGGATACCCACTTTCTCGATTCTTCCAGCGCCAAATCAGGGCGACCTTGCAACAGGCAGCCAACGATATAGCCGTGCGCACCTATGGCTTCTGTGATGAGCTGAATTCCTGTTGGCGTGGTTTGGCTTTGGTTGGCCTCCAGCGTCGCCAGTCGTTCTTCCACCACATCAACGGCGTCAGCAAAACCAAACATATTGCTCCATTCTGGACGCTCTCCTGTTGCGGCTTGGTACATATCGGCCAGCGCAGATTCAGCAGCATCACGCTCATTGATAAGCTGGGTTTCGCTGTTCTCCAGTTCTGCTATGCGCTTACTCCCATCAGCAATACGCTTCTCTGCGGCCTCCAGTTGCTCCCGCGCCTGTCGCATATCATCACGCAGCGCCAGCGCTACGGCCTCTATTGCGTCTTTTTCCCGCTGGAGTTGAAGATTCTCATCCAGCAGCGCCTCTGCGGTGATATAAATAACCTGGCGTGCACGGTCTGCTGGGTCGCTATAGTGCACCTGCATGTAGCGGAACTCTTCACGTAGCGCCTGCTTGTCGATTGTCATGCTGCACCGCCTTCAACGCGCTCCCACAAACGTCTTGATCTGATTGCCTTCACTACAGACTCTTTATCTTTCATGCAGCACATTGCCGTAGCTCCATCAGTTCATTAAAGCGGGCCATAAACAGGCCGAAAGCCTGACCGGGGCGAAGTGGGTAGATTTCGAATAAATCTGTCGGGGGGATACCTTCCAGTATTACCCAGGGAATACTGTCATCAATATCCAGATCGCGGCGTTCAGTTGCCAGCATGGTCAGATCTGCATACTTCACTACGCTGGCTTCTTCCAGTGGCAAGCCAAACTTAAAGCGGATCAGTTGATCGGTACGTTTCTCAATCTCGCGATAATCAGGCAGTAACGCTTTTAATGGGGCAGGGATATCCTGGCAATACGCTTCGGCTGCGTCGTGCATCAGGGCTTCAAAGGCAAACTCCGGTGATACAAGCTGGCTGCACAGTACGGAATGCTGCGCCACGCTATAAAATTCAGGGAGATGTCCGGAGAAGCGGCAAATATTGGAAAGCGCCACGGCGATATCTTCAATATCAATGTCGTCAATAGTTGCGCTGAGATAATCAAATTGTTTACCTGAAAGTGTTTGAATAAAACTCATCGTTGGTTCTCCTTATAATTTATTTCGCGCTGCACCGCGTGAATTTTGGTTGTGCGAATCCCTCGCCGGGTGGCGATAATTAACAGAATTACACTTCAATAAATCCCCGCGGCGCCGGGGATTTAATGCAGAGCAATTACGCTTTAAAGTTACCGATGAACGTTTCTACTGATTCACCGTCGAATTTGCTGATCAGCAGGTCGCGGAATTCATTGGCGATCGCTTCCTCCTGCGCTTCCAGTTGTACGATACGCAGAACAAAGCGAGGTTCATCACCGGTCAACAGGCTGTTGCGGAGGCTGAACGCACGTTCACCGAGACCCTCATATGGAACACATTTGAACTCAAAAGCCACCGGCATAACGTCTTTGCTGCTGGCCTCAATGCTTTGCATAAGGGATTTCTTACCGCTGAAATCGCCATCTTCATGATCCTGCTGGGTTGCCTGTTGGATCGTAATGCGGCGAACAGCCTGGGCAGCCTGTGAAATCTGCATTGTGTTACCGTCAGAATCGAACGCCTGGAGATAATCGCTCCAGTCTTCAAGCCATTCGGCGATCTGTTTTTGTTTCAGGCGTTCCCCGTTGATCTGGAGCAGGGCGCGGAATGGTGCAGTCTGTTTCAGCGTGATAGAAGCAACGTTGTCTGCATGACCGGGGTTATCCAGCGTACCAATATTGAAAACTGAGCGAGCTGTCATATGGTCAGCATCAATAAAGCAGCGTGCTTTTTCGGTTGCACTGGCATAGCCCTTTGAATAACGGACAAAGTCTTCAATGCTGGTGGTAGTCATGGCGCCGCGGAAGCGGAAACGCTCCAGAGCAAAGCGTTCGAGGCTTTCAACACCTGTCCCGGCAGGCAATAATGCTGTCGGGCAAGCCAGCCCCTGAATATCGTTCAGGTGATAGCCAGAAAGAACCAGGTCTTTTACCTGCTGAAAAGTGCCGCTGTCTAACTGAGACATAAAAATTCCTTATTAACTAATGATCGAAGTGGTGGCAGTGAATTGGTTAGCTGCGGTTCACTGAGCCGCTTTAAGCTTTCCGTCAGTAGTGCCTTTAATACTGAACAGTTGACCCTGATCTTCCTGCAGTATGGTGAGCTTTCCGCCCTTGTTAACCCACATTGGGGTTTCTGTTGTGTCCTCTTCTGACGCTTTACCGCGCGGCGTCGGAGTGCTGTACTGCAGCTTGTGTTTAATTTTGACGCGCTTCTCTTCGACTGAATTTCCCATGCGCTCAAAATCAAAGGTGAGGACTACCTTGCCTTTATTGCCGTTATTCAGAACGCCTAATCCGACAGTATTCAGCGCTGCCGCGATTTTGTTCATGAACACGCCGGCATCCAGTTCGCCCAGAAAGTCGGGCACTACGGTCATGCGGTCATCATTCATCGTTAACCCCTCAAGATGGCGGTTGCCACCGCCAGTTGGTTTCTCCACAAAACAGAAAAGAGCACCTGCTATAACAGCTTTCCGGGTGGATTGGGTAATGAGCCCGTCGCGCGGAGATGCTCTTTTCTGTTGTGTAAAAAGGTCGGCGTCACGGCAGAACACTGTCGCCTTCCTCCTGTTGTTGGAAGAGCCGGACGCCGACAAGACTTCACACAGCAATAACGTTGTGGTGCCGGGTGCCTCCCGGTATCTGGCGAAGGTTGCACGCCAGACGGGTGCTTAACTACAGAGGATCGACTATCAGCTTCAACCTTACCCGCGTGCGCTGAGCCGCATTCACCACAACGATAAGAGTTCTCTCTCTTAACAGAAGCGCTTTACCGCGCGGAAAAACTCTTATCTGTTGCTCTCCTGAAAAAGCTGGCGGTTTCCGCTAACGTAATGGAACGGGCCGCCAGAATATCGCTTGCACTGGCTACAGGTATCTTCGGGCGGGGCACCGATGACCAGTCGGTACAACCCCTACGGTATTTACACTCCGACGCCGTGGGTTAAACGGCTCCGTGTTGTCGGCTGAGTTATCTGTTGCTGGTGGTCAACCCAGTTCCGCAACCCCTCCCGAAGACACCTTTCAGCGAATCATCCGGTCATTCGTATGCCACCGGCGGCTACTTCGTGGGCGTCCTGCCTGTTCGCTGCTCTATGAATGCAAATTACATTTAAATTGCACATTGCGCAAGTATAAAATTGCGATATATGCAATTTTGAGTCAAAAAAAAAGCCACCATAATGGTGGCCTTGTCGACGCTTTCTATTAATTGTGTCGTTTGAGTGACTGCGTCTGGCTTATCAGAACCTTGCCAAAAACGCCGAACCTGCACTCATTGTCTTTGGTAATACTCCATTCCCTGTAGTTAGTGTTATCAGATATCACCAATAATTTATCGGGGATCATCTGCAGCCTTTTTACGTATATTTTATCATCAAAGCCAAAGACATAGATGCCATCACCATCGAACTGGTTGATGCTTATATCGACAAAAATAAGATCTCCCGGTTCAATTGTTGGCGCCATGCTGTCACCGCGCACGTTAATCACTTTAAGCTCAGCGGCAGGGCGCCCGCCAAACATAGCTAATGCTTTGTCCTTGTTATATTCGATAGCATGGATTACATCGATAACATCACCGCCCTGAATGAGTCCATTACCGGCGCTTGCACTGACATCCAGTATCTCGATACGGAACAAATCCTTCACGTTAGCTGAATCCTTCCTCATATCACTGTGTTTACATACAGTATTACCTTTTGAGTCTGAGGTAAAGAGTTCTGCTATATCAACACCTAAGCAGTCAGCCAGCCTAGAAAGTGTTTGTTCGGTGAATTGCTTTTGCTTGCCAGTCTCCAGACGAGAGATGTTTGCGGCATCCACGCCGATGGCTTCTGCTAGCTCAGCAATTTTCATGTTCTTCGCGCGGCGAAGTTGTCTGACACGGTTTCCTATATTCATGCGTTCATTACATTAATTTTTTGCGCATTGTGCAAATCAACTTGCGCAAATTTGCTGTATGAAATAACATGCGATATACGCAAAAGAAGGAGGTTTTATGCAATCACCATTGAGAAAATTGCGGAAATCGCATGGTTATACGTTACAGCACGTCGCTAAAGGGGTTCAGGTTGATCCTGCAACATTAAGCCGGGTTGAAAGATGCGAGCAGGCTCCTTCAACAGAGCTTGCTGAGCGCCTGGCTCAATTTTACGCCGGAGAAATTAGCGAGATGCAAATTTTGTATCCAAACAGATATCAGCTTAGTGATTCAGCGATTTGACCGCCACCACAGCAGAAGGAGTAGATCCGTGGGACATGAACCTGAATGGAAAGTTGAAAAGCAGCCCCGCTGGCTGGTGGCTGCGATTAAAAAGACGATTTCCAGTCTGCATGGCGGTTATGAAGAAGCTGCGGAATGGCTGGATGTCACCAAAGATGCTCTGTTTAACCGCCTGCGTACTGGTGGTGATCAGATCTTCCCGATTGGGTGGGCGCTGGTACTGCAACGTGCCGGAGGAACCTATCACCTGGCACATTCAGTAGCCAGGGCATCAGGTGGCGTTTTTGTTCCGCTGGCAGATATGGAAGAAGTGGATAACGCAGATATTAATCAGCGCCTGCTGGAAGCGATTGAGCAGATCACCAGTTATTCCCAGCAAATCAGGGTAGCTATCGAAGATGGCGTTATTGAGCCACATGAAAAAGCCGTGATTGATGAGGAGTTGTATCAGGCGATCGCAAAGCTGCAACAGCATTCGACACTGGTATACAGAGTTTTTTGCGCGCCAGAAAAGGGTGACGCCCGCGAGTGTGCAGCTCCGGGCGCCGTGGCGTCAAATTTTATGGAGAAAACCAACGCATGAACAGTTTAACGGTAAATAACCGTTTGTCGCAACAACCGGGGATGTATGAGCACCGGCCGTTGCGTCATGAATGCAGATTACCAAATAGTCTGGTCGTGCGTAACCACAGGGAACACAGCCTGACCGTGGGGGGTGAATCGTGCAGGAGCTTAACCGCTGGTTTCGGGATGGAAGGGGACTTTATGTCCATGTCATTCGCTGGGAACCAGAAACTGAGCGCGTTATCTATCTGCGCAAGGGCTACCCGCATGAGTGTTTTAGCCCGTTGTGGAAATTCAGGCGTGATTTTGTTGAGTGTGAAGCGCCAGGAACACATTGATTCTGCAATTCCGGGACGTTACACTGTTCAGGCACCTTATAAAGCGGGTGCCGGGATTGGCGTCCTGGAAATACACACGGCGACAAATGACGCCCCAGCGTCTTTTTTATTGTCGCAGCTCGGCTATATCCAAATTATGGTGGGCTGGGTGGGGGCACCGCAAGGTGCGCCGGTTTCCGTGTGTGCCGGTTACGCCAACCCTGCTCAGTTCACCACCAGTGAAATTGGCGTTTCCGGTGGTGGAGGATTTTTACCACACACGGAGGCTGCCATCATGGCTACTGTCCCAACCCTCGCTCAACCTGAAATTAGAATTATTAACGGCCAAGCCGTTACTTCCTCCCTGGCTGTTGCCGACTACTTCATCAAGCGTCACGCTGATGTTATCCGTAAAATAGAATCTCTCGAATGTTCCACTCTATTTCGTCAACGCAATTTTGCGTTTACATCGATTTCAATAAATCAGCCCAACGGCGGTACCCGCAAACTCCCATGCTATCAAATAACACGCGATGGTTTTGCGTTCCTGGCAATGGGTTTCACTGGTAAACGTGCTGCTCAGTTTAAAGAGGCATACATCAACGCCTTTAACCAGATGGAGAAACAACTTTCAACTCCATCGGTGCTGAGCGATGCAGCACATAATGCCAGCGTTCTTTATTCCTACATTTCATCCATTCATCAGGTCTGGTTACAGCAGCTTTATCCCATGCTGGAAAAAGTGGAATCTCCGCTGGCCGTAAGCCTGTACGACCGCATCAATGACGCTGCGGCGCTTGCGAGCCTTATCAATATGACACTGAACCGTTCAGAGGTAAGGGGGCGCAAATGATCCGGAATATTTTTAATCGGTTCACCAGCCAACGTTTTCATTGCCCTCGTCCAGGACAGTGGTACAGCACACCAGAAGGGTACGTACTGCGTATTAGCCTGGTTGATCGTGAATGTCAGAAGGTTGTCTGTGAGCCTCTTGGGCGTAATTACCGCGTCAACATGCCGCTTATTGCCTTTCGTTCCGGCAAAAACATGAAGCATCTCGGAGGTGCTGCATGAGCACTAAATTAACAGGTTATGTGTGGGATGCCTGTGCAGCTTCGGGAATGAAATTATCCAGTGTGGCTATCATGGCTCGCCTGGCTGATTTCAGCAATGACGAAGGGGTCTGCTGGCCATCCATTGAGACAATTTCTCGTCAGCTTGGGGCCGGGGTAAGTACAGTCAGAACGGCGATAGCAAAACTGGAAGCTGACGGCTGGTTATCACGTAAAGCCAGACGTCAGGGAAACCGTAATGCCTCCAATGTTTATCAGCTAAATGTGGCAAAGCTGCAGGCGGCTGCATTTGCTCACCTGTCAGATCCTGACCAGTCAAAATCTGACCCATCAGAATCTGACGCATCAAAATCTGACCCGTCGAAATCTGGCAAAAACGGCGGTTTTGACCCGTCAGAATCTGGCGGGGATCCGTCAGTAAAATCAAAACAAGATCCACAAGTTAATAAAACCCCTTCTTGTCCGGACGCTTCGCAACCGGACCAGCAGATGACAGACCAGGAGTTTTTAACCCGTCATCCGGATGCCGCTGTGTTGAGCCCTAAAAAGCGTCAGTGGGGAACGCAGGACGATTTGACCTGTGCTCAGTGGATCTGGAAAAAAATCATCGCCCTGTACGAACAGGCCGCGGAGAGTGACGGCGAGCTGGTTCGTCCGAAGGAACCTAACTGGACCGTCTGGGCAAATGAAATTCGCCTGATGTGTGCTCAGGACGGGCGTACCCACAAACAGATCTGCGAAATGTACAGCCGGGTCAGCCGTGATCCGTTCTGGTGCCGTAACATTCTCAGCCCCTCAAAGCTCCGGGAAAAGTGGGATGAATTGTCACTGCGTTTGTCCGCACCCACCGGCGGACGTTTCGAAAACCGTGAAGATCCGATGTTCAAATCCAGCTACGGGAATGTGGATTACAGCCAGATCCCGACAGGGTTCAGGGGGTGATATGAGTCTTATGGGAGACGTTCAGAAATTCATTGAATCCCATCCGGGATGTACTTCCAGCGATATAGCGAATGCTTTTGCAGATTTCCCGCGTAAAAGCGTCCTGCAGTCGGCAAGTAAGTTACGCCAGTGCGGGCGTGTTGCTCATCGCTTTGAAGGTAAAACTCGCAGGCATTTTGCTCTTGAGACAGACATACAGCCGGATCAGGAGCCAGATATCGGGACTAAACCTGTGCGGAGCTGTTATGTCGGAACCAACGACCCGCAGGTGATTATGCATCTGATACGTCAGGCAGAAACACTGGAGTCGGGAGGGTTGTTCCGTCGTGCAGCTACGGTATGGATGGAGGCATTCCGGGAGAGTCATATCCCGTCGGAACGTAGCGCCTTTCTGGCGCGCCGTGAACGGTGTTTGCGGAAGAGCAGAAAGTATGTTGCATCAGGTAGTGAGTGGTATCTGTCAGGGAATTATGTGGGGTCTTAATGAGCAATAAATATTGCCAGGCGCTGGCAGAACTGCGCAACAAATCAGCACATGAACTGAAAGAAGTCGGCGATCAGTGGCGGACACCAGACCTGCTTTTTTGGGGCATTAATGCGATGTTCGGTCCCCTAACGCTGGATCTCTTTGCTGACGACGATAACGCTAAGTGCCCTGTGTGGTACACCGCCGATGATAACGCGCTGGTACAAGATTGGGCTGAAATGCTGGAGTCAATCGGCGGGGCCGCATTCGGTAATCCACCCTATAGCCGCTCTCAGTACCACGAGAAGCAGGCGATCACCTGCATGACCCACATCATGGATCACACAATGGCGATGCGTGAAAAGGGTGGGCGTTACGTATTCCTCATTAAAGCAGCGACAAGTGAAACGTGGTGGCCGGAAGACGCTGACCACATCATGTTTATCCGCGGTCGTATTGGTTTCGATCTCCCAGTGTGGTTTGTTCCTGCGGACAATAAGCAGAAACCCACTGGTGCTTTCTTTGCTGGCGCCATTGCAATCTTCGATAAATCCTGGCGCGGCGAGCATTTCAGCTACATCAGCCGTACCGAACTGGAGGAAAAAGGGAAGGCGTTTATGTCACTGGTCGAATTTGCTGCGGGAAAGGTTCAGCCACCAGCCACCACGGTTCCAGAGCAAGAAGAACCCATTGTAGCGCCAGCAGTATTACCTGATGTGGATTCGCGTATCTGGCCGCTTGAGGTTGGTCTGGTGTTCAACCAGGTTGAGGGGGCGGATTCTCTGGGCGCATTACAGCAGAACAAGCTGAAAGCCAACATTAATCAACTCTGGCTGGAACGAACGGCCACCAGCGAAATCATTACTGCAGCTTCTGAACTTGTTTGCAATATGCGGGGAGAGGCCGTGTGAAACTGATCCTGCCTTTTCCTCCGAGCGTGAACACTTACTGGCGCGCCCCTAACAAGGGGCCGCTGGCCGGTCGTCACCTCATTAGCGCTGATGGCCGTAAATACCAGAGCGCTGCCTGCGTGGCGATCATTGAGCAATTACGACGTCTCCCGAAGCCATCGACTGAACTAGCAGCGGTAGAAATCATCCTGTATCCGCCAGATAAGCGGATCAGGGATTTGGACAATTACAACAAAGCGCTGTTCGACGCACTGACTCACGCAGGAGTCTGGGAGGACGACAGCCAGGTAAAGAGAATGCTGGTGGAGTGGGGACCAGTTTTCCCGAAGGGGAAGGTAGAAATCACGATCACGAAATTTGAAACAGGGGCGGGTGCAGCCGCCTGAAAATGGAGAAAGAAGCATGAATAATTTAATGGTCATTGATGGTATCGAAGTTCGCCGCGACGTTCATGGGCGCTATTGTCTTAACGATTTGCACCGTGCTGCTGGTGGAGAGCAGAAATATCGTCCGAAATACTGGCTTGATAATAAGCAAACCCGTGACCTGATTGAGCAACTTTTCACCGAGGGCGGAATTCCACCCTCGGAACAAAATCAATCTGTTAGCTTTTTTCAGGGCGGTAGTGATACCCGAAGTTTGGTACGTGCTCCAGTAAATACTATTCGCGGTGGTGCTGAACAAGGTACATACGTATGCAAAGAACTGGTGTTTGCTTATGCAATGTGGATCAGCCCGTCTTTCCATCTCAAGGTGATCCGTACGTTCGATCGGATTACTAGTGTGCCACAAACATCTTCTGGTATGGCTGCCGATAAGATGCAGGCGGGGGTGATTCTGCTGGGTTTTATGCGCAAAGAGTTAAACCTGTCCAATTCATCGGTACTGGGCGCGTGTCAGAAACTCCAGGAGGCAGTGGGACTACCTAACCTGGCGCCACAATATGCCATTGATGCTCCGGCGGGCGCGCTGGATGGTTCAAGCCGCCCGACGCTGGCACTGAGCGCGCTGTTAAAACAGCATGGTATCCGGATGACGGCTAATCAGGCGTATCAGCAGTTAGCAAAGCTGGGTGTTGTTGAACATCGTGAGCGTTACAGTCGCTCCGCGATTAACGGCATTAAAAAATTCTGGTCGCTGACGGCGAAAGGCTGCATGTTTGGCAAAAACATCACCAGCCCGGCAAACCCTCGCGAGACGCAGCCGCATTTCTTCGAGTCCAAATTTCCTGAGCTGCTGAAGCTGCTCGATACCGTTCATTGAGGTGATCGTGAGAGCGTTACTGACCCCTGAAATTGCTCCTCGTATGGGCGTTGTATTGTTCAGGCCGGGATCGGAACTGATGCCCCTGTTTATGCAGGGGCGTGTTCTGCTTGAACCAGAGCCGGAGCAATATTCATCTTTCGCCTGCGGCGCGGTCCCGGCGGTATCACAGCCGCTGGCGGATGATCCTGCTGTTCGTGATGTGTTCTGTAATGAGTCGGTTATCTATCGTGCTGGTGGTCTGGATAGTCTGGAAAGCTGGCTACTCCGGGGGAATGGCTGTCAGTGGCCGCATTCAGACTGGCACAGCGAACAGATGACAACCATGCGCCACGCTCCGGGGGCAATCCGACTGTGCTGGCACTGCGATAACCTGCTGCGCGAACAGTTTACGGAACGGCTGAAATCAATAGCTGTGGAGAACACGACAAAATGGGTTTTATCGGTTGTTTGTCGTGATCTGGGTTTTGACGATATGCACGCAGTTACTCTCCCGGAACTGTGCTGGTGGATGGTACGCAATGACCTGGCAGAAGTCTTGCCGGAGAGCGCTGCGAGAAAAGCATTAAGGATGCCGAAGGCAATTGTCCAGTCAGCTACCCGTGAAAGTGAAATTGTTCCCTCGATGCCGGCCACCAGCATTGTACAGGATAAGGCGAAAAAGGTACTGGCGCTCAGGGTTGATCCGGAATCGCCGGAAAGCTTCATGTTACGTCCGAAACGCCATCGATGGGTCAATGAGAGATATACCCGCTGGGTTAAATCCCAGCCGTGCGCCTGCTGCGGGAAGCAGGCGGATGATCCGCACCACCTGATAGGCCACGGTCAGGGAGGGATGGGAACAAAGGCGCATGACCTCTTTGTGCTGCCGTTGTGCAGAACGCATCATAATGAGTTACATGCGGACACCGTGGCATTCGAAGAGAAATACGGCTCTCAACTGGAGTTGATATTTCGTTTTATCGATCGCGCGCTGGCAATTGGCGTGCTGGCGTAAATGGAGAACGCTTAATGATTAATCCTTCTGAAGTTGGTAAGTCTGGTGAAATGGTTCGCCTCCGGACTCTTGAAAGTATCTGGATACAAGGCAAGCTTCGAATGTGGGGGCGCTGGTCATATATTGGTGGTGGTAGTGGTGGGAATATGTTTAACCAGCTTCTGTCATCCGGGAAGATAACTAAAACCGCTATTAACGACGCTCTTCGTCGGATGAAAAAATCTGGCATTACTAAGCCAGAGCTGGAGGCCTTTCTTCGTGAAATACTCGACAGCAAAAATAAGTCAGGATTAGCATTTTGTTCTGACGAGGAGGGATTGAAAATAGACGGTGTTATTGGCACCACTCTGGTTAGAGAAGGTCATTCAGGACTTTACAGCATCATAGTGAATCGATATCGCCTGCGTAAGAGCAAACGCCTTATGGCTGAAGAACTACAGGTAAAACACCCGGAATGGTGTTATATGACTTGCCGCCGACGTATTGACTCCTGGCTAAGTCTTGCCGAATCCATGCTATACGCGCCAATGTGTGACAAATTTGGCACAAATAGCGACAGATTTTACTTGAAAAGTGAGCCAGTAAATGATTGAATTGTGATAGGCTCGGGACGGTAAAGCGAACTGAGCAACACACACAAGCCCGCCACTGAGCGGGTTTTTTTGTACCTGAAACATCACAAAACAGAAAAATGCGTTGGTATCCCTAAAAAAATCTTTTTATCATTTTTGGTGGTTGGACAAAAACGTATATCTACGATCCAACGAGGGAATCATTATTAAATGAATGAGTTCATAGGATGTTTTGGGATATCAGTATGATGAAAAAAATACTAATCACAGCGATCGGTTTTAGTATAGTTGGTTGCGCAGGGATGAAATTACCCGACTATACACAAGTAAAATCAAGCCCGTATTATGCTGAGTGTCGTGAGTTTGCAATGGGTGTTTATAAAAACGATGGCTATAGTAAGTTGGGCAATACGGTTATTCTGAGCATGGATGATGCTAAGGCAAGATATATCGTGACGGGATGTGTAGTAGCTATGGGGAAAAATAACATAGAGGAAGTTAAATCAGACCTCTCAAGCAAGGGCGTGTCTTTTGGAATGGTGAGTGGTGCTTGCTATAATGCAGCGTGTAAAGTTGATACCGAACAACAAATGAAAGCCTACACACTTGGAAGCTATTACGCTGCAACTAAGAAATTCCCCGGTCAGATGAAAGCAGAATTTTAAGGCAACCTGGAAAACCCGCATTGCGCGGGTTTTTGTATCCGAAACTACCTGGCATTTCTTAAGTCGCAGATAGTCATAACTGCTGGAAGAGTACAAATCGCTCTGGCGTTACTTCACTGTTTCAGCATCTATACCTTACACCTATGTCTGGGAATATAAACCTGTTCAGTTTTACCCAGGAAAACATCCATGTGAAAAACCAGCTGATATGCTGCTGCAAATTATTAATGCCAGCAGTAAACCCGCCGATCTTGTTGCTGATTTTTTCATGGGCTCCGGTTCAACCGTAAAGGCAGCGCTGTTATCAGGGCGGCGTGCGATTAGCGTTGAACTGGAAACAGAAAGGTTTAGTCAGACGGTCAGTGAGGTAGAGGCTTTGGCAAAACGTTAAAGGTCTCACAATGTGAGCCTGATCGGGCTAAAGGCTCACATTCCGATCGCCTACAGGTGATCTCCTTCCCCTCATTTCTGAGAGGACTCACATAACAAGAGGGGGCTTAATGTCCGAACCTGTATCCAGTGCGACAGTGTTGGCTGGTGGATTAATGGGGGCCAGTGTATTCGGTCTGGCGACCGGAACCGATTATGGTGTGGTATTCGGTGCTTTTGCCGGCGCGGTGTTTTATGTCGCCACGGCAACCAACATCGGACGCATCAGGCTGGTCGCTTATTTTATAACATCATTTATTGTGGGAGTGCTTGGCGCCGGGCTGATAGGTACTAAGCTTGCGGCAATAACGCATTATGAAAAACCACTGGATGCTCTTGGCGCAGTGATTATTTCTGCAATGTGTATAAAGTTTCTCACTTTTCTTAACAGTCAGGATCTGAACAGCCTGTTCAGTATTCTTTCTCGTATCAGGGGAGGGGGATCAAATGGTAGCAAATGACCCTTCTGCAGTTCTGAATGCCGTAATTTGTGGGGTAATAGTAATCGTTCTGATGTTTTACCGACGCGGTGATGCGGCACACCGCCCCCTGATTTCGTTACTGGCCTATGTCATGGTGCTGGTATATGCCAGCGTCCCTTTCCGGTTTGTTTTTGGTTTATATGAATCATCCCACTGGCTGGTGGTGATGGTGAATATCCTTATCTGCGCTGCTGTGCTGTGGGCTCGCGGTAATGTGGCGCGTCTGGTTGATGCACTGAGGCACTGATGAATCAACAACAATTTCAGCAAGCGGCTGGTATTAGCGCCGGGATTTCTGCGCGCTGGTATCCGCATATTACGGCGGCAATGAGCGAATTCGGTATTACTGCGCCATTGGATCAGGCCATGTTCATTGCACAAACGGGACATGAATCAGCAGGATTTACTGTTCTGAAGGAAAGCTTCAATTATTCGGTGGAGGCACTGAAAAATACGTTTGGTAAACGCCTGACGACTTATCAGTGCGAAATGCTGGGGCGTATTGATGGTCGCCAGGTTGCCCACCAGCCACAAATAGCCAATCTGGTTTATGGCGGCCGCATGGGCAACAAAGACGCCGGAGATGGCTGGAAGTATCGTGGGCGTGGGCTTATCCAGATTACCGGGCTGGAGAATTACACCAGATGTGGCGTTGCCCTGAAACTGGATCTGGTGGCGAATCCGGGACAGCTTGAGCTGGAACGTCATGCCGCCCGATCCGCAGCGTGGTTTTTTGTGACTAAAGGGTGTCTGAAATACTCCGGCGACATGGTACGCGTTACGCAGATAATCAACGGAGGACAGAACGGTATTGGTGATCGGCGGGAGCGCTTTGAGAAAGCAAAATCGGTGCTCGTATGATAGTACTGCTGAAATTGCTTAAAAAATTCTGGAAGCCATTAGCAGAAATACTGCTGGTGGCTTTTTTGTTATGTGCTGGTGCGTACTGGTGTTATTCACGAGGTTATCAGAAGGCAGATTCATCCTGGAAATTCCAGTGGGCGCAACGAGACCTTACCGATGCGACCGCCGCATTGCAGCAAGAAGTAACCGAAAGAGCGAAAGAGCAGCGTCGCCAGCACGCCGCAGATGAAGAACGGAAAAGAGCCGATGAAGAACTGGCAAAAATACAGGCCGATGCTGATGCTGCTGAGCGTGCTCGCGGTGGGCTGCAACAGCAGCTCGCAGCAGTACAACGGCAACTTGCAGGAAGTGAAACCGGCAGGCTTTCCGCTCTTGCCGCAGCAAGCCAGGCAAAAGCCGAGACCGGAATACTGCTCGCCCAGTTGCTTGGCGAAGCTGACGATCTGGCGGGAAAGTTCGCAAAAGAGGCTGATGAGCGTTATGTCGCCGGAAGCACATGCGAACGTACCTGGGACAAAGTGACCGGGCAGAACTGAAACCTGATAACAAGGAAAATTAATGAAGGCAAAATTATTCGTACTGGCCTTGGTATGTGTGTCCCTCGCCGGTTGTACAACGCTTTATTATCGGTAATGACTATGCGCCGTATATTAGCCACCGCTGCCGCACTTTGTCTTGGCGGCTGCATTACTGTGTATGGTCCGGTTAAAACAGGAGGGCAGCAACAGCAGGACAGCCAGGCCGGGCAGCAGCCAGGGGTGAGCGAACAGATATCGACCTCATTCATCGGTAACCGTAAACCGGATGAGTTGCTGAATGCCGTGGCGCTGTATTTCAGGGAGAAGGCCATCACAGCCAGTGTTAATGACCAGACCACAGGGATTATCGCCGGTACCGGGGATGACCCGGAACTGAGCTCGTTGTATCTGGACTGTTCACTGTTACCGCAGACACAAAATATACAGGAGCATTACCGTATTGTCGCGCAGGTCTGGAGTGCCGGTGAAGGCAGTAATGTTTCGGTAATGGTGACAGGCACTGCCGGACTGGATACTGCCGACGGTAACGATAAGGTGAAGCCGGTTGAGTGTAAAAGTACCGGGATATTTGAGAAGGATTTGCTGGAACGGTTACGTAAGTAAGCATTACAGCAGGGGCTAATCCGTGGGAGGACATCAATCTTTACGGGTCCTTTCCGGCAGTCAGGGACATTACGGGGCGGCAGCGTCGCAGGATTTCACTCCTTATGAAAATTTTCAGGGAAAAGCCAGATCCGTTCTTCTTATCGTTTATTTCCTGTTTTTAAAGGTTTTTTTAGAAAAAAGAAAGGATCTGCTGGATAACGTTTTTAGTTAAAAACGAAGATCGCAGATCCTTTCCTGTTTCCGGGAGACTTTTCCATGAACGTGAACAAAAAAAAACTGGCTGAAATTTTTGGTTGTGACGTCAGAACTGTCACAGCCTGGCAAAGCCAGGGGCTGCCACTTGTTTCCGGAGGAGGAAAAGGTAACGAAGCAGTGTTCGACACCGCGGCAGCGATTTCATGGTACGCGGAGCGTGATGCGTCTATTGAAAATGAAAAGCTGCGTAAAGAGGTTGATGATTTACGTGCCGCTGCGGAATCAGATCTTAATCCCGGCACCATCGACTATGAGCGCTACCGCCTGACAAAAGCTCAGGCGGATGCGCAGGAACTTAAAAATGCTGAGCGCGAAGGGCTGGTTCTTGAGACCGAACTGTTCACCTACATCCTGCAACGGGTGGCTCAGGAAATAGCAGGGATACTGTCAAGGGTACCGCTGGTATTACAGCGCAAATATCCTGATCTGTGCCAGTCGCACATCGATGTGGTCAGAACGGAAATCGCCAGGGCGTCAGGCAGGGCCGCCACGATAGCGGATGTGGAGAAGTGGACCGATGATTTCCGGAGAGCGCAGGGCGAATAATGCCAACAGAGCCATTACTAACGGGCTGATAGCGCTTCATATTCCCGTACCGCTTACCACCGTGCAGTGGGCTGATAAGTATTACTATCTGCCAAAAGAGTCCTCCTACACCCCCGGCAAATGGGAAACGCTGCCGTTTCAGGTAGCGATAATGAACGCGATGGGGTATGAACTGATCCGCGTTGTAAACCTCATTAAGTCTGCCCGCGTGGGCTATACCAAAATGTTGCTGGGGGTGGAAGGCTATTTCATAGAGCACAAGTCGCGCAACAGCCTGCTGTTCCAGCCGACCGACTCATCCGCTGAGGATTTTATGAAATCCCACGTGGAGCCGACTATCAGGGATGTTCCTGTATTGCTGGAGCTGGCCCCCTGGTTCGGGCGTAAACATCGTGATAACACGCTCACCCTGAAACGCTTTTCTTCCGGTGTCGGGTTCTGGTGCCTCGGCGGTGCAGCAGCCAAAAACTACCGTGAAAAATCGGTGGATGTGGTCTGCTATGACGAATTGTCATCTTTTGAGCCGGATGTCGAGAAAGAAGGTTCGCCGACGCTGCTGGGGGATAAACGTATTGAAGGTTCTGTCTGGCCTAAATCCATTCGGGGCTCCACACCAAAAGTCAAAGGGTCATGCCAGATTGAAAAGGCGGCAAATGAATCGGCGCATTTTATGCGTTTTCATGTACCGTGTCCGCACTGTGGCGAAGAACAGTACCTTAAATTCGGTGATGGCAGTACGCCGTTCGGTCTGAAATGGGAGAAAAGCAAGCCGGAGACGGTGTATTACCTTTGTGAACATAATGGATGCGTGATCCGTCAATCGGAACTTGATCAGAAAGCAGGCCGCTGGATTTGCGATAACACAGGCATGTGGACACGCGATGGACTGGCTTATTTCAGCGCGTCCGGTGAGGAGGTTCCGCCGCCACGATCCATTACCTTTCATATCTGGACGGCTTACAGTCCCTTTACCACCTGGATACAGATTATTTATGACTGGCTGGATGCGCTGAAAGATCCAAATGGTGTGAAAACCTTTATAAACACCACGTTGGGCGAGCCTTATGAAGAGGCGGTGGCCGAAAAACTCAGCCATGAGCTTTTGCTGGAAAAAGTGATTCATTATGCGGCGCCGGTTCCGGAGCGGGTGGTGTATCTGACCGCTGGTATCGACTCCCAGCGTAACCGTTATGAAATGTATATCTGGGGCTGGGCGCCGGGCGAAGAGGCTTTCCTTATTGATAAGCAAATTATCATGGGACGGCATGATGATGAAGATACCCTGCAGCGTGTGGATGCCGTCATTAATAAAAAATATCGTCATGCTGACGGGACGGATATTTCCATTTCCCGTATCTGCTGGGATATCGGCGGTATCGATGCAGAAATCGTCTATAAACGCTCAAAAAAACACGGCATTTTCCGCGTGCTGCCTGTCAAAGGGGCCTCCGTTTACGGAAAACCCGTTATTACCATGCCTAAAAAACGCAACCAGAGCGGGGTATTCCTGTGCGAAATCGGTACTGATACTGCCAAAGAAATGCTTTACGCCAGAATGGGGGCGGTTACTGCGCCTGCCGACGAAGCCACGCCTTATGCGATCCGCTTTCCGGATAATCCGGATGTTTTTACGGAGGTGGAAGCGAAGCAACTGGTAGCTGAAGAGCTGGTGGAGAAACTGGTTAACGGAAAATTCCGGCTGTTATGGGATGCCAAAGGACGTCGTAACGAAGCGCTGGATTGTCTTGTCTATGCCAGTGCAGCGTTACGGGTGTCTGTGCAGCGCTGGCAACTGGATCTGGAGGCGCTGGCGACATCAAGGAAAAGCGAAGAGCAGGATACCCCGACACTTGAACAACTGGCCGCAATGCTGGCAGGAGGAGTTAATGGCAACAATCACTGAGCTACAGGAAGCCCGCGTCGCGCTGCATGACCTGATGACGGGAAAACGGGTGGCGACGGTTCAGAAAGACGGGCGACGGGTTGAATTTACCGCGACATCGGTAGGGGATCTGAAAAAATATGTCGCGGAACTTGAGGCGTCACTGTGCAATGGTCGCCGCCGGGCACCTGTGGGGGTGAGACTGTGAAGCGCACCCCGGTTCTGGTGGATGTTCACGGCACGCCGCTGCGGGAAAGTCTGGGATACACCGGCGGGGGGATCGGTTTCGGCGGACAGATGGCTGACTGGATGCCCCCGGCGGAAAGCGTGGATGCCGCGCTGCTGCCTTCGTTGCGCCTCGGCAATGCGCGGGCTGATGATCTGGTCCGTAATAATGGTATTGCAGCAAATGCGGTGGCGCTGCACAAGGATCATATTGTCGGACACCTGTTTCTTATCAGCTATCGTCCAGACTGGCGCTATCTTGGTATGCGTGAGAGCGCAGCGAAGAGTTTTGTGGATGAGGTTGAAGCTGCATGGACAGAATATTGCGATGGTATTTTTGGCGAAATGGATGCCGAGGGGAAGCGTACTTTTACAGAGTTCATCCGTGAAGGCGTGGGCGTTCACGCCTTTAATGGTGAAATTTTTCTCCAGCCTGTCTGGGACGCTGAAACCACGCAGGTTTTCCGTACCCGATTCAAGGCTGTCAGTCCGAAACGGGTGGACACACCGGGGTATGCCCGCGGAAACCGCCAGCTTCGCGCAGGAGTGGAAACGGACCGGAATGGAAAAGCCCTCGCCTATCATGTCTGTGATGATGACTGGCCGGTGGCTGGTGGGGAACGCTGGACCCGTATTCCTCGTTTTCTGCCGTCCGGACGACCCGCGATGTTACATATTTTCGAGCCGGTTGAGGACGGACAGACGCGCGGTGCCAATCAGTTTTACAGTGTGATGGAGCGGCTGAAGATGCTTGATACCCTGCAGGCAACGCAGCTTCAGTCCGCGATTGTCAAAGCCATGTACGCCGCCACGATCGAAAGCGAACTCGATTCCGAGAAAGCCTTTGAATACATCACGGCGGCAGATAACAAAGATACGCCCCTTGTTAACATGCTGGCAAATTATGCCCGCTATTACAGTACCAACAGTATCAAACTGGGCGGTGTAAAAATTCCCCACCTGTACCCGGGTGATGAGCTGAATCTGCAGACTGCGCAGGATTCCGATAATGGCTTTTCAGCGCTGGAGCAGGCGCTGCTCCGGTATATTGCCGCCGGGCTGGGGGTCTCTTATGAGCAGCTTTCGCGTGATTATTCTCAGGTCAGCTATTCCAGCGCCCGCGCATCTGCCAATGAGTCCTGGCGCTATTTCCTGGGGCGGCGCCGGTTCATTGCCGGACGGCTGGCGACACAAATGTTTTCCTGCTGGCTGGAGGAGGCGCTGATACGGGGAGTTATCCGGGCACCCCGGGCCAGGTTTTCCTTCTGGGAGGCCCGATCCAGCTGGAGCCGCTCGGAGTGGATTGGTGCC
The DNA here is from genome assembly GCF_051812965.1 of Salmonella sp. NW1250. Lineage (NCBI taxonomy): Bacteria > Pseudomonadati > Pseudomonadota > Gammaproteobacteria > Enterobacterales > Enterobacteriaceae > Salmonella > Salmonella sp. NW1250. The sequence goes on along the minus strand of NZ_JAMNDD010000005.1, from coordinate 170,219 downwards.
GGACGTATGGCGATTGACGGACTCAAGGAGGTTCAGGAATCCGTGATGCGTATTGAGGCCGGGCTGAGTACCTATGAAAAAGAACTCGCCATTATGGGCGAGGATTACCAGGAGATATTCCGCCAGCAGGTCAGGGAATCCGAAGAACGGCGGGCAGCCGGACTTTCGCGTCCGGTATGGATCACTGATACCTATCAACAACAGATCGCGGCGAGCCGTCAGACGGAGGAGGAAAAGCGTGCAACGTAATCTCCCGCACATCATCAGCCAGGCAACCAGTGCTCCGTTGCTGCTTGAACCCGCCTATGCGCGGGTTTTCTTTTGCGCGCTGGGCAGGGAGTCAGGCATTAACAGCCTGCACATTCCCGGTAATAACGAAAGTCTGGATCAGTCGGATATGGCACTGGTCACAGGCGATTTTATGGCGACCGGAAAGCCGCAGGCACGTTTTTATCAGGTAGTGAACGGTATTGCGGTATTACCCGTGACCGGAACACTGGTTCATAAACTCGGCGGAATGCGTCCCTTTTCAGGGATGACCGGATATGACGGTGTCACTGCCCGGCTACAACAGGCGGTTTCAGATCCGGAGGTAAAAGGCATTCTGCTGGATATTGACAGTCCCGGCGGTCAGGCTGCCGGGGCGTTTGACTGTGCTGACATGATTTACCGGATGCGCGAACAGAAACCTGTCTGGGCACTGGCAAATGAAACAGCCTGTTCGGCGGCCATGTTGCTGGCGGCAGCCTGTTCGCACCGCCTTGTGACCCAGACGTCCAGAATGGGATCAATTGGTGTGGTGATGGCGCATACCAGCTACGCCGAAAAACTGAAACAGGAAGGGATCGATATCACCCTTATCTATTCTGGCGCACACAAGGCTGATCTGACGCCCAGCCAGAAATTACCGGAAAGCGTCTATGCCGACTACCAGCAGCGAATGGACGAGGCCAGAAAGATGTTTGCAGAAAAAGTGGCCCGGTACACGGGGTTGTCTGTCGATGCGGTAATGGCGACGGAGGCGGCAGTGTATGACGGGCAGGCCATTATCACTACCGGACTGGCAGATGGAATGGTGAATGCTGCTGACGCCATCGGCGTGATGGCAGAAGCTATCAACAGTAACAAGACAGGAGGCACTATGCCTGAATTAAGTGCAGCTGACGCTGTCACGCAGGAAAACCAGCGCGTAATGGGAATTCTGGGTTGCCCGGAGGCCAGGGGGCATGAGGCACTGGCACAGATGCTGGCCGGGCAGCCGGGAATGAGCGTTGCTCAGGCGAAGTCTATTCTGGCTGCCGCCGCGCCGGCGGACACGACCAGCACCGCTGACCGTATCCTTGCCCTGGAAGAAGCTGGTGGTCGGGAAACACTCGCACAGACACTGGCGGCCATGCCAGAGATGACGGTGGAACAGGCCAGAACCATTCTGGCAGCATCGCCGATCGCTGCGGCAACGTCACTTCATGATGCCGTGATGGCGCTTGATGAGGCGAAAGGCCGTGAAGAGTTGGCGGAAAAACTGGCTGTCATGCCTGGTATGACCACAGATCAGGCCCGTGACCTGCTGGCTGCCGCGCCGGACAAATCCGGTAATGCGGGGCTGAGCATGAACAACGCATTTGATGCTTTCATGCAGTCTCATTCCCCGGGCCCCATATCCGGCGGCAAAGGCCACAGTAATGATACCGAAACGACGTTGTTGATGAGTATTCCCGGTACTTCAGCCACCTGATAAGGAGACAGTATGTCATTTACCACCACTATTGAGAAACGTGCGGATAACCGCATTTTCGCCGGTAACGATCCGGCACATACCGCAACGGGAGTCAGCGGTATAACGGCGGCCACACCGATGCTGACGCCCCTGATGCTGGATGATACCACCGGGAAACTGGTGGCCTGGGACGGGCAGAAGGCCGGAACGGCAGTCGGGGTTCTGGCCCTTGAGCTGGACGGGTCGGAAAACCTGCTGACGTACTGGAAGAGCGGCACCTTTGCCACAGAATCACTGGCATGGCCGAAGAGTGTGGATGCCATTAAGCAGGCAAATGCATTCGCCGGAAGCGCCGTCAGTCACGCCGCTTTACCGTAATAAGAAGGCCGCGAAGCGGCCTTTATCGTATTTAACGTCCGGAGGACACCATTTATGGGATTGTTTACCACCCGCCAGTTGCTGGGTTATACCGAGCAGAAAGTTAAATTTAACCCACTCTTCCTGAGCCTGTTTTTTCGCCGTACTGTGACATTTCCTACCCAGGAAGTCATGCTGGACAAAATTACCGGAAAAACACCGATTGCCGCTTATGTATCTCCGGTGGTAGGAGGGAAGGTTCTGCGTAACCGCGGCGGGGAAACGCGCGTACTGCGTCCGGGGTATGTCAAACCGAAGCATGAAGTTAACTATGCGCAGGTTGTTGAGCGTCTGCCGGGTGAAGACCCGGCCAGGCTTAACGATCCGGCCTACCGTCGTCTGCGCATTCTGACCGATAACCTGAAGCAGGAAGAGAAGGCCATCGTCCAGGTGGAGGAGATGCAGGCCGTCAGTGCGGTGCTGAACGGGAAATACACCATGCAGGGCGAGCAGTTTGACACCGTGGAGGTGGATTTTGGTCGCTCCGCCGGGAATAACATTATTCAGGCCACAGGTAAAAAATGGTCAGAGCAGGACAGGGAAACCTTTGACCCGACTTATGATCTGGATATGTACTGCGACCAGGCATCCGGTCTGATCAATATTGCCGTGATGGACGGGAAAGTCTGGCGTCTGCTGAACGGTTTTAAGCTGTTCCGTGAAAAACTGGATACAAGCCGCGGTTCAAATTCTCAGCTGGAAACGGCGGTGAAGGATCTTGGGGCTGTGGTGTCGTTCAAGGGGTATTACGGAGATTTGGCTATTGTGGTGGCTAAAACATCCTATGTTGCTGATAACGGGACCGAAAAGCGTTACCTGCCTGAAGGGACTCTGGTTCTGGGAAATATGGCGGCAGAAGGTATCCGCTGCTATGGTGCCATTCAGGATTCACAGGCGCTCGCGGAGGGTATTGTTGCCGCCACCCGTTATCCCAAACACTGGCTGACGGTGGGGGACCCGGCGAATGAATATACCATGACGCAGTCTGCGCCGCTGATGGTCCTGCCGGACCCGGATGAGTTTGTCATTGTCACTGTCGGTTAAGCATCCCAAAAGGCCTGATTCAGGCCTTTATTGTTACAAATTGCGGGAGGATCTTTTATGGCAACAAAAGAAGAGAATATACAGCGTCTGCGGGAGCTTGCGACGCGGCTTGGTCGTGATCCGGATGTGTCCGGGAGCGCCGCTGAACTCAGCCAGCGTGTCATGGAATGGGAAGAGGAAGCGGAGGCGGAGGCGGAGCATTTGCCTGCTGTGGAAAATGACAGTGATGAATCCATAGTGCCGCCCGGGATCGGGCAAAGATCCGAACGGGTACTTATCAGGGCGCTTCGTACACTACACATCTGCGCCATCGATCCGGACAGTAACCGGGAACTGGATATGGTTATGGCGGGAAACCCGGCGCGTATTTCGCAACACGATGTGGACGAGCTGATTGCTGCAGGACTTATTATTGAACTGTAATGGTGGCGATATGTCGCAGTCCGAAAACCTGTTTGATACCGCGATTTCTCAGGCTGATGATGCCATCCTCCGGGTGATGGGAACGGTAGCAACAATAACCTCCGGCGTTCTGGCAGGGGCCACGCTTACGGGCGTATTTGACGATCCTGAAAGTGTGTCGTATGCCGCCGGAGGTGTCCGGATTGAGGGGGACAAGCCTACATTTTTTGTCAAAACATCCCTGACAGTCCATCTGAAGCGCCCGGACACACTAACCATTCTCGGTGACACCTTCTGGGTGGATCGCATCACTCCGGCTGGTGGAGACAGCAGTATTATTCTGCTGGGCAGGGGGGAGCCGCCGACGGATAACCGGCGCAGGACGGGAGGAATGTTTGAAAGGGCTTGAAAATGCGATCCGGAATCTGAACAGCCTTGACCGGCAGATGGTTCCCCGGGCCAGTATCTGGGCTGTGAATCGCGTGGCGCAGAAAGCTGTTTCAGTGGCAACCCGTAAGGTGGCGCGGGAGACTGTCGCCGGAGATAACCAGGTAAGAGGACTTCCGCTGAAGCTGGTTCGCCAGAGGGTGAGGTTATTTAAAGCCGGTACAGACGGTAAACGCTCTGCCCGGATACGGATTAACCGGGGAAACCTTCCCGCCATAAAGTTGGGCGCTGCACAGGTCAGGATGAGCAAACGGAGGGGAAAACTGCTGTATCGTGGAAGTGTGCTGAAAATCGGGCCATATCTGTTCCGGGATGCCTTTATTCAGCAACTGGCTAACGGACGCTGGCATGTTATGCGACGCGTTAACGGGAAAAACCGTTATCCAATTGATGTAGTGAAAATTCCTCTTTCCGGACCATTGACTCAGGCATTCGAAAGCGCCACACAAAGCTTGATTGACGAGGAAATACCGAAGCAACTGGGGTATGCCCTGAAACAACAACTGAGGCTTTATCTTTCACGATGAGCAAACACACATTAATCCGCCGGGCCGTTCTGGAAAAGCTGGAATCCGTGACTGGCGCACCTGTCACTCTTTTTGATGGACTTCCTGCTTTCGTAGAACAGGAAGATTTACCCGCAATAGCTGTCTGGCTGACAGACGCACAGTATACAGGCCTTATGACCGATGAGGATGACTGGCAGGCTACTCTCCATACGGCAGTTTTTCTGAGGGCTCAGGCTCCTGATACAGAGCTTGATATCTGGATGGAAGAAAAAATCTTTCCTGCGCTGGAAGAGGTTAGTGGTCTGGAGCGCCTTATCGATACCATGACCCCGCTGGGTTATGACTACCAGCGTGACAGCGAAATGGCAACGTGGGGGATGGCAGAAATTACTTACCGGATCACCTATACCAACTGAGGAGGATATGATGGGAACACCAAACCCACTGGTAAAAACGAAAGGCGCCGGAACCACATTCTGGCTGTATACCGGCAGCGGCGATGCGTTTAAAAATCCACTGGCTGATGATGACTGGCTGCGACTGGCAGGTATTAAGGATCTGCAGCCCGGAGAAATGAGTGCAGATGCGGAAGACGATGACTATCTTGATGATGAAAATGCCGACTGGAAAAGCACTACGCAGGGGCAGAAAAGCGTCGGTGACACCACGGCCACGCTGGCCTGGAAACCCGGTGAGACCGGACAGAAAAAACTGGTTGAGCTGTTTGACACCGGCGAAGTTCGCGCCTTCCGTATCAGGTATCCTAACGGGACGGTTGATGTGTTCCGCGGCTGGCTGAGTTCACTGGGTAAAACCGTGACGTCCAAAGAGGTGATGACACGCAGCGTAAAAATCACCGGCGTCGGGCGTCCTTCTCTTGCGGAGGAGGATACACCTGACGTAGTCAGCGTATCCGGCGTGACCGTTGCGCCGGCCAGTGCCACGGTGGCTGCCGGAGCCACCACCACGCTGACATTTACGGTAAAACCTGATAACGCGTCAGATAAAACGCTGCAGGTTGCGACCGCCGATCCGCTGATCGCCACCGTCACGCTGAAGGATAATGTGGCCACGGTTAAAGGCGTGAAGGCGGGCAGCGTGAATATTGTTGGTATCAGCAGTGACGGCAGTCTTGTCGCGGTGGCAGCAGTGACAGTGACGGCGTCATAACCCTCTCTTATCAGTCCGCCCCGGTTCCGGGGCTTCTATGGAAAATCATCATGTTTCTCAATACAGACACCTTTAACTACGGTGGGCATTCCATCGTGCTCAGTGAGCTTTCTGCCCTGCAACGTGTGGATTATCTGAAGTTTATTCAGCAGCGGACGGCAGACTATGACGCACAGCCTGAAACCCTGACGGAAGCAGAGCGTCAGACAGAATTTATGCAGATGGGGGTGGATATTAATGCATGGCTGGTATCCCGCTCCCTGTGTGAAAGCAAAAAAGAGGAGGAGGCCCGCGCCCTGTATGAGTCCGTCAGACTGGAATGGTCTTATGAGGCGCTGGGACGTGGCGCTGATATGGTTCTGTCCCTGAGTGGTATGCGTCTTCCGGCATCGCAGGAAGACGACAGCGGGAGTGAAAAGGACACGACCACGCCGGAAAAGTCCTGAACCGGGAGCTGGCGTTTGTGATGCGGCTCGCACGTGAGTTCCGGCGACCAGACTGGCGGCGGATGCTGGCGGAAATGAGTGCGACAGAGCTGGGTGAGTGGGCGGAGCATTTCGGGAAGAACAGCTTCAGTGACATGTTGCTGGATGCGGAGTTTGCAACGCTGAAATCGCTGATTTCCGGACTGGTTACAGGCACGCATCACGATGCAGAAATATTCAGCCTGATCACTGATCCTGAGTCGTTGCACGAAAAAACGGATGATGAACTGATGATCCTGGGCGAAGGTATTACCGGAGGTGTCCGCTATGGACCAGATAGCGAACCTGGTCATTGATTTAAGTATCGACAGCGCAGAGTTCCGAAACGAAGTTCCGCGCATTAAAAAATTGCTGAACGATGCGGCTGGTGACTCAGAACGTTCAGCGGCCCGGATGCAGCGTTTTCTGGATAAGCAGACGGAGGCGACGCGCCTGACGTCCGCCAGTCTGGAGCAAGTGACTGCCAGCAGTACCGCGTACAGTTCCTCTGTGGAGAAAAGCGCAGCGGCCAGTACGCGTCTGGCGGCGGATGTGGATCAGACGCGACAGCGGGTGGAGGCACTGGGAAGGAAACTGCGTGAGGAACAGGCGCAGTCAGCGGCTGTGGCGGCAGCACAGGACAGGACAAGTGCTGCTTTTTACCGCCAGATTGACAGTGTAAAACAGTTAAGCGGTGGTCTGCAGGAGCTGCAGCGTATCCAGGCGCAGGTACGACAGGCGAAAGGACGCGGAGATATCTCACAGGGCGATTATCTGGCGCTGGTGTCTGAAACCGCCAGGAAGACCCGTGAGCTTACCGATGCCGAAGCGCTGGCCACGCAGAAAAAAGCACAGTTTATACGCCGCCTGAAAGAGCAGACGACGGTACAGGGCCTCACCCGTGCCGAGCTGCTGCGGGTGAAGGCGGCTGAACTGGGTGTCAGCAGCGCCGCAGATATTTATATCCGTAAACTGGAGCGTACCGGAACTGCCACCCATACGCTAGGACTGAAAAGCGCTGCTGCCCGTCGTGAACTGGGCGTGCTGGCTGGTGAGCTGGCCCGTGGGAATTTCGGGGCACTGCGGGGAAGTGGTATCACGCTCGCTAACCGCGCCGGGTGGATCGAGCAACTGATGTCTCCGAAGGGCATGATGCTCGGCGGGCTGGTTGGCGGCGTGGCTGCTGCTGTTTACGGGCTGGGCAAGGCCTACTATGAAGGAGCTAAAGAAAGCGAGACGTTCAATAAACAGCTTATTCTGACCGGGAGTTATGCCGGAAAAACCACAGGCCAGCTTAATGCGATGGCGAAGTCGCTCGCCGGAAATGGCGTCACGCAGCACGATGCTGCAGGCGTGCTGGCACAGGTGGTCGGTAGCGGAGCGTTTACCGGGCAGGCAGTGGCAATGGTATCCCGTACCGCGACCAGAATGCAGGAAAACGTGGGACAATCAGTGGATGAAACCATCCGCCAGTTTAAACGCCTGCGGGATGATCCGGTGAATGCGGCGAAAGAACTGGACAGGACACTGCATTTTCTGACAGCCACCCAGCTTGAACAAATCAGGGTACTGGGTGAGCAGGGAAGAGTGGCTGATGCCGCGAAAATTGCCATGTCCGCGTATTCGGAAGAAATGAATAAGCGGATGGGGGACGTACACGACAATCTGGGCTGGATTGAAAGAGCATGGAATGCTGTCGGTGATGCGGCGAAGTGGGCATGGGATCGGATGCTGGATATCGGGCGGGAAGACACGCTCGATGAAAAGATCGCGACACTGCAGGAAAAAATCGCGCGCGACAGAAAAACGCCCTGGACGGTGTCTTCCTCCCAGACTGAATACGATCAGCAGCAGCTGAACGAACTTCAGGAACAGAAACGCCAGAAGGACCTGCTGGATGCGAAGGCGCAGGCAGAGCGTAATTATCAGGAAACGCAGAAACGTCGGAACGAGCAGAACGCCGCGCTGAACCGGGATAATGAAACTGAATCCCTGCGGCACCAACGGGAGGTGGCGCGCATTACCGCCATGCAGTATGCCGATGCTGCTGTACGCAATGCCGCACTGGAGCGCGAAAATGAACGTCATAAAAAGGCGTTGTCACAACAGGCGAAAAAGCCAAAGACTTACCACAACGACGAGGCCAGGCGACTGCTTTTGCAGTACAGCCAGCAACAGGCGCAGACTGAAGGGCAGATTGCCGCCGCGAAGCTTTCCACGACCGAAAAAATGACGGAAGCGCATAAGCAGCTTTTGTCATTTCAGCAGCGCATCGCTGATTTGTCCGGTAAAAAACTGACGGCGGATGAACAAAGCGTACTGGCACATAAGGATGAAATTGCGCTTGCGCTACAGAAGCTGGATATCTCACAACAGGATTTGCAACACCAGAATGCCCTTAATGAACTGAAGAAAAAGACGCTCACATTAACCAGCCAGCTCGCTGACGAAGAATCCCGCGTCAGGCAGCAGCACGCAATGGTGCTGGCCACAATGGGTATGGGCGATCAGCAACGAGGCCGGTACGAAGAGCGTCTGAAAATTCAGCAGCGCTACCAGGAACAACTGGAGCAGCTTAAGCGCGACAGTAAGGCAAAGGGAACATACGGTTCTGATGAATATCGTCAGGCTGAGCAGGCGCTGAAGGGCAGTCTCAATCGCCGGCTGGCTGAGTGGGCTGAGTACAATGCGAAAGTGGATGCTGCGCAGGGAGACTGGACTCTGGGGGCGTCGCGTGCGCTGGATAACTTTATGGCGCAGGGCAGCAACGTGGCGGGCGCAACGGAGCAAATGTTCACATCGGCATTCAACAGTATGGGCGACGGGCTGGCGACGTTCGTTACCACTGGAAAACTAAACTTTAAATCTTTCACCGCATCCATCGTGTCAGATCTGGCAAAAATTTCAGCACGTATGGCAATGATGCAGGCTGTAAAGGGAATCGGATCTGCTCTGGGATTTGGTGTGACAGCCAATGCGACTGGTGGAGTTTATCAGTCTTCTGAACTGAGCCGATACAGCGGCAGCATTGTTAATCGCCCGACATTTTTTGCTTTTGCCAAAGGTGCCGGGGTGATGGGCGAGGCAGGACCGGAGGCAATATTACCACTTCGTCGTGGTGCTGACGGTAAGCTGGGTGTCGTGGCAGCCGGTTCAGGAGGGATGGCGATGTTTGCGCCTGAGTACAACATTGAAATCCACAACGACGCCGGCAACGGACAGATTGGTCCGCAGGCATTACAGGCCGTATATAACATTGGAAAAAAAGCCGCCATTGATTTCTGGCAACAGCAGTCGCGTGACGGGGGTATTGCTGGAGGAGGGCGATAACAATGGAAACATTTAACTGGAAGATCCGCCCTGATATGACAGTGGAATCAGAACCAAAAGTCACCTCCATAAAACTGGGTGACGGGTATGAACAACGGCGTCCAGCCGGGCTGAACAACCATCTGGCGAAGTATAACGTAACGGTCCGGATTCGTAAGGGAGAACATCAGAATCTTGAGGCATTTTTATCCCGCCACGGTGGAGTGAAATCCTTTCTCTGGACACCGCCTTATACCTGGACACAAATTCGGGTGATTTGCCGCAAATGGTCGATTAGCGTTGGCTCTCTTTGGGTGACTGTGACCACGACTTTTGAACAGGTTGTTATCTGAGGAGGAGTGATGCAGGACATTTCGCAGGATACGCTGAACGAAGCCGCTAAACTGGCGCAGTCCGCCAGGATCACTTTGTGGGAAATCGATCTGACACAGTCTGGTGGTGATCGTTATTTTTTTTGTAACGAGGCGAATGAAAAGGGGGAGGCGGTTACCTGGCGGGGACGGAAATATGATGTTTATCCTGTAGAGGGTAGCGGATTTGAAATGAACGGCAAAGGCGCAGCTGCGCGCCCGTCACTGAAGGTATCCAATCTTTACGGTATGGTGACCGGAATGGTGGAGGATTTGCATAGCCTGGTTGGGGCGACGGTCATCCGCAGGATAGTATATGCCCGGTTTCTCGATGCCGTGAATTTTCAAAACGGCAACCAGGAGGCTGACCCGGAGCAGGAATCCGTAAGCCGATGGGTGATCGAGCAGTGCAGTGATCTGACGGCGGTAAGTGCGACATTTGTCCTGGCAACACCGACTGAAACGGACGGATGTGTCTTCCCCGGGCGAATTATGCTGGCCAATACCTGTACATGGATATACCGCTCTGACGAATGTGGTTATACGGGACCAGCTGTCGCAGATGAATTTGATAACCCTACCGCCGATCCGGCAAAAGATGCCTGCAGCCGCTGCGCCCGGGGATGCGCCCTGCGTAACAATACCGGAAACTTTGGCGGTTTCCTCTCCATTAATAAACTTTCACAGTAAATCATCATGAAAGAACAGGATATTCTGGCGCACGCCAGACGGTGTGCGCCTGCGGAGTCGTGCGGCTTCGTGGTGAGAACACAGGCGGGAGAACGGTATCTCCCCTGTGTGAATATTTCTGCCGCGCCGGAGGATTATTTCCGTATGGCGCCGGAGGACTGGCTGAGGGCTGAAACGCAGGGGGAGATTGTGGCGCTGGTTCACAGCCATCCTGGCGGCCAGCCGTATCTGAGCGATGTGGACCGCAGGCTGCAGGTTCAAAGCGACCTGCCGTGGTGGCTGGTATGCGACGGGCAGGTACATAAATTCCGCTGTGTACCACACCTGACCGGACGGCATTTTAAACATGGGGTTTTTGACTGTTACACGCTGTTCCGTGATGCCTATCATCTGGCGGGGATTGATATGCCGGATTTTCACCGGGACGACGACTGGTGGCGGCATGGTGACAATCTCTATCTGGATAATCTGGAGACGACGGGGTTTTACCGTGTCAGCGCAGCCAGTGCGCAGCCCGGCGACGTGCTGATTTGCTGCTTTGGCTCCTCCGTTCCGAACCACGCAGCGATTTACTGCGGCGACGGAGAGCTGCTGCACCATATTCCTGAACAACTGAGTAAACGTGAGAGGTATACCGACAAATGGCAACGACGCACGCACTCCATCTGGCGACACCGGGCATGGCGCGAATTTGCCTTTACGGGGATCTGCAACGATTTTGCCGCCGCGTCAGCCTGCAGGTAGCCAGTGGTGCTGAAGCTGTCCGGGCACTGGCGGTACAGTTGCCCGGTCTCCGGCAGAAACTGAACGACGGCTGGTATCAGGTACGCATAGCCGGAGACGATGTTACGGCTGATACCCTGACAACCAGCCTGCATGACCCGCTGCCGCCTGGCGCGGTGATTCATATTGTGCCGCGTCTGGCCGGGGCCAAACCTGGCGGGGTGTTTCAGGCGGTGCTTGGTGCGGCGCTGATTGCCGTTGCCTGGTGGAACCCGGCAGGCTGGCTGGGGGCGGCGGCGGTATCCGGTATGTATATGACCGGCGCGTCGATGATTCTGGGCGGTGTGGCGCAGATGCTGGCCCCCAAACCAAAAATGTCCGAAATGAGGCAGACCGATAACGGCAGGCAGAACACGTATTTCTCGTCGCTGGATAATATGGTTGCCAACGGTAACACGTTGCCGGTGCTGTACGGCGAGATGCAGGTGGGGTCACGCGTGATTTCCCAGGAAGTCAGTACCGCTGATGAAGGAGATGGTGGTCAGGTTGTGGTGATTGGCCGCTGACAACAGAACAGATTCAGACAGAACCGCCTCCGGGCGGTTTTGTCGTTTTACGGGGTAATAAATGGGAAAGGGCGGAGGAAAAGGGCATACGCCCCGCGAGGCACCGGATAACCTGAAATCCACGCAGCTACTGAGCGTCATCGATGCCATCAGCGAGGGACCGATAGAAGGCCCGGTGAACGGTCTGCACAGTGTTCTGGTAAACCAGACGCCGGTGGTGGACCGCGACGGTAACACGAATATCCACGGCGTGAAGGTGGTATACCGCGTCGGTGAGCAGGAACAGACCCCGCTCGAGGGATTTGAATCGTCCGGCGCCGAGACGGTGCTTGGTGTACAGGTCAAATACGACAATCCGGTAACCAGAACCATCACGGCTGCAAATATTGACCGCCTGCGTTTTACGTTCGGCGTGCAGTCACTGGTGGAGGCCAACAGCAAGGGCGACCGCAATCCGACATCCGTCAGGCTGCAAATCCATCTTGAGCGCTATGGTCAGTGGGTGGTGGAAAAAGAGATTACGATTACCGGGAAAACAACCACACAGTATCTGGCCTCGGTGATAGTGGATAATCTCCCTCCCCGGCCATTTGGTATCCGGATGGTACGTGTGACGGCAGACAGTACCACTGACCAGTTACAGAACAACACAGTCTGGTCGTCGTATACCGAGATTATTGATGTCCGGCAGCGCTATCCCAACACCGCCGTAATTGGCCTGCAGGTGGAGTCTGAGCAGTTCGGCAGCCAGCAGGTGACGCGAAATTACCATTTTTTCGGGCGGATTATTCATGTGCCGTCGAATTACGATCCGGTAGCGCGAACCTACAGCGGCATCTGGGACGGCACGTTCAAGCCTGCATACAGCAATAATCCGGCGTGGTGTCTCTGGGATGTGCTGACACATCCCCGTTATGGCATGGGACAGCGAATCGGCGCGGCGGACGTGGACAGGTGGGCGCTGTATGCAATAGGCCAGTACTGCGACCAGATGGTCCCTGACGGATTCGGCGGGACAGAGCCGCGTATGACCTTTAATGCGTATCTGGCACAGCAGCGTAAGGCGTGGGATGTGCTGACCGACTTCTGCTCCGCCATGCGTTGTATGCCTGTGTGGAACGGGCAGAGGCTGACCTTCGTGCAGGACAGGCCCTCGGATACAGTCTGGACCTATACCCGCAGCAATGTGGTAATGCCGGATGAGGGTACACCGTTCCGTTACAGCTTCAGTGCGCGGAAGGACCGCCATAATGCGGTAGAGGTGAACTGGATCGACCCTGATAATGGCTGGCAGACATCCACGGAACTGGTGGAAGACACGGTCGCCATCAGTCACTACGGACGCAATCTGGTAAAAATGGATGCGTTTGGCTGTACCAGTCGCGGGCAGGCGCACCGCGCCGGGCTGTGGCTGATAAAAACGGAGCTGCTGGAAACCCAGACGGTTGATTTTAGTGTGGGTGCGGAGGGGCTGCGCCACGTTCCCGGTGATGTGATTGAGGTTTGCGACGAGGATTATGCCGGCATCAGCCTGGGCGGGCGGATTCTGTCCGTTGACCGCGCCCGCCGCATTCTGACCCTTGACAGGGAAATTACCCTGCCGTCGTCCGGCACCACGCTGATAAGCCTGGTGGATGGCGAAGGTTCGCCGGTCAGCGTGGACGTGCAGTCTGTTACCGACGGTGTGCAGGTTCAGGTCAGCCGCATACCGGACGGCGTGGCGGAATACAGCGTCTGGGGGCTGAAACTGCCGTCGCTGCGCCAGCGTCTCTTCCGGTGTGTGGCTGTCCGGGAAAACGACGACGGAACGTATGCCATCACCGCCGTACAGCATGTTCCGGAAAAAGAGTCCATCGTGGACAACGGGGCATCGTTCGACCCGCAGCCCGGAACGATTCACGGCACCGTTCCCCCGGCGATACAGCACCTGACCACAGAAATTCTGGCGGAGGAGGGACAGTATCAGGTACTGGCGCGCTGGGACACACCGCGAGTCGTTAAGGGCGTCTCTTTTTCGTTGCGCCTGAACGTGGCGGCGGAAGATGGCAGTGACCGGCTGGTAAGCAGCGCAGGAACGCCGGATACGCAGTACCGGTTCCGGGGGCTGATGCCGGGGCGCTACACCCTGTCCGTCAGGGCGGTGAACAGCCAGGGACAACAGGGAGACCCGGCCAGCACACAGTTCAGCATCTCCGCGCCGGCGGCACCATCATTTATCGAACTCACCCCTGGCTATTTCCAGATTACAGCCACACCGCGTCAGGCGGTATACGACCCGACGGTGCAGTATGAGTTCTGGTTTTCAGACGCGCAGATTACGGATATCCATCAGGTGGAAAACGCCGCACGATATCTGGGAACAGCGCTGTACTGGATAGCGGCCAGCGTGAATATCAGGCCCGGCAGGGATTACTATTTTTATATCCGGGCGGTAAATCAGGTCGGTAAATCCGCATTCGTGGAGGCGACCGGGCAGGCCAGCAACGATGCCGCAGGCTATCTGGATTTTTTCAAAGGGCAGATAACTGAAAGTCACCTGGGTAAGGAGCTGCTGGAAAAAGTAGATCTGACGGAGGATAACGCCAGCAAACTGCAGCAGTTTTCGAAGGAGTGGCAGGACGCTAACGATAAATGGAACGCCATGTGGGGCGTCAAAATAGAGCAGACCAAAGACGGCAAATATTATGTGGCCGGACTTGGACTGAGCATGGAAGACACGCCTGACGGGAAGATAAGCCAGTTCCTGGTGGCGGCGGATCGCATTGCTTATATTAACCCGGCAAACGGAAACGAGACGCCCGGATTCGTCATGCAGGGCGACCAGATAATCATGAACGAGGCGTTCCTGAAATACCTGAGCGCGCCGACCATTACCAGTGGCGGGAATCCTCCGGCATTTTCCCTGACGCCGGATGGAAAGCTGACTGCGAAAAATGCGGATATCAGCGGCCATATCAACGCTGTATCTGGCTCGTTTACGGGAGAAATCAATGCCACCTCCGGTAAGTTTTCTGGCGTGATAGAAGCAAGAGAGTTTGTCGGTGATATCTGCGGCTCAAAAGTCATGCAGGGCGTGAGCATCAGGGCGACGAACGACGAACGCAGCACCTCAACACGGTATACCGACAGCGCCACCTATCAGATTGGGAAAACCATCACGGTGATGGCTAACTGTGAGCGTAATGGTGGCTCCGGTGCCATCACCGTCACGATAAATATTAACGGCCAGGTGAAAACGGCGGAGGTTATGCCGTATACCGCAGGTATTCCGGCCATGTATCAGACCGTCGTCTTTTCGGTCTACACCACTTCACCTGTCGTGGATATCAGCGTCTCTCTGAGGGTTCGTGGGCAGTACACCACGTCTGCTTCCGTCTGGCCGCTGGTGATGGTTTCCCGGTCGGGGAACAACTTCACAAACTGACCGGATTTCCGGTCCCTTTCGTTTAACAAGGAACAGATATGACTATGTCGCGCTTAATTTCGCTGGCGGCAGGGCTTTCCCTGTCCGTTTTATTCTCCACTGCTGCCGTTGCCGATAACGGAAGAGGAAGCGGCAACAGCAATATTGAAAACCAGACCCGGATTTATACCGGCACCGACCGTGGGCAGAAACAGCACCGCGAGGCAAAGGGAAAAACAATCACGCGGAGCGTCCAGTGTTCTCTGCCGGCATATTTACGTGACCCGGATAATCAGTGCTGAGATGTGAATGAATCTGAAGCCTGCCTGCGGGCGGGCTTTTTTATGGAGGTAATATGCCAGTACTTATTTCCGGCGTACTGAAAGATGCTACGGGAACGCCGGTACAGAACTGCACCATTCAGCTGAAGGCCTGCCGGACCAGTACGACGGTGGTCGTGAATACGGTGGCATCGGAAAATCCGGATGACGCCGGGCGCTACAGCATGGATGTGGAGCAGGGGCAGTACACTGTCACGCTCCTGGTGGAAGGGTATCCCCCGTCACATGCCGGAGTTATTACGGTTTACGATGATTCAAAGCCGGGCACCCTGAATGATTTTCTGGGGGCTATGACGGAAGACGACGTCCGCCCGGAGGCGCTGCGGCGTTTTGAGGCGATGGTGGAAGAAGTTGCCCGCCAGGCATCGGAGGCATCGCGGAATGCCACCGCCGCAGGGCAGGCATCTGAACAGGCGCAGACATCAGCAGGTCAGGCAGCGGAAAGCGCCACGGCAGCAGTGAATGCAGCCGGAGCGGCAGAAGCATCAGCCACACAGGCAGCCTCATCCGCAGCATCTGCGGAGAGCAGCGCAGGTACGGCGACCACAAAAGCCGGGGAGGCATCAGCCAGCGCGGCGTCGGCTGACACAGCCAGAACGGCGGCAGCCGCATCGGCAGCCGCATCGAAAACATCTGAAGCGAATGCAGATGCCTCCCGTATTGCCGCCGGAGATTCAGCTGCTGCCGCAGCCGCCAGCGCGACGGCGGCGCAGACATCAGCAGCGCGCGCCGGAGCATCCGAAACCGCCGCGAAGACGTCAGAAACGCAGGCGGCTTCCAGTGCCGGTGATGCAGGTGCGTCAGCAACTGCGGCGGCAGCGTCGGAAAAGGCGGCAGCCGCATCGGCAGCCGCAGCGAAAACATCTGAGACAAATGCAGCAACGTCAGCAAGTACAGCAGCGGCCAGCGCAACAGCCGCCTCGTCATCAGCATCGGAGGCATCCACTCACGCCGCCGCATCTGATACCAGCGCATCACTGGCGGCGCAAAGCAGTACTGCTGCCGGAGCAGCAGCCACCAGAGCAGAAGATGCCGCAAAACGGGCAGAAGATATCGCGGACGTGATTTCCCTGGAAGATGCCAGCCTGACGAAAAAAGGTATCGTTAAGTTAAGCAGCGCCACGGACAGTGACAGCGAAGCGCTGGCAGCCACGCCAAAGGCGGTCCATGCTGTCATGGACGAGGTACAGACCAAAGCGCCGCTGGACAGTCCGGTATTCACTGGAACACCGACCACACCGACGCCGCCAGATGACGCTAAGGGACTTCAGACTGCAAACGCGGAGTTTGTCCGCAAACTGATTGCCGCGCTGGTTGGTTCCGTACCGGAGTCACTGGACACCCTGCAGGAACTGGCTGACGCGTTGGGAAACGATCCGAACTTTGCCACCACAGTACTGAATAAACTGGCTGGCAAACAGCCGCTGGACGAAACCCTGACGGCGCTGTCAGGAAAAAGCGTTGACGGTCTTATCGAATACGTTGGTTTACGGGAAACCATAAATAGCGCCGCCGGCGCCATGCAAAAATCGCAGAACGGCGGTGATATTCCGGACAAGGATTTGTTTGTACGTCGTATCGGCGCCACGCGAGCGTTTGATGGCGCAGTTAATATCGGCGGTGATGATAATCCGTGGACAACGGCGGAGTTTATCTCCTGGCTGGAGAGTTGCGGCGCATTCAATCACCCTTACTGGATGTGTCGTGGCTCCTGGTCTTACGCTCATAACAAAATCATCACGGATACTGGCTGCGGTAATATCTGTCTCGCTGGCGCAGTGATTGAGGTCATGGGAGTGCGTGGCGCGATGACTATTCGGGTGACAACGCCCACCACAACATCAGGAGGAGGGGTTGCCAGCGCTCAGTTTACGTATATCAATAACGGAGACGGTTACTCTCCGGGCTGGCGACGCGATTTCAACACCGTAAACAAACCAGCAGCCGACGAAATGGGGGCGCTTTCAGTTAACGGTGGTCGCATTAACGGTGCGTTGGGTATCGGTACGGATAATGCGCTTGGCGGTAATTCTATTGTGCTCGGCGATAACGATACCGGGCTTAAACAGAATAGCGACGGGGTACTGGATGTTTATGCCAATAACGCTCTTGTGGCTCGTTTGCAGCCGGGGAAATTATATGTTGTGGGTGATGTACTCGCGGGTGACGGTAGAAAATTATCACTGACGAGTGACAATAACTCCTCGCTAAATGCGCGTTTTAATTTATGGGGCGATGCAAACAGGCCCACAGTGATTGAACTGGACGACGACCAGGGGTGGCAGTATTACAGTCAGCGAAACCCTGATGGTTCAATTCGTTTTATGGTCAATGGTGAGATTTTCACTACCAGCTCTATTCATGCGGGGGCCAATACTATCTCCACTGATGGAAATATTTACGGTTCGCTATGGGGCGGCTGGCTGAATGACTGGATTAATAACACCATTATCAATCGTTTTGTCCAGGATATCAGGCTTGGTGGAATTGAATATGCTCAGGCATGGAACGGACCTGGATACAACGACACACCAGGCTATGTCATCACAGGTGTCACGAACGGCAATAGCGATGAATTAATTGATGGGGTACACCGACGCCCGTTGCAAAAACTCATTGGCGGCGTCTGGTATAATGTTGCGAGTATTTAGATATGATGCATTTGAAAAATATTTCTGCGGGTAATCCAAAAACGATGGCGCAATTTCAGTTAACTAAACGTTCCGGCGTTATCTGGCTATTCTCGGAGGACGGACAGAACTGGTACGAAGAACAGAAAAACTTTGCGGCTGACACACTGAAAATAGCCTATGACAAGAACGGTGTTATTGTGAATATCAGCAAAGATGTTTCAACAATAAACCCATCTGGTTTGAGCGTCGTTGAATTACCGAACATCACAGCAAACAGACGTGCTGATATATACGGCGGCTGGGTGTTTGATGGTGAGAAGGTAATTAAGCGAGTTTATACATCGGAGGAGCTGCGCCAGCAGGCAGAAGTGAAAAAACTGAAGTTACTTGAAGAAGCCGAGACCGTTATTACGCCACTGGCGCGTGCAGTAAAGCGTGGTATCGCGACTGATGAGGAGCAGAAGCGACTGGAGGTATGGGAGGAATACAGCGTTCTGGTTAATCGGGTGGACACATCAAAACCTGACTGGCCGGAAAGACCAGCCAGTCAGTAGTCGTTATTGTGGTAATTCAGGCCACCTGATTGCAGTAAAGGTGGCCGCGTCTTTCACGCCGCTCAAATCCAGCGTTTTAAGCGCCCTGATATACGCCATCCATTTAGTCAGGCTGGCCTTATCGTCATCACTGATTTCACCCAACGCCAGTTCGGTTCGCCAGTCAGCAATGGTGCTGTTTGCGGCATCCAGTAGTTTCTGTCGGGTGGTTTCGGCTTTTGCCTGATAATCAACGGGAACAGCGACAACAGCGCCGTTCGAATATTTCCAGTCGCCATAGATATTAAATCCGGCTGGTAGTTTATTGACCTCAACAACTGAAAAGCCAGCTGGATAGAGTCGCGACACATCTTCTGATACGGAACGGATTATATTTTCAGAATCAATGCACAACTTATATTTTTTCGTGAATTTACTCAGCGACTCATAAAAATCCTGACCATCTTCACTACAAAAATACAGAAAATTGCTATCATAATCCGGGTCGTCAGGAATGTATCGGTTAACGTTTTTTAATTCCATTATATTCACCTAAATTATCCATTAATTGTACGCCAGCCATTACCAACCCACATTTGCAGCGGTCGATACGCAAATGTCACACCGTATGCTGTTGTTGGGTCATGTCTGGCCTGTGTTAAAAAACAACCAGCAGGTGCTTCTGCTGGTCCATATTCATCTACTTTTCCAGGCCATACTGGAGCGCCACGCTGGATATTCTGGACATAACGATTATCTGACTCGCCTTTTGTATATACGTTTCCTGATGATAAATAACGGGCGTCGAAATTACCGTAATTATCCGGAATAATCTGTCCATTAACAACAAACTGAATACTGCCATCAGGATTTCGCTGGCTGTACAAATGCCACCCCTGGTCGTCGCCAAGTTCAATAACCGTTGGGCGGTTTCCTCCGTCGCCCCACAAATTAAACCCGGCATTTAGTGCTGAATTATTAGCACTCGTCAGTGACAGTTTTTTTCCGTTGCCTGCACGAATAACTCCCAGAGCTATCATTTCACCGGGAGCGACACGAACGGTGTGCTGGTTATTCGCAAACACATCCAGTATCCCGTCACCATTCTGTTTAAGCCCGGTATCGTTATCGCCGAATACAATCGAATTGCCACCCAGCGCATTATCAGTACCAATGCCTAACGGACCGTTTAGCCTCCCTCCATTAACTGACAGCGCTCCGACATCGTCGGGAGTGGGTTTCATCATGCTGTTATACAGCGTATATGTCTGACCGTTCGTAGCGTTGGCAGGTTTTGTTTCTGAATATTCAGGAGCGTTATATAGTGTGACATTTGCATTACCGGTATAATCGTACTGTGCAATTAACCAATACGCATACTGGTTGATCCTGACATAAATGTCGTAATTGTCGCCTGATGTGTTAATCCAGGCGCACTCAAGAACACCGTTAGGTGAGCGTTTCCATAATGTGGCAGTAATTCCGACAGGCGAACCATTACCGGCGCGCAGCACCAGTTCACTGATAGTTGATTGCTCAAATGAACCAACGTTAAACCCCGACCCGCCATACAATTTAATCACCGCAGTAGATGTGGCCTGCGGCATGAAAACAGTGGCGATTTTGAACCATCCCGATTCACCAAATGTAACGCTGGTAGAAGTCACAGCGCCGATAGTTCTCGCAAATCGCGTTTTGTCCGGAATATCATCGCCGTTCTGCGATTTTTGCATGGCGCCGGCGGCGCTATTTATGGTTTCCCGTAAACCAACGTTTCTGAAAATGCAGAAAACGGTCGTAAATGGCATGATCCCGCCTTTTGCGAGGGGGCCTATTGTGCAAATTGGCTATGTGCGGGTGTCAACAAATGACCAGAACACCGATTTACAGCGAAACGCGCTAAATTGCGCAGGATGTGAACTGATTTTTGAAGACAAAATAAGCGGAACGAAATCCGAAAGGCCCGGACTGAAAAAGTTGCTCAGGACGTTATCAGAAGGGGACACGCTGGTTGTATGGAAGTTAGATCGCCTGGGTCGCAGTATGCGTCATCTGGTCGTTCTGATAGAGGAGCTGCGGGAGCGTGGCGTTAATTTCCGCAGCCTGACCGATTCCATCGATACCAGTACACCAATGGGGCGTTTCTTCTTTCATGTCATGGGCGCACTCGCTGAAATGGAACGTGAATTAATTGTGGAAAGAACCCGCGCCGGGCTGGTAGCGGCAAGGGCGCAGGGGCGAATTGGTGGCAGGCGTCCAAAGCTCACCCCGGAGCAATGGGCGCAGGCTGGGCGCCTGATTAGGGCAGGCGTACCGCGGCAGCAGGTAGCGATTATTTATGATGTGGGGCTGTCGACGCTGTACAGAAAGTTCCCGGCCTCTAAACTGGCTTAAATATGCGCATATGGCAATACCACCAGAAAATTTACAAAACCCATAATTTGAATTGAGAGAGAAACTTACAAACGAAGAGATGAATAATTAAACAGCCGTAGCGATTCCTGTATCTTGCGCGTATATTCAAATGAAACTACTGTATATAAAAACAGTATTTGGGTATGGATTATGGAATTTTTCAGACCTACAGAGTTGCGCGAAATTATTTATCTGCCATTTTTCAGTTATTTAGTACCGTGTGGCTTCCCAAGTCCCGCGGCAGACTACATTGAGCAGCGTATCGATCTTAATGAGTTGCTCGTTTCTCATCCCAGCTCAACGTATTTTGTCAAAGCAACGGGTGATTCAATGATTGATGCAGGCATCAACGACGGTGATCTGCTGGTGGTGGATAGCTCACGAACCGCTGAACACGGCGATATTGTTATTGCAGCCGTGGATGGGGAGTTTACTGTTAAACGCCTGCAGCTGCGACCTACAGTTCAGCTCAATCCGATGAACAGCGCTTATTCGCCGATCATCGTCGGCAGCGAAGACACGCTGGACGTATTCGGCGTCGTTACTTTCATCGTTAAAGCAGTGAGCTGAGCATGTTCGCACTTTGCGATGTTAATTCGTTTTACGCCAGTTGTGAAACTGTATTCAGACCAGATTTGAGAGGGCGTCCGGTTGTCGTACTGTCGAACAACGATGGTTGTGTGATTGCGCGCAGCACCGAGGCGAAGCAGCTCGGTATCGCAATGGGTGAGCCATACTTTAAACAGAAAGAACGCTTCAAGCAATTTGGCGTTGTTTGCTTCAGCAGTAATTATGAGCTTTACGCTGATATGTCGAACCGGGTAATGACCACACTCGAGGAGATGTCGCCGCGGGTAGAAATTTACAGCATTGATGAGGCTTTTTGTGATCTGACTGGTGTACGAAGCTGCCGGGATCTGACAGATTTCGGGCGCGAGATAAGAGCGACGGTCCTGAAGCGCACGCACCTGACTGTCGGTGTAGGCATTGCCCAGACGAAAACCCTTGCCAAGCTGGCTAACCATGCTGCGAAAAAGTGGCAGCGCCAGACCGGCGGGGTGGTTGACTTGTCGAACATTGACCGCCAGCGTCGGCTGCTGGCCCTGATACCCGTAGAGGATGTCTGGGGTGTCGGCAGGCGCATCAGTAAGAAGCTCAATGCCCTGGGCATCAAAACTGCTCTCGATCTCTCTGAACAAAGTACCTGGATCATCAGGAAACACTTCAATGTCGTGCTGGAGCGTACCGTGAGAGAGCTTCGCGGAGAGCCATGTCTGGAGCTTGAAGAATTTGCGCCGGCAAAGCAGGAAATCGTTTGTAGCCGCTCCTTCGGCGAGCGGGTCACAGATTATGAGGATATGCGCCAAGCCATTTGCAGCTACGCTGCGCGCGCGGCAGAAAAACTCCGCGGTGAACACCAGTACTGTCGTTTCATTTCAACATTCGTCAAAACTTCCCCCTTTGCCCTAAACGAGCCCTACTATGGGAATAGCGCCGCAGTGAAGGTTCTTATCCCCACGCAGGATTCACGCGACATTATCAATGCGGCTGTGAAGTGCCTGGATAAAATCTGGCGCGACGGCTATCGCTACCAGAAAGCGGGTGTGATGCTGGGTGACTTTTTCAGTCAGGGCGTCGCGCAACTAAACCTGTTCGACGATAACGCGCCGCGCGCCGGCAGTGAGAAGTTGATGAGTGTGCTGGATCGCCTGAATGCTGAAGGAGGACGGGGAACGCTCTATTTCGCCGGGCAGGGTATCCAGCAGCAATGGCAGATGAAAAGGGAGATGCTTTCCCCTCGTTACACTACACGATGGTCGGATTTACTAATTGTGAAATAGCTCAATAGTAAAATTACCCTTTCAATGGTAAATTAATGGATTATTTTTTCAATTGATTCATTAACTTACTTCAAGAGGGTGTTTTATGCCAACTATTAAATCGCGTATGATTAGAGGTGTTAAGCCGAACGAGGAAACGCTAAAAGAACTCCAGGAGCAACTTGGACTTTCTGAAGATACAGATATGATGTTTATGGCTCTGGAAGTCGATTACGATAGAAAGAAATACTACTGCTGCCTTTCTGGCGGAAAAATCGAAAATGGTGATGTTCACTTTTCGCTTGTCGGTAGGGCTGCTTTAGAAGTACTCATGAATCATCCATCTCCAAATGATACCCTTACCATTCAAGAGATTAAAATTGGTCCTACGCCATTAAAAAATAAGGTGAAGTCCATTCTTAAGAAAGCTGAAGCCAATTCAAAAATTTGTTTTGTCGGAGATATGCAAGGAGAGCTTGATGGCGTCCTTAGTGATGTGTTTAACATTCAGAAAGATGAATCATATGCGATCCGCTGATTAAATCATGCACATGAGATAAGGCCTATTTAATAGGCTTTATCAAATTTGAAGCTTGATTTTTAACATTCCCCACTGCGTCAGTAACAGCGTGCCAGATAAACTTCTCTGCTGGCACAGTGCCGTCGATAGCTATGTCTTCCGCTTCCTTCCCGCCAATATCTTGGCGCATCCATTCCCGGGCCGCTTCCGGTGTGAGAACCAGCGGCCGGCGGTCATGAATATCGACCAGCATTTGATCAGCAGCTGATGTGACAATCAGGAATCCCTCTGCGTCATCGCCGCGTTCGAACGGTGTACTGCCGATCGCCGCCATGAAGATAGGCTTACCGTCCTTCCTGTGAATGAAATACGGCTGCTTCTTGTCGCCTTCCTTCTTCCACTCGAACCATCCATCGGCAAAACAGATAGCTCGGCCATGCTGCCATAGTGGCTTAAACATTCTGCTGGAGGACGCTGTCTCGACGCGGGCGTTAATCAGTGGAGCTTTATCCCACCATCCGGGAGCGTAACCCCAAAGCACCGGGTCGAGATGTAATTTTTCATCACGTTCACTTAGTAGCAAAACTTTGGTGCCTGGTGCTACGTTGAATCTCCCGATCGGTTCAGGATCATATGGGATGTTGCGTTCTGCTTCTTCAGCGAGAAGAATGAGGTAGTCTTCACGCGTCATTGACTGGGCAAAGCGTCCGCACATAGAAACCTCCAAATTTACAACAGACAGAAAGTATAGAAGTTATGGACAGTAGGCGGTGGATTTATGGGGCAAGGATGGGACAAAAATATCTATTATGGGGCATGAATGGGACATTATTGCACATATGAACTTTGCCGAAATTTATATGCACTAGATTAGTAATGAATTGATTATACTAAAGAAAACACATGCTCTTGGGCGTTCTTTAATGATTTTTAAAATGCCCGCGTCACGCAGTTAAAGTGGCGGGCATACTCTTCCAGACTGGTGATGCCGAGCCGCGCCCATTTCGGGTGCGACCATTGCGGCAGGCCAATGTAGATCATAAGGCGTTTAAAATATCCTCTACGCTGCGTACCCGGCCAATGCGCGGGAAAATATGCGTCATACTGCTCTGATGCTGCTCACTGCTGGCGGCGCTACAGGCATCTTCGGCAATAATAAGGTTAAACCCCAACTCCCAGGCGTTACGCGCTGTGGATTCGACGCCGATATTGGTTGAGATCCCGCACAATATGATGGTGTCGATACTCCGGCGGCGAAGCTGTAATTCCAGGTCGGTGCCGTAAAACGCGCCCCACTGGCGTTTAGTCACTACCAGATCGCTGTCCTTTTTACCCAATGCCGTAGGCCAGGTCCACCAGTTTTCCGGCAACGCGTGCGCAGGCGTTGCGGCATCCACCGGCTGTTTTAACGCTTCGGCATAATCATCAGACCATCCGACGCGTACCATAACCACGGGCGAGCCGTTGGCGCGACACTTTTCCGCCAGCCGCGCGGCGCGGGCGACCACCTCATTTGCCGTATACGGGCCGCCGGCAAACGGAAGAATTCCTTCCTGTAAATCAATAACCACCAGGGCGGTTGTGGTCGCGTTGAGTTTCAGCATGATAATCACTCTCCTAAAAATAGCGGATTTCACTACACCTTAAGCGCGATTAAAGAGGAAAGCGGCGACAAATATTGTTAATTTTTGTGAGTATACGCAATACCCGCGTGAAAAACCCGGGTACAGTCAGTATGAACCAAGTGTCGATACCGCATGAAACGGGCAAGTTATCGCTCCCATGCTGGATTGACTCTTATCGTGCGGCAGAATTTCCAGTATAATAGCCGCCTTTTTTCATCCAGTTGTGACATACAGCTAAAGCTGCGACTTCGTCGCCTGCATGGCAGGCAACAATCCGCCTGCGGCTAAGTTAAGGGATATCTCATGCGTACAGAATATTGCGGACAGCTACGTCTGTCCCACGTGGGGCAGCAGGTGACTCTGTGTGGTTGGGTCAACCGTCGTCGTGATCTTGGCAGCCTGATCTTTATCGATATGCGCGACCGCGAAGGTATTGTGCAGGTGTTCTTCGATCCGGATCGTGCGGACGCGTTAAAGCTGGCCTCTGAACTGCGTAATGAGTTCTGCATTCAGGTTACGGGCACCGTGCGTGCGCGTGACGCGAAAAACGTCAATGCGGATATGGCGACCGGCGAAATTGAAGTGCTGGCGTCCTCTCTCACTATCATCAACCGCGCAGACTCACTGCCGCTTGACGCTAACCACGTTAATACCGAAGAGGCGCGTCTCAAGTACCGCTATCTGGATTTGCGTCGTCCGGAAATGGCGCAGCGCCTGAAAACTCGCGCCAAAATTACCAGCCTGGTGCGTCGTTTTATGGACGATCACGGTTTCCTTGATATTGAAACGCCGATGCTGACCAAAGCCACGCCGGAAGGCGCGCGCGACTATCTGGTGCCTTCGCGCGTGCACAAAGGTAAATTCTATGCGTTGCCGCAGTCGCCGCAGCTGTTCAAACAGCTCCTGATGATGTCCGGTTTCGATCGTTACTATCAGATAGTCAAATGCTTCCGTGATGAAGACTTACGTGCTGACCGTCAGCCGGAGTTTACTCAGATCGACGTCGAGACCTCCTTCATGACCGCGCCACAGGTGCGCGAAGTGATGGAAGCGCTGGTGCGCCATTTGTGGCTGGAAGTGAAAGGCGTGGATCTGGGGGATTTCCCGGTCATGACGTTTGCCGAAGCGGAACGTCGTTACGGTTCCGACAAACCAGACCTGCGTAACCCGATGGAGCTGGTAGATGTCGCTGACCTGCTGAAATCGGTAGAGTTCGCGGTCTTCGCGGGCCCGGCTAACGATCCGAAAGGCCGCGTGGCAGCGCTGCGTGTGCCTGGCGGCGCACAGCTTAGCCGTAAGCAGATCGACGATTACGGTAACTTTGTTAAGATCTACGGCGCGAAAGGACTGGCATATATCAAAGTTAACGAGCGCGCGAAAGGTCTGGACGGGATTAACAGTCCGGTGGCCAAGTTCCTGACCGCCGACATTGTCGACGCTATCCTTGAACGTACCGGCGCGCAGGACGGCGACATGATCTTCTTCGGCGCAGATAACAAAAAAGTGGTTGCCGATGCGCTGGGCGCGTTGCGTCTGAAACTGGGCAAAGACCTGAGCCTGACCGACGAAGACAAATGGGCGCCGCTGTGGGTGATTGACTTCCCGATGTTCGAAGACGACGGCGAAGGCGGTCTGACCGCGATGCACCATCCGTTCACCGCCCCGCGTGATATGACGGCGTCTGAACTGAAAACTGCGCCGGAAGAAGCCGTCGCTAACGCTTACGATATGGTGATTAACGGCTATGAAGTGGGCGGCGGTTCGGTGCGTATTCACAACGGTGAAATGCAGCAAACCGTATTTGGTATTCTCGGTATCAATGAGCAGGAGCAGCGCGAGAAGTTCGGCTTCCTGTTGGATGCGTTGAAATACGGTACGCCGCCGCATGCGGGCCTGGCGTTTGGTCTGGACCGTCTGACCATGCTGTTGACCGGCACCGATAATATTCGTGATGTTATCGCCTTCCCGAAAACGACCGCCGCCGCGTGTCTGATGACCGAAGCGCCGAGTTTCGCCAACCAGGCAGCGTTGACGGAGTTGGGGATTCAGGTTGTAAAGAAAGCCGAGAATAACTGATATGAACAATGTACACGACATCATTCGCGTGATATCGCGGCGGCCCGCAGGGGCGAGTCTCATCCGTCACCCAACAGCCAACAACGAGGTCGCGTGAAGGATAAAGTGTACAAGCGCCCCGTTTCGGTCCTGGTGGTTATTTTCGCGCAGGATACGAAACGGGTGCTAATGTTGCAGCGACGCGATGACCCGGATTTTTGGCAGTCAGTGACTGGCAGCATAGAAGAAGGGGAGACCGCGTTGCAGGCCGCCGTACGTGAAGTCAAAGAGGAGGTCACGATTGATGTTGCGGCAGAGCAACTGACCTTAATCGACTGCCAGCGTACGGTGGAGTTCGAAATTTTTTCACATTTACGTCATCGCTATGCGCCGGGCGTCATGCACAATACAGAATTCTGGTTCTGCCTTGCGTTACCGCATGAGCGGCAGGT
Organism: Salmonella sp. NW1250; assembly: GCF_051812965.1. Lineage (NCBI taxonomy): Bacteria > Pseudomonadati > Pseudomonadota > Gammaproteobacteria > Enterobacterales > Enterobacteriaceae > Salmonella > Salmonella sp. NW1250. Next base: position 142,593 of record NZ_JAMNDD010000005.1, on the reverse strand, counting down.
GATATTCACTGAACATCTGACGTACCAGTGGCTTGATGCGCCTGACGCGGCGGCGCTTACCAAGTCCTGGAGTAACCGGCAAGCGATTGAAGAGTTTGTCATTAACGTCGCCTGAAAAGGCGCGCTTTTTTTGAGGAAATATTTATGGCAGGTCATAGTAAATGGGCCAACACCAGACATCGTAAAGCTGCGCAGGATGCCAAGCGCGGTAAAATCTTCACTAAAATTATTCGTGAACTGGTAACGGCAGCTAAATTGGGCGGCGGCGATCCGGATGCCAACCCGCGTCTGCGCGCGGCCGTAGATAAAGCGCTGGCCAACAACATGACCCGCGACACTCTGAACCGTGCCATCGCTCGCGGTGTGGGTGGTGATGAAGACTCAAACATGGAAACCATCATCTATGAAGGTTATGGTCCTGGCGGCACGGCCATTATGATTGAGTGTCTGAGTGACAACCGTAACCGTACCGTAGCGGAAGTGCGTCATGCTTTCAGCAAGTGCGGCGGTAATCTGGGTACCGATGGCTCAGTGGCGTACCTGTTCAGTAAGAAAGGGGTCATCTCCTTTGAGAAAGGCGATGAAGACACCATCATGGAAGCCGCTCTGGAAGCTGGCGCGGAAGATGTTGTGACCTATGATGATGGCGCGATTGATGTTTACACTGCCTGGGAAGAGATGGGCAAAGTGCGTGACGCGCTGGAAGCGGCGGGTCTGAAAGCGGACAGCGCCGAAGTGTCCATGATCCCGTCAACCAAAGCGGATATGGATGCGGAAACCGCGCCGAAACTGCTACGTCTGATCGATATGCTGGAAGACTGTGACGATGTCCAGGAAGTCTACCATAACGGTGAGATCTCTGATGAGGTGGCGGCGACCCTGTAATGGTGCTGTTAAACGCCGGCGGGCAGGGGGGATAGCGTGTCGATTATTCTCGGTATTGACCCCGGCTCGCGCATTACCGGTTATGGCGTTATTCGCCAGGTAGGCAGACAACTGACCTATCTGGGCAGCGGATGTATTCGTACCAAAGTCGATGATTTGCCGTCTCGTTTGAAGCTCATATACGCAGGCGTGACGGAAATCATCACGCAGTTCCAGCCGGACTATTTTGCTATCGAACAGGTGTTTATGGCGAAGAACGCCGATTCAGCCCTCAAGCTGGGACAGGCGCGCGGCGTCGCGATTGTCGCCGCGGTCAATCAGGAACTGCCCGTGTTTGAATACGCGGCGCGTCAGGTGAAGCAAACCGTCGTCGGTATTGGTAGCGCGGAGAAAAGCCAGGTTCAGCATATGGTGCGCACGTTGCTAAAGCTCCCCGCTAACCCGCAGGCCGATGCCGCAGATGCGCTGGCTATCGCCATTACGCATTGCCACGTTAGCCAGAACGCGATGCAAATGAGCGAGAACCGACTCAATCTGGCGCGGGGAAGGTTGCGCTAAATCATTCTCCCTCAGCCTCGCGTTGAGGGGGTTCAATTCCACAGGCGCTAATTAATTCTAAATTGGGATGTTGCCACAGGCTGGCGGGCGTCACCGTCTTACGATCCCACGGGATTGAACCTAAAAACCAGAACTTCCAGAAGGCGAGTTTCGCATCAGGATTGCTGTGAAGTAATTCTTCGAATGTCTCAATATCGCCTACCGGAATACACAATGCTTCTTTATAGATATCAAACACAAATTTCGAGCAGAACTGGCGCGATGACTCGTATTTAAACCCCGTGTGATAAAACTTATTCAGCCGGGTGGGAACCTGCTCCATGATGGCGAGTTTCTGCTCGACCGTCAGGCCGCCGCGCAGACGGCGAACGGCGTAACGTTGTCCGGCTGAACGTTGTATAAACAGTGACAGCGTGGTGACGGTTGAGAGGGGGACGCGACTTTCCGCCACCAGATAGTCATCACCATTATGACCAATAATAATCCCAACATGGTTGCTCCAGCACTGTGAAGCGGTGGATATCTGGCCGAAAAGCGCGGCACCTATACAGGTAAAGACGATATCTCCGGTTTCATATTGGACAGAATAATGTTTTTTCATGTTCACGTTCCATTATTACCTAAAATAATATCCTTTATTTTACGCTATTGGATAATTAGCATTATACTCACATAATGACAAGATATTATTATCAATAAATATCCATCATAAATATTATAATTTACGGTGATAATGTTTTTACCTCTTTCCAGAGGTGAAAGTGAAAGGGAAGATAGACGAACGCAGGGAATAAGTGGACTGTCCTTTCCATATTACATAATTGTTTGTATCGCCATATATTTTTTTGAGTCTATGTTATTGTCTGGTTGTGTTTCTCTTCATGCTTATTGCTTTTGTTTTTAATAGGCATTTGAGGTGTGATCTGGCAAGAGTGGTTGGCGCAAATATTTGGCTGACTCTGCGTTATATTCAGCGCCAGGGGGAGCAGGAGGCGAAAGTGCAAAAGGTTAGGTTGCAATGCAAAAAAATATCGAGTTTGTACTGTTCATCAATCGCTGATTATTATTCTTGTAAAGGGTAAGGAAGTGATTAACAACGGTACCGTTTATCTCGTTCATGGTCCAGAGGTTGAAGGACATTTTCCATTAAACCACTTCTGCATATAACGGCTGAGGCGGCTTAATTCAATTAATGCTGTGCATTAAACTGTGATGGTAATCTGGCAATTATTGGAAGGACTGCTGGCATTCCCGATAATTTAACCCTTGTGGCCAGGTATCCCGCTCCGTTTCCCCTTGAATCATTTTATCTGCTTTCACAAAGGAGTCTTTATCGCGGGCAATGCAGGAGCTTATCAGAATATTATTAAGCGTGCGGGTTGATGGAAACTGTTTGTAGCGATCTCTCCAACCTTGCAGCATATCGTCCCAGGAGACAATCTGACGTTTATTCAGTAAAGCCATTAATTTAGGTTGGTAATGGATTGCATTACTCCAGATATAAGCGTAGTAAGAAAGTCCCGATTGATCTTTGTTTTTTTCTGCGGCCATTCTGGCGATTTTTTCGACTTCTTCCGGAGAACCACCCCATTTAGGCAAACGAGCGACCATGGCCTCGATATAAATATTTTGATAGGCGGGATATTTTTTGCTGGCTTCTTCCAAAGTGCTATAGAGCAGCTCTTTATCCTCAAGATTGCGTGCGACCATTTCCATTTCCTGATACCAGGTCACATCTTTGTCGGCAATATCTTTGTTCTTTAACAGATACTCTTTTTCCTGAATCATCAGCTTCTTATATTTCGGCCATATATCAGAGTCCACCGTGCTGGCCGCACCTTCACCGCGTAAATTCACGGCTTTAGCATCAAAAACCATTGCTTGCAGCAGCCTTGCACCCGTGGATTTGGGGTTTGCTTTAAGCCACTCTTTTGCCACGCCAGAAATACCATTGTCGGAAACATCTACTGAAAAAAGATTATAGATCCCTCCCCATGCGATAACCAGTTTATGAGTTCCGCCGCTGGTTGTCGGGAATCCGGTATTGTATTCCTGAAACATAGCGTCCAGCTTGTCCCACTTTTGGCTGACAGTATAGGCGATAGCTTGTTGCTCAATGGCCATTCTTTCCCGTGTTTCCGTGAGGCTATTAGCTGACGCCAGCGCAGGAATAGCCATTAATGCACCTATGACAATATTTTTCAATAACATTGAATTTCTGTCCTGAATGATTAAATAACAAGATGATTAAAAATGTTTATAAAGGATGTGCTTTCACCGGAGGAAATTCAAGCTATAGTGATAATGCGTATCTGGACTTTTTATTTATTATTCTTACAGAAAATGTTATTGAATTATATTTATTATAGACACTTATTATATCTCCACATCATGGGGCGCGGCGGCACCCGGTGGTGTTGCGCGACCGATTCGAAGGGAAGGCCATTGAGATAGGCGAATAACGTGTTTTTCATCTGGATAAACATCCAGTCTTTTTTTATGATAGTGCATTATCTTTTCAGCCCTTTACGCAGGAGCGTCATGTGATAGGCAGACTCAGAGGCATTATTCTCGAAAAACAACCCCCGATCGTGCTGCTGGAGACAGGGGGCGTAGGCTATGAAGTACATATGCCTATGACCTGCTTTTACGAGCTGCCGGAGGCCGGGCAGGAGGCAATCGTCTTCACCCACTTTGTGGTGCGTGAAGATGCGCAGTTGCTGTACGGATTCAACAATAAGCAAGAGCGCACGCTGTTTAAAGAGCTAATTAAAACGAATGGCGTCGGGCCTAAGCTGGCGCTGGCGATTCTCTCCGGCATGTCGGCGCAGCAGTTTGTGAATGCGGTTGAGCGCGAAGAGCTTGGCGCACTGGTGAAGCTGCCGGGTATCGGCAAGAAAACCGCCGAAAGGCTGATTGTCGAAATGAAAGACCGCTTTAAAGGGCTACATGGCGATCTCTTTACGCCAGCGGTCGACTTGGTATTGACATCGCCGGCCAGCCCAACCTCGGAAGATGCAGAACAAGAAGCAGTTGCTGCGCTGGTGGCGCTGGGTTATAAACCGCAAGAAGCCAGTCGGATGGTAAGCAAGATCGCCCGTCCGGATGCAAGCAGTGAAACACTGATTCGCGACGCGTTACGCGCCGCGTTATGAGGTAAAGGATGATAGAAGCAGATCGCCTGATTTCAGCAGGCGCCACGATCGCAGAAGACGTCGCCGATCGCGCCATTCGCCCGAAGCTATTGGCGGAATATGTCGGCCAACCGCAGGTGCGCTCCCAGATGGAGATCTTTATTCAGGCGGCAAAACGGCGTGGCGACGCACTAGATCACTTGCTGATTTTCGGCCCGCCAGGGTTAGGTAAAACGACTCTGGCGAATATCGTTGCCAATGAAATGGGCGTCAATCTCCGAACCACGTCCGGCCCGGTGCTGGAAAAAGCAGGCGATCTGGCGGCTATGCTCACCAATCTTGAACCGCATGATGTGCTGTTTATTGATGAGATTCACCGGCTTTCACCGGTGGTGGAAGAAGTACTCTATCCGGCGATGGAAGATTACCAGTTGGATATTATGATTGGCGAAGGGCCTGCTGCACGTTCAATTAAGATCGATCTGCCGCCGTTTACGCTCATTGGCGCGACGACGCGAGCAGGTTCGCTGACCTCGCCGCTACGCGACCGTTTTGGTATTGTGCAGCGCCTGGAGTTCTACCAGGTGCCCGATCTGCAGCACATCGTCGGGCGCAGCGCAAGGCACATGGGGCTTGAGATGAGCGATGACGGCGCGCTGGAAGTGGCGCGTCGGGCGCGCGGTACGCCGCGTATAGCCAACCGCCTGCTCAGACGTGTGCGTGATTTCGCCGAGGTGAAGCATGACGGGGCTATTTCAGCGGAAATTGCCGCGCAGGCGCTGGATATGCTGAACGTCGATGCGGAAGGGTTTGACTATATGGATCGCAAGCTGCTGCTGGCGGTTATTGATAAATTCTTCGGTGGTCCGGTGGGACTGGATAACCTGGCAGCGGCGATTGGCGAAGAGCGTGAAACCATTGAGGATGTGCTGGAGCCGTATCTGATTCAGCAAGGCTTTTTGCAGCGCACGCCGCGTGGGCGTATGGCAACGGTGCGCGCCTGGAACCATTTCGGGATCACGCCGCCAGAGATGCCTTAGCGCCTGAAGTCGCTGCGCTCATCAGACCTGGGCAATTTTGTAGGCCCGGTAAGCGCAGCGCCACCGGGCAACACACGCTTAGCTTGCCTGCTTTTTCATCATACTGAAGATAAACAGCAGCGCGGCACACAGCACTACGGATGGCCCTGCCGGGGTATCATAAAAGGCTGAGAAGGTCAGTCCACCTGTAACCGCTATCATACCTACACCAACGGCGACGCCCGCCATCTGCTCCGGCGTACGGGCAAAGCGACGCGCGGTTGCGGCGGGGATAATCAGTAGCGACGTAATGATCAGCGCTCCGACAAACTTCATCGCCACGCCGATAGTTAACGCCGTTACCAGCATCAATAGCAGCTTCACGCGCTGTAACTTCACGCCATCGACAAAGGCAAGATCCGGACTGATAGTCATTGACAGCAAGTTGCGCCACTGCCAGAAGAGAATGGCCAGCACAATAACGACCCCAATAGCGATCGAGATAAGATCTTCCGGCGTGACGGCCAGCAAATCGCCAAACAGATAAGCCATTAAATCAACGCGGACGTTGGACATCAGGCTGACCACGACCAGTCCTAAAGATAAGGCGCTGTGCGCCATAATGCCCAGTAAGGTATCAATCGCGAGGTGAGGGCGTTTCTCCAGCCATACCAGACCGGCGGCCAGCAGCAGCGTAACGGCGATTACCGCATAAAAGGGGTTAACGTCCAGCAACAGGCCAAACGCCACGCCCAGAAGCGACGCGTGAGCCAGCGTATCGCCAAAATAGGACATCCGACGCCAGACCACAAATGAGCCCAAAGGACCAGCGGCGCAGGCCAGCATCATCCCGGCCAGCCAGCCGGGCAGTAATAATTCAATCATGAGTGACCATTTCCCCGGCGCAGTACAATACGACCCTGTAAATCGTGGCGATGATTATGATGATGGCGATAAATCCCTAATTGCTCCGCGCCTCGCGGGCCAAACATAGAGATAAATTCCGGATGCATAGACACCACTTCCGGCGCGCCGGAACAGCAAATATGATGGTTCAGGCATAACACTTCATCCGTCTTTGCCATGACCAGATGTAGATCATGCGACACCATCAGCACGGCGCAATCGAGTTCACGGCGCAGCTGATCGATAAGGTCGTATAACGCGACCTGGCCGTTGACATCCACGCCTTGCGTCGGCTCATCAAGTACCAGCAACTGCGGCCTGTTAAGCAGAGCACGCGCCAGCAGTACGCGCTGTGTCTCACCGCCGGAGAGTTTTTGCATGGGCGCGTCAATCAAATGTCCGGCCTGAACGCGTTTAAGCGCCGGGAGAATATCCGTTTTTTGCGTGCCGGGACGTAAACGTAAAAATCGGTTTACCGTCAGCGGAAGCGTGGTATCGAGATAGAGCTTTTGCGGGACATAGCCGATACGGAGTTGCCCGTTGCGCTTGATCACCCCTTCATCAGGGGCTACCAGTCCTAAAACCACGCGTACAAGCGTTGACTTCCCCGCGCCGTTAGGGCCGAGAAGCGTTAAAATTTTTCCGGGGCTCAATTCAAGCGACACGTCAGAGAGGACGCGGCGTTGACCAAATGAGACCGAGACGTTTTCCAGTGAAACTAAACTTGTCATGTTAATTTTAGGCTTGCAGAAGTGATAGAATGTTATAATATCACATTTCACACATTCATTACGATGATTAGTCGCATTATGTTACAGAAAAATACGCTTCTTTTCGCAGCATTATCCGCCGCGCTTTGGGGGAGTGCAACCCAGGCTGCCGACGCCGCCGTTGTCGCTTCGCTTAAACCGCTTGGGTTCATCGCTTCCGCCATTGCTGATGGCGTTACGGATACGCAAGTATTACTTCCGGATGGGGCATCCGAGCATGATTATTCATTGCGTCCATCAGACGTAAAACGCTTACAGGGCGCGGACTTAGTCGTCTGGGTTGGCCCGGAAATGGAAGCCTTTATGGAGAAGTCGGTCAGGAATATCCCTGATAATAAGCAGGTTACCATTGCGCAACTTGCCGATGTAAAACCGTTACTCATGAAGGGCGCGGATGATGATGAGGATGAACATGCGCATACGGGCGCCGATGAGGAAAAAGGTGACGTACATCACCATCACGGCGAATATAACATGCATCTTTGGCTCTCCCCAGAGATAGCGCGGGCTACAGCGGTTGCAATCCATGAAAAATTAGTGGAACTTATGCCGCAAAGTCGAGCCAAACTCGACGCCAACCTGAAGGATTTTGAGGCACAATTAGCCGCAACCGATAAACAGGTCGGTAACGAGCTCGCGCCGCTCAAGGGGAAAGGGTATTTCGTTTTTCATGACGCCTACGGTTACTACGAAAAACACTACGGACTCACCCCGCTCGGTCACTTTACCGTGAACCCTGAGATACAACCTGGCGCGCAGCGTTTACATGAAATAAGAACACAGTTGGTTGAGCAAAAAGCAACCTGCGTTTTTGCTGAGCCACAATTCAGGCCAGCGGTCGTGGAAGCCGTGGCGAGAGGGACATCCGTTCGAATGGGAACACTGGACCCCCTCGGGACGAACATTAAACTGGGTAAAACAAGCTATTCAGCGTTTTTAAGCCAATTAGCCAACCAGTATGCGAGCTGCCTGAAAGGAGATTAACGAGGAAGTGAATACGTGCAACAGATAGCCCGCTCTGTCGCCCTGGCATTTAATAATCTGCCCCGACCCCACCGCGTTATGCTGGGGTCACTTACCGTTCTGACACTGGCCGTCGCCGTATGGCGGCCCTATGTTTACCACCCAGAATCCGCGCCAATCGTTAAAACTATTGAACTGGAGAAAAGCGAGATTCGTTCCCTCTTACCGGAGGCCAGCGAACCCATCGATCAGGCCGCGCAGGAAGATGAAGCTATTCCTCAGGATGAGCTGGACGATAAAACCGCAGGCGAAGTCGGCGTCCATGAATACGTCGTCTCCACAGGCGATACGTTAAGCAGCATTCTGAATCAGTACGGCATCGATATGAGCGATATTAGCCGACTTGCCGCTTCTGATAAGGAGCTGCGCAATCTGAAAATTGGCCAACAGCTTTCCTGGACACTGACCGCCGATGGCGATTTACAGCGTCTGACATGGGAAGTCTCCCGCCGTGAAACGCGTACCTACGATCGCACTGCCAACGGTTTTAAAATGAGCAGTGAAATGCAGCAGGGGGACTGGGTCAACAGTCTGCTGAAAGGTACGGTAGGGGGTAGCTTTGTCGCCAGCGCGAAAGAGGCAGGTTTAACCAGCAGCGAAATCAGCGCAGTGATAAAAGCCATGCAGTGGCAGATGGATTTTCGCAAGCTGAAAAAGGGCGATGAATTTTCGGTTCTGATGTCGCGCGAGATGCTGGATGGCAAGCGTGAACAGAGTCAGTTGTTGGGCGTGCGGATGCGTTCCGATGGTAAAGATTACTACGCCATTCGCGCCGCTGACGGTAAATTCTATGACCGTAACGGTGTTGGCCTGGCGAAAGGCTTTTTACGCTTCCCGACCGCCAAACAGTTCCGCATCTCCTCCAATTTCAATCCGCGCCGTCTGAACCCGGTTACTGGACGCGTTGCGCCGCATCGTGGCGTTGACTTTGCGATGCCGCAGGGTACGCCGGTGCTGTCGGTGGGGGATGGCGAGGTCGTGGTCGCTAAACGTAGCGGCGCTGCCGGTTACTACATTGCGATTCGTCATGGACGCACCTACACCACACGTTACATGCACTTGCGTAAGCTGCTGGTGAAACCGGGGCAAAAAGTGAAACGTGGCGATCGTATTGCGCTTTCTGGTAACACCGGGCGTTCCACAGGGCCGCATCTGCATTATGAAGTATGGATAAACCAGCAAGCCGTTAACCCTCTAACAGCAAAATTGCCGCGCACGGAAGGTCTGACGGGGTCAGATCGTCGTGAATACCTGGCACAGGTGAAAGAGGTTCTGCCGCAACTGCGCTTCGATTAACAAATGCGCTGACAGAGCCGGTACGCGATGTGTGCCGGCTTTTTTGTTTTGTGTGAGACGCAGACGTCGCTACACTATTCACAATTCCTTTTCGCGTCAGCAGACCCTGGAAAAGCATGGAAACCAAAAAAAATAATAGTGAGTATATCCCTGAATTCGAAAAATCCTTTCGCTATCCGCAGTATTGGGGCGCCTGGTTGGGCGCTGCGGCAATGGCGGGGATCGCATTAACGCCGGCATCATTCCGCGACCCTTTGCTGGCGACGCTGGGGCGTTTTGCCGGACGGCTGGGGAAGAGTTCTCGTCGCCGGGCGCTAATTAATCTGTCATTGTGCTTTCCGCAGCGTAGCGAAGCTGAGCGCGAAGCGATTGTCGATGAGATGTTCGCCACCGCGCCACAGGCAATGGCGATGATGGCTGAGTTGGCGATGCGCGGTCCGAAAAAAATTCAACAGCGTGTTGACTGGGAAGGTCTGGAAATCATTGAGGAGATGCGTCGTAACGACGAAAAAGTCATTTTTCTCGTACCGCATGGCTGGGGCGTCGACATTCCAGCCATGCTGATGGCCTCTCAGGGGCAAAAAATGGCGGCGATGTTTCATAATCAGGGTAATCCGGTTTTTGACTATATCTGGAACACAGTGCGTCGGCGTTTCGGCGGACGTTTGCATGCGCGTAATGACGGGATTAAACCCTTTATTCAGTCTGTTCGTCAGGGCTACTGGGGTTACTACCTGCCGGACCAGGATCACGGCCCGGAGCATAGTGAATTCGTTGATTTCTTTGCGACATACAAAGCGACGCTGCCTGCAATTGGTCGGCTGATGAAAGTGTGCCGCGCACGCGTGATACCGCTTTTCCCGGTGTATAATGGTAAAACGCATCGCCTGACTATCCAGATTCGCCCGCCAATGGACGATCTGCTCACGGCTGACGACCACACTATCGCCAGACGGATGAACGAAGAGGTCGAAATTTTTGTCGGCCCGCATCCGGAACAGTACACCTGGATCCTGAAGCTGCTCAAAACCCGCAAGCCAGGCGAGATTCAGCCGTATAAGCGTAAAGATCTTTATCCCATCAAATAAATAAAGCCTCTCGTAAGAGAGGCTTTATGCTGACAAACCCTGTACTACCTGATGAACAGGTGTGGGGGAGTTTTACTCAACGGTCAAAATACGCGTGGTATTGGTTGAGCCGACGGTGCTCATGACATCGCCCTGAGTCACGATAACCAGGTCACCGGAAACCAGATACCCTTTATCGCGCAGCAGATTAACAGCTTCATGCGCCGCGACAACGCCATCAGCCGCGCTATCAAAATGCACCGGCGTTACTCCGCGGTAGAGCGCGGTCAGGTTGAGCGTGCGTTCATGGCGCGACATGGCGAAAATCGGCAGGCCGGAGCTGATACGGGAAGTCATTAGCGCGGTACGACCGGATTCCGTCATGGTGATGATCGCGGTAACGCCTTTCAGATGGTTTGCCGCATACATCGCAGACATGGCAATGGCTTCTTCAACGTTGTCGAACTGCACGTCGAGACGGTGTTTAGACACATTGATGCTGGGGATTTTTTCTGCGCCCAGGCAGACGCGCGCCATTGCGGCAACGGTTTCAGAAGGATACTGACCGGCTGCGGTTTCGGCAGACAGCATAACCGCATCCGTGCCATCCAGGACGGCGTTCGCCACGTCCATCACTTCCGCACGGGTCGGCATCGGGTTGGTGATCATCGACTCCATCATCTGCGTTGCGGTGATGACTGCGCGGTTTAGCTGACGCGCACGGCGAATCAGCGCCTTCTGGATACCAACCAGCTCCGGATCGCCGATTTCAACGCCCAGATCGCCACGTGCGACCATCACAACGTCAGAGGCCAGAATGATATCGTCCATGGCGTTTTGATCGCATACCGCTTCGGCGCGTTCGACTTTAGCCACAATTTTCGCGTCGCAGCCGGCGTCGCGCGCCAGGCGGCGTGCATAGTTCAGATCTTCGCCGCAGCGCGGGAAGGAGACGGCCAGATAGTCAACGCCTATCAGCGCCGCGGTTTGAATATCGGCTTTGTCTTTTTCGGTCAGCGCTTCAGCAGAAAGCCCGCCGCCGAGCTTGTTAATGCCTTTATTGTTAGACAGCGGGCCGCCGACGGTGACCTCGGTAAAGACTTTCATGCCCTGGACTTCAAGCACTTTCAACTGCACTCGACCATCGTCAAGCAGCAGGATATCGCCAGGAACGACGTCTGCCGGCAACCCTTTGTAATCAATGCCGACTTTTTCTTTATCGCCTTCGCCTTTACCCAGGTTAGCGTCTAACAGAAATTTGTCCCCGATATTGAGGAACACTTTGCCTTCTTTAAAAGTGGAAACGCGAATTTTTGGCCCTTGCAGGTCGCCTAAAATAGCCACATGACGCCCCAGTTTGGCGGCAATCTCACGGACTTTATCAGCACGCATTTTATGATCTTCCGGCGAGCCGTGAGAGAAGTTCATACGTACTACGTTTGCGCCCGCGGCGATAACCTTCTCAAGGTTGTTATCGCGGTCAGTTGCCGGGCCTAACGTGGTAACGATTTTGGTTCTGCGAAGCCTTCTGGACATGTAATACTCCGTTGACTAAAACAACTTGGTGTTGCGTGAACATTGATCCGGTCGTTCTGAAACCTTAACGGTATAAAATGAACGTCCCCGGATGACGAAAAGGGTAGAACATTGTTATTGCTTTTAGCGGTCATCACTCTTGATGAGTAATTCTTTATCAAAACGCGATTCCTTGAGCGCTTCCTTGACACGCTTCAAGTTATCTCTGAATTTCGCCCCGCGACGCAAAGTAAATCCCGTTGCCAGCACATCTATCACGGTCAGCTGAGCAAGTCGAGAGACCATGGGCATATAAATGTCTGTATCTTCCGGTACGTCGAGGGTAATGGCCAGCGTGGCTTCGCGCGCCAGCGGCGTTCCAGCGGAGGTCAGGGCGATCACCATCGCATCGTTTTCCCGCGCCAACTGCGCCAGTTCCACCAGGCTCTTGGTTCTGCCAGTATGCGAAATGAGCACGACGACGTCATCATCGTTACAATTCATACAGCTCATCCGTTGCAGCACGATATCGTCGGAGTAAATCACCGGCACATTGAAGCGAAAAAACTTATTCATGGCGTCATGCGCGACCGCGGCGGAGGAACCAAGACCAAAAAAGGCGATTTTTTTTGCCTGGGTCAGTAAATCGACGGCGCGGTTGACGGCCGATTTATCCAGCGACTGACGAACATGGTCGAGACTGGCCATGGCGGACTCGAAGATTTTTCCTGTATAGGCCTCAACGCTGTCATCTTCATCCACATTGCGATTAACATAGGGGGTGCCATTTGCCAGACTTTGCGCCAGATGCAGTTTAAAATCAGGAAAGCCGCGGGTATTCATGCTGCGACAGAAACGGTTCACCGTTGGCTCGCTAACGTTAGCTTCCTGGGCCAGCATGGCAATGCTTAAGTGAATCGATCTGCCTGGGGCGGCCAGAATAACATCGGCGACTTTTCGTTCAGATTTGCTTAAATGTTCCAGTTGAGACTGGACTTTTTCCAGCATATTCATGATTAGCAAGGCTCATGGGTATTAGCGATTTCAATGATGCGCGAAACCGAGCGCGTTTTGTTAGATATTACTCCTGGCGGCTGTCAAAGGGGGCAAAATGGCTAAAAAAGGTGTCGTTTTTTTTCATTACATGACCGACGTCGGATTTTAAGTTCCAGCTTGTGTGGAAAAGCGACAATTTTATTAGGCGTTTTGCCGATTATATTGCCAATCAAACGCCGGTTCACCTATGAAAAGGCGTTTACGGTTTCCGTAATCTCGTAAAAGCAGTACAGTGCTGTGTAATAAAATTACAACGATATCCTGGCTAAAGTACCAGGAGATTAACTGAGGAGAATGACATGGCGGTAACGCAAACAGCCCAGGCATGTGACCTGGTCATTTTCGGCGCGAAAGGCGACCTGGCGCGCCGGAAACTGCTGCCTTCCCTGTATCAGCTTGAGAAAGCCGGCCAGATCCATCCGGATACCCGGATCATTGGGGTGGGGCGCGCGGACTGGGATAAAGAAGCTTATACCCACGTCGTGCGTGAGGCGCTGGAAACCTTCATGAAGGAAAAAATTGATGAAGGCTTGTGGGATACGCTGAGCGGCCGTCTGGATTTTTGTAATCTTGACGTGAACGATACGCCTGCGTTCAGTCGCCTGGGCGATATGCTGGATCAAAAAAACCGCACCACCATTAACTATTTTGCGATGCCGCCCAGCACGTTTGGCGCTATTTGCAAAGGGTTAGGGGAGGCTAAACTCAACGCCAAACCGGCGCGTGTCGTGATGGAAAAACCGTTGGGTACTTCGCTGGCGACCTCGCGTGAGATTAACGATCGGGTCGGCGAATACTTTGAAGAGTGCCAGGTATATCGTATCGACCACTATCTGGGTAAAGAAACGGTTCTCAACCTGCTGGCGCTGCGTTTTGCCAACTCGTTATTCGTTAATAACTGGGATAACCGCACTATCGATCACGTTGAGATTACCGTAGCGGAAGAGGTGGGGATTGAAGGGCGCTGGGGATATTTTGACCAGGCCGGTCAGATGCGCGATATGATCCAGAACCACTTGCTGCAAATTCTCTGCATGATTGCCATGTCACCGCCGTCTGACCTGAGCGCCGACAGTATTCGCGATGAAAAAGTCAAAGTGTTGAAATCGCTGCGCCGGATTGATCGCTCCAACGTGCGTGAAAAAACGGTTCGTGGTCAATACACCGCGGGCTTTGCGCAGGGGCAAAAGGTGCCGGGCTATCTGGAAGAAGAGGGCGCGAATAAAAGCAGCAACACCGAAACTTTCGTCGCGATCCGCGTCGACATCGATAACTGGCGTTGGGCGGGCGTGCCATTCTATCTGCGCACCGGCAAGCGTCTGCCAACCAAGTGCTCTGAAGTCGTGGTTTATTTCAAGACGCCTGAACTGAACCTCTTTAAAGAGTCCTGGCAAGACCTGCCGCAGAACAAATTGACGATTCGCCTGCAGCCGGATGAAGGCGTAGATATTCAGGTGCTTAACAAAGTACCGGGGCTGGATCATAAGCATAATCTGCAGATCACGAAGCTTGATCTGAGCTACTCCGAGACCTTTAATCAGACGCACCTGGCGGATGCATATGAGCGCCTGCTGCTGGAAACGATGCGTGGCATTCAGGCGCTGTTTGTCCGCCGTGACGAAGTGGAAGAAGCCTGGAAGTGGGTGGACTCCATTACCGAAGCATGGGCGATGGACAACGACGCGCCGAAGCCGTATCAGGCGGGCACCTGGGGACCGGTAGCGTCCGTGGCGATGATTACCCGTGACGGTCGTTCGTGGAATGAGTTTGAGTAAATTTGCCACTCACTCTTAGGTGGTATTTTACCGGTAACATGATCTAACACAGATTGTAGAATCATTTTTGCACTTTTAAGCCTCGTGTGGATTCACCTGCGAGGCTTTTTTTATTACACTGCCTGAAACGATTTTGCCCCATTATCCCCGGACATCATGTATTTTACTGTCTTTCCACATTGATGAAACGCATGGTAAACCCGGTAGCCGGACAGATAAATTTCAGGAGCCTCTATGAATCCTAATTTGTTACGCGTAACACAGCGCATTGTCGAACGCTCGCAGCAGACCCGAAAAGCCTATCTTGCCCGCATTGAGCAGGCGAAAACCGCCACGGTCCACCGCTCTCAACTGGCCTGCGGCAACCTGGCGCATGGCTTCGCCGCCTGTCAGCCAGAGGACAAAGCCTCGCTGAAAAGTATGTTGCGCAATAATATCGCCATTATTACCTCCTACAATGACATGCTCTCTGCGCATCAACCGTATGAACATTATCCGCAGATTATTCGTCAGGCCCTGCATTCCGTGAATGCGGTAGGTCAGGTCGCAGGCGGCGTACCGGCAATGTGCGATGGCGTTACACAAGGGCAGGATGGCATGGAGTTGTCATTACTCAGCCGCGAAGTGATAGCGATGTCGGCAGCAGTAGGCCTCTCTCACAATATGTTTGACGGCGCGTTATTCCTCGGCGTATGCGACAAAATCGTTCCGGGGCTGGCGATGGCCGCGCTCTCTTTTGGTCATTTACCCGCGATTTTTGTTCCGTCAGGCCCGATGGCGAGCGGCCTGCCGAATAAAGAAAAAGTCCGTATTCGTCAGCTATATGCGGAAGGAAAAGTAGACAGAATGGCGCTGCTGGAGTCAGAAGCCGCCTCTTACCATGCGCCGGGCACCTGTACATTTTACGGCACCGCCAACACCAACCAGATGGTGGTGGAGTTTATGGGAATGCAGTTGCCGGGTTCTTCGTTTGTGCATCCGGATGCGCCGCTGCGCGAGGCATTGACTGCCGCTGCCGCACGTCAGGTAACACGTCTTACCGGCAACGGCAATACGTGGATGCCGCTCGGTAAAATGATCGACGAAAAAGTCGTGGTGAACGGCATTGTCGCGCTGCTGGCTACCGGCGGTTCCACCAACCACACCATGCATCTGGTTGCAATGGCGCGCGCGGCGGGCATTCTGATCAACTGGGATGACTTCTCGGATTTGTCGGAAGTGGTTCCGTTGATGGCGCGTCTGTACCCGAACGGTCCGGCGGACATTAACCACTTCCAGGCGGCGGGCGGCGTACCGGTATTGATGCGTGAGCTGCTCAATGCCGGATTGCTGCACGAAGACGTTAATACTGTCGCAGGCTTCGGCCTGAAACGCTATACGCTGGAGCCCTGGCTCAACAACGGCGAGCTGGACTGGCGTGAAGGCGCGGAAAGGTCACTGGATAACGATGTCATTGCCTCTTTTGATAAGCCGTTCTCTCCTCACGGCGGTACTAAGGTGCTAAGCGGTAATCTGGGGCGCGCAGTAATGAAGACGTCTGCGGTACCGGTTGAAAACCAGAGCATTGAAGCGCCTGCCATGGTATTTGAAAGTCAGCATGATGTGCTGCCTGCGTTTGACGCGGGCCTGCTTGACCGGGATTGTGTCGTTGTCGTGCGTCATCAGGGACCAAAAGCGAATGGAATGCCAGAATTACATAAACTCATGCCGCCACTTGGTGTATTATTGGACCGCCGTTTCAAAATCGCGTTAGTTACTGATGGACGACTTTCAGGCGCTTCGGGTAAAGTGCCTTCAGCTATCCACGTAACGCCGGAAGCCTACGATGGCGGCTTACTGGCAAAAGTGCGCGATGGCGACATCATTCGCGTGAATGGGCAGACAGGTGAGTTAACTCTGCTGGTCGACGAGGCGGAACTTGCCGCTCGTCAGCCTCATATTCCGGACCTGAGCGCGTCGCGCGTCGGAACGGGGCGTGAGTTGTTTGGCGCGCTGCGCGAAAAGCTGTCGGGTGCGGAGCAGGGCGCAACCTGTATCACTTTTTAAGATGACACACTAGTAATCAGGCGAGAGAAGAATTCCGATGAAAAACTGGAAAACAAGTGCAGAAGCAATCCTGACCACCGGCCCGGTTGTCCCGGTCATTGTAGTCAATAAACTGGAGCACGCGGTGCCGATGGCTAAAGCGCTGGTGGCCGGGGGCGTTCGCGTTCTGGAAGTGACTTTACGTACGGCCTGCGCGATGGATGCTATTCGCGCTATCGCTAAAGACGTGCCGGAAGCGATTGTCGGCGCCGGAACCGTTCTCAATCCGCAGCAGTTGGCGGAGGTGACGGAAGCGGGCGCGCAATTTGCGATTAGCCCGGGACTGACTGAGCCACTGCTGAAAGCCGCGACGGCAGGCACTATCCCATTGATTCCCGGTATTAGCACCGTTTCTGAACTGATGTTGGGCATGGACTATGGTCTGAAAGAGTTCAAATTCTTCCCGGCGGAAGCAAATGGCGGCACCAAAGCGTTGCAGGCGATTGCCGGTCCGTTCTCTCAGGTACGTTTCTGCCCAACCGGCGGCATCTCTCCGGCAAACTATCGTGACTATCTGGCGCTGAAAAGCGTGTTGTGCATCGGCGGTTCCTGGCTGGTGCCGGCTGACGCGCTGGAAGCGGGTGATTACGATCGCATCACCAAACTGGCGCGCGAAGCGGTAGAAGGCGCGAAGCAGTAAGCCGTTAAATGCCCGATGGCGCTTGCTTATCGGGCTTACGAGTGGCGATCAGGCAGGTCTGATAAAAATGCGCTAACGTCGCCATCAGGCGATGGCGCATTAGCCTTTTACCGTCACGCGGCTGGCGGCCTTTTTCGCTCTTATCACCGCTTCTTCAACGTTTTCACCTGTCGCTAACGCTACACCAAGACGACGAGTGCCGTCGATCTCAGGCTTACCAAACAGCCGTAGCTGTACTCCGGCTCCTACCGCCGCGTGTACATTATCAAACGTCACATTTCGACTGGTAAGCTGCGGCAGAATCACGGCCGAGGCAGCGGGACCATACTGGCGAATAGCGCCTACGGGCATTCCCAGAAAGGCGCGCACATGCAGCGCAAACTCAGAGAGATCCTGAGAAATCAACGTGACCATTCCGGTATCGTGTGGGCGAGGGGAGACTTCGCTGAAAATGACTTCATCGCCACAGACGAAGAGTTCAACGCCGAACAGCCCATGACCGCCTAACGCCAGTACCACATGACGCGCAATCTCTTGCGCCCGCTTCAGCGCCAGTTCGCTCATCTGCTGTGGCTGCCAGGATTCGCGATAGTCGCCATCTTGCTGACGATGACCGACCGGCGCGCAGAAATGCACGCCATCGACGGCGCTAACGGTGAGCAGCGTAATTTCAAAATCAAATTTAACCACGCCTTCCACAATCACGCGACCCGCGCCAGCGCGTCCGCCCTGTTGAGCATACTCCCATGCCTGCGCAAGCTGTTCGGCCGAGCGGATAAAGCTCTGGCCTTTGCCGGAAGAGCTCATGACCGGTTTGACGATGCAAGGAAAACCCACTGCGGCTACCGCATCATGAAAACTGGCCTCACTGTCGGCAAAGCGATACGTCGATGTCGGCAGTCCTAATTCTTCTGCGGCCAGGCGACGGATCCCTTCGCGGTTCATCGTGAGCTGCGTTGCACGGGCGCAAGGCACGACATTCAACCCTTCGCCCTCCAGCTCGCGCAGCGTATCGGTGGCGATCGCTTCTATTTCCGGCACGATATAATGCGGTTTTTCCTCTGTAATCACATGACGTAGCGCCTCGCCGTCCAGCATATTAATGACGTGTGAACGGTGAGCCACATGCATGGCGGGAGCATCAGGATAGCGATCGACGGCGATAACCTCGATCCCCAGGCGTTGGCATTCAATCGCCACCTCTTTTCCCAATTCACCTGCCCCTAATAACATCACCCGCGTTGCTGCCGGACGTAGCGCAGTGCCTAATAGCGTCATATTTCTGTCCCCTTATTTACCTGCGCGCAGTATATACGAAAACGTTTGCGTATGTCTTTTCGAATAGATTGCTTTTCTTGCTGCCTTGCAATATACTGTATATAAACACAGGTAAATAAGGGGCTGCAAAATGGCGGTTGAAGTTAAATACGTAGTCATTCGCGAGGGTGAGGAGAAGATGTCATTTACCAGTAAAAAGGAAGCCGACGCCTGGGACAAAATGCTCGATACTGCCGATCTTCTTGATACCTGGCTTGAGCAGTCGCCAGTCGTGCTGGAAGATGGGCAGCGCGAAGCGTTGTCGCTGTGGCTGGCGGAACATAAAGAGGTGTTAAGCACTATCCTCAAAACCGGTAAGTTGCCTTCTCCGCAGGCGGTTGAAAAGGACGCCGTGAGTAAAACGAAAAAGCAAGCCGCCTGAACCCACACTTGCGCTCCCAGCGTTTTGTACCATGCTTTTCCTGAATCATTGTGCTAAGGAGAAAAGTATGAATAAAAGAGGAGCGTTGTTGAGCCTGCTGTTGTTATCCGCCAGCGTATCGGCATTTGCGGCATCCACCGAGAGTAAATCGGTTAAGTTTCCGCAGTGCGAAGGGCTGGATGCTGCCGGGATTGCGGCAAGCGTGAAGCGCGACTACCAGCAAAATCGTATCGTGCGGTGGGCAGACGACCAAAAAAAGGTCGGGCAGGCTGACCCGGTCGCGTGGGTTAATGTGCAGGACGTTGTGGGTCAAAATGATAAATGGACAGTTCCGCTAACCGTTCGCGGTAAAAGTGCCGATATTCATTATCAGGTTATCGTTGATTGCAAAGCCGGCAAGGCGGAATATAAGCCCCGCTAGCAGCGTAATTTGCGCTTCTTTTGCCGGAACAGACAATTCCTGACATCCCCTCAGGTACGCTTGACCATTATTGGTCTGTATTTGAGGGGTACTATGGCTAACTGGTTGAACCAATTACAATCACTTCTTGGGCAAAAAGGCGCTTCTGCATCGCCTTCCGGTGAACAGGGGTTAAATAAACTGCTGGTTCCCGGCGCGCTGGGCGGTCTGGCTGGACTGTTGGTCGCCAATAAGTCTTCGCGCAAATTATTAACCAAATACGGTACTGGCGCTTTGCTGGTGGGCGGCGGCGCGGTAGCGGGTTCCGTATTGTGGAATAAGTACAAAGATAAAGTACGCGCCGCGCATCAGGGGGAGCCGCAATTCGGCAGCCAAAGTACGCCGCTGGATGTTCGCACTGAGCGACTGATCCTGGCGCTGGTTTTTGCTGCAAAAAGCGATGGGCATATTGATGCCAAAGAACGCGCGGCGATTGAGCACCAACTGCGAGAATCAGGTGTGGAAGAGCAAGGGCGTGTGTTTATCGAGAAAGCTATTGAGCAGCCGCTTGATCCACAACGTCTGGCACAGGGCGTTCGTAATGAAGAAGAAGCCCTGGAACTCTACTTCCTGAGCTGTGCCGCCATTGATATTGACCACTTTATGGAACGTAGCTATCTGAATGCGTTAGGAGACGCGCTAAAAATTCCTCAAGAGGTTCGGGACGGTATCGAGCAGGACTTGCAGCAGCAAAAACAAGCGCTACCAGGCTGATAACCTGCCATTAAGTAACATGTTTCGCTTGCATCATGCGTGTCTTTTGCCACCCTTATAGGATGGATAGTTTACGTCATTCATGTTGCAAGATAGCGGCGAAGCAGTGACATCTCAGGCGCTTACCGAGGTGAGCGGACCGGGACTACCATGCTAAGCCGCTGTGTTTGCCGCGTGATATATAACAAATATTAACGCAAAAGAAAAAACGACATGTTGCCAAAAGCCAATCGAATTCCCTATGCCATGACCGTACATGGCGATACGCGCATTGATAATTATTACTGGCTGCGAGATGACACTCGCTCGCAGCCGGAAGTCCTTGATTACCTGCATCAGGAAAATGAGTATGGCCGGAAGGTCATGTCCTCTCAGCAGGCGTTACAGGACCGCATTCTAAAAGAAATTATCGATCGCATCCCGCCCAGAGAAGTTTCCGCTCCGTATGTGAAAAATGGCTATCGCTACCGTTATATCTATGAACCCGGCTGCGAATATGCCATCTATCAACGACAATCGGCGTTAAGCGAAGAGTGGGATGTGTGGGAAACCTTGCTCGATGCGAACCAGCGGGCCGCGCACAGCGAATTTTATACGCTCGGCGGACTTGCCATTACGCCGGATAATACCATCATGGCGCTGGCAGAAGATTATTTATCCCGTCGTCAGTATGGGTTGCGTTTTCGTAACCTCGAAAGCGGTAACTGGTATCCGGAACTGCTGGATAACGTTGCGCCTGAATTTGTCTGGGCCAATGATTCCCTGACCCTTTACTATGTGCGTAAGCATAAGAAGACGCTGCTGCCCTATCAGGTTTGGCGGCACACGATTGGCACTCCGTCATCGCAAGATGAACTGGTATATGAAGAGAAAGACGATACCTTTTATGTCAGCCTGCATAAAACCACTTCGCAGCATTATGTGGTGATTCATCTTGCCAGCGCCACCACTAGCGAAGTGCTGTTACTTGACGCGGAACTGGCCGATGCCGAGCCGTTTTCATTTTTACCGCGCCGCAAAGACCATGAATATAGTCTCGATCACTATCAACATAAGTTTTACCTGCGTTCTAACCGGAACGGTAAAAACTTTGGGCTGTACCGTACCCGCGTGCGCAATGAAAACGCCTGGGAAGAGCTGATCCCTCCGCGCGAGCATATCATGCTGGAAGGGTTTACCCTGTTTACCGACTGGTTAGTAGTAGAAGAGCGTCAACGGGGGCTTACCAGCCTGCGGCAAATTAACCGTAAAACCCGTGAAGTGATAGGCATCGCCTTTGACGATCCGGCTTACGTGACGTGGCTTGCCTATAATCCCGAACCTGAGACCTCCCGGCTGCGTTACGGCTATTCTTCAATGACGACGCCAGATACCTTGTTTGAACTGGATATGGATACCGGAGAGCGACGGATACTTAAACAGACGGAAGTGCCTGGGTTTGATTCTGGCTGTTATCAGAGCGAACACCTGTGGATCACCGCGCGCGACGGCGTCGAAGTGCCGGTATCGCTGGTTTATCATCAGAAGTATTTTCGTAAAGGGCAAAATCCGCTTCTGGTTTACGGCTACGGATCTTACGGTTCCAGTATTGACGCCGACTTCAGCAGCAGCCGACTGAGCTTGCTGGATCGTGGCTTTGTTTACGCAATCGTACACGTTCGCGGCGGCGGTGAGCTGGGGCAGCAGTGGTATGAAGATGGCAAATTCCTCAAAAAGCGGAATACTTTTAATGACTATCTTGATGCCTGCGATGCCTTATTAAAACTGGGTTACGGTTCACCGTCGCTGTGTTATGGGATGGGCGGGAGCGCGGGCGGAATGTTAATGGGCGTCGCTATCAACGAACGCCCCGAGCTTTTCCACGGCGTTATTGCCCAGGTACCCTTTGTTGATGTATTAACCACGATGCTGGATGAGTCGATCCCACTAACGACAGGAGAGTTTGAAGAGTGGGGGAACCCGCAAGATATTGAGTATTATGACTATATGAAAAGCTATAGTCCTTATGACAATGTCAAAGCGCAGGACTATCCGCACCTGCTGGTGACAACAGGATTGCACGATTCTCAGGTGCAATACTGGGAGCCGGCGAAGTGGGTGGCAAAATTACGCGAGCTAAAAACGGACCAACGTCTGCTGCTGTTATGTACGGATATGGACTCCGGGCACGGTGGTAAGTCGGGGCGGTTTAAATCCTACGAAGGCGTTGCGCTGGAGTTCGCCTTTTTAATCGGCCTGGCGCAGGGAACCTTACATAGCGCATAGACGCGCGCCCGCAATGGCTTGTGAGCGTCGCGGGTTATTGTGGTGTTCCATTGCTGCGTTGCTCGCCAGCCTGAACATCTTCCAGGTAGTGTTTAAGCGTCAGGCGAAGTTCCGGGCTCATATTATCAAGGTTATTAAAAAGCCAGCGTAAATAGCCCGGATCGCGTTTTGCGACTTCAGATACCGCCTTACCGCGGTATTTACCGAACGGGAAAGTGGTTAACAGCGCAGGACGGCCCGTGATATTGACCATTTCTTCCGCGGTCCAGCCGGTGGTTCGTATAATATCAATCAGCAAGGCGGCGGTGATATAGCAATCATAAAGCGCCCGGTGATGATGCAGCCCCGGCGGCGTTTGTACGCTTAGTTTGCGCGATTTATAGAGCGCCATATTGCTGTATTTTATTCCCGGCCACAGGCGTCGCGACAACTTCATGGTACAGATCCACTCACCCGGCAATTCAGGTAATACGCGTCTGTCGAAACTGGCATTGTGAGCGACATACCACTCACTACCGTAATAAAGCGGTATGACATCTTCAATCCACGGCTTATCGGCGACCATGGCTTCGGTAATACGGTGTATCGCCATTGCCTGCGGCGTAATAGGGCGATCGGGGCGTATCAGGTGACTCATGGGATTGACAATGTTGCCATCAATGACATCTACAGAAGCTATCTCTACGATCCCGCCCTGCAGCCCGCAGGTTTCCGTGTCTATAATCCGCAACATGATTCATTCCTCACCGAAAGACCTTAGCGTAATGGAATGATATCGCCTTGCCAACCCTCGGTTGTGCGCAGGCCCGTCAGTAATAGCGAACCGCAATCGGCACGAACAATAAGTTGCCCGCTTTCATCCCACAGCGCGCTACTGCCACAGGCATTGGCCATCAGTACGGCCAGCGCATATTTATGCGAAAAACGTTGTAAGCGTGAGGTAGAAGCATGGAGTTCAGGTTCGTTAAGACATTGACTGGTTGTGAATAACGTAAATGAGGGATCTATATCACCACCTTCTGGCTGCTCATCCACCACGTTGATAGCGCTTCGCTGCCTGGCAATACAGGCGCCATGACTTTTGTGAAACATGAGCGGCGACGTTAGCCATGGGGCAAAAATAGCGATGCCTTTTACGAAGCGGCAGTTATGCTCAACAGGCATACCCACAATGATAGTCATATGGTGGGTATCGGCCGCATGAGTGAGCGGCTGTAAAAGCGCCTCGTCAGGCGGGGCGGGCAACGATTTATTCCTTTCGTCGCAGCCTAATAGCGACAGTGACGGAAAGACCAGCAGTTCGCACTGTTGACGAGCCGCAAGCTCAATATATTCCAGATGATGGGCGACATGCTCCGCCGGCGAGGCGTTCAGGGGCGCATACTGCGCAGCAGCAATTTTCCAGGAGGACATAATGACTTCCTTTTCATAGTCTCTACAGCCATTCTAAAAAGCATAGGTTAAGAATCGCCTTATAATGTAGTCGTCTGCATGTAAGGAAGTGTAACGTTATATAATTTTTATTTAACTTTGGGTTCGTAAGGGAGTCGGGATAGTGATACGGAAGCCAGACGATGGGCAATCAGCCGCTCGCGAAACCAGGCGCGTAGATGCTCTGGCTGCTCACGTTCGACCGCCTCCGCGACAACTGGCATATTGTAGCGCTCTTTAAATGCCACCCCGGCTGCCGCCAGGTCCACATTGACTTTATCCATTTCCGCTTGTTCAAGCTGAGCCAGATTCGTTTTCATACGCGTCTCCTTTTTTGTTGCCGCCAGAAGGTACTAAGAGTCCGCGGTAATGGCAAGATGGAAATGATGATCCTCGACTCATTGATTGTTGAAGGTTATTCTTTGTAACGTAGGTATAACAAAAAGGAATAGTGAATATGGCTTCTTCTGCACCATCGCGACGTTTAGCTTTACTGCTGCTGGCATCGACATTTGCGACGCCAGCGGCCTGGGCACATGCGCACCTGACGCATCAGTATCCAGCGGCTAATGCTGCCGTTACGGCCTCGCCACAGGCGCTGACCCTGAACTTTTCTGAAGGGATTGAGCCAGGGTTCAGCGGCGCAACCATTACTGGCCCTCAGCAAGAGCTCATCAAAACGCGCCCGGCAAAGCGAAATGAACAGGATAAAACGCAGTTGATTATCCCGCTTGAGCAGCCGTTAAAATCTGGCGCTTACACGGTAGACTGGCACGTTGTGTCGGTGGATGGACATAAAACAAAAGGGAAATACACCTTCAGCGTGAAATAAATGATGCTGACATTCGTCTGGATAACTCTCCGATTTATTCATTTTGCTAGTTTGATGCTGGTCTACGGCTGCGCGCTTTACGGCGCCTGGCTGGCACCCGCATCAATTCGTCGTTTAATGACGCGTCGATTTTTACATCTGCAACGACATGCCGCCGCCTGGAGCGTTATCAGCGCGGCTTTTATGCTGGCGATTCAGGGCGGACTGATGGGCGGCGGCTGGCCCGATGTTTTTTCCGTCTCGGTGTGGGGCGCGGTACTGCAAACCCGCTTTGGCGCGGTCTGGATATGGCAAATTATCCTCGCGCTGGTCACGCTGGCGGTGGTAGTCATTGCGCCGGTAAAAATGCAACGACGGCTTCTTATTCTAACCGTTGCTCAGTTTATCCTGCTGGCAGGCGTTGGACATGCGACGATGCGCGACGGTGTAGCGGGAACATTACAGCAGATTAACCATGCTCTGCATTTGCTCTGTGCCGCAGCCTGGTTTGGCGGGCTGTTACCAGTGGTTTATTGTATGCGCATGGCTCAGGGACGCTGGCGTCAACATGCTATTAGCGCCATGATGCGTTTTTCTCGTTATGGTCACTTTTTTGTGGCGGGCGTATTGCTCACAGGCATTGGCAACACGCTATTTATCACGGGACTTACCGCTATCTGGCAGACCACCTATGGACAGTTGCTTTTGTTAAAATGTGCGCTGGTGGTGCTTATGGTAGCAATTGCGCTGACGAATCGGTATGTTCTCGTACCACGTATGCGACAGGAAAATCCCCGGACTGACCTATGGTTTGTCAGGATGACGCAAATTGAATGGGGAGTTGGAGGCATAGTTCTGGCGATCGTCAGCCTGTTTGCAACCCTCGAACCTTTCTGATGGACTGGCATAACGAATGAAAAAAATACTCCTTCCGGCGCTTCTGCTGGCCACTTCGGGCGTAGCGTTGGCGGCGCCGCAGGTGATTACCGTAAGTCGTTTTGAAGTAGGAAAAGACAAGTGGGCGTTTAATCGGGAAGAGGTCATGTTGACCTGTCGGCCTGGCCAGGCGCTCTATGTGATCAACCCCAGTACGCTGGTGCAGTATCCCTTGAATGCCATTGCCGAACAGCAAGTAGCGGAGGGTAAAACGCGCGCTCAGCCTATTGCCGTCATTCAAATCGATGACCCGGCGAAGCCCGGTGAGAAAATGAGTCTGGCACCGTTTATCGAACGGGCGCAAAAGCTTTGTGATCCATCCAATAGCTGACTGACTTTTAATAAAAAACCGTAAACCTTCACGAAAAGGCTTACGGTTTTTTTATCCCTGATAACAGACAAAACGCCAGGTTTTTTCAATCACCTTCGTCACAAACTGGAAAACCTGGCGTCGTCATCTATTCTTAAAGGGCAAGGCGATTTAGCCTGCATTAATGCCAACTTTTAGCGCACGGCTCTCTCCCAAGAGCCATTTCCCTGGACCGAATACAGGAATCGTATTCGGTCTCTTTTTATTTTCCTTACAAATCAAACAATTAAAAACGCTTGTCCGAAAATGTCCGAAATTTGTCCGAATTTCTGTATTCCGGTCTTTTTGGTTATATCACAATCAAATTAAATTTAACATTTATTTCACAAGGAAAATTGGAGTATTAGAGCATCATATAAGCTTTATCATCACGCTCATCGAGATAGAGTTTCGTGGTGTTCGCTGATGTGTGGCCCAGGAGTTTTTGGGCGAACACCTCGCCGTGCTCGTTTTTGTACAGCCGCCCGGGCAGGCTACGGATCTCGTAAAATGTCGGTGGGTTATCACTAAATTTAGCGCCTGAAATTTTTCTGGCTTTTACAAATTTCTTTGTCAGCCCATCCGGGTGAATATTCCCGGTCGGGCTATTTTTCCTGATTCCTGCACTGATCATGAAATCAGTTCGGCTTACCAGCCGGCAGCGATCGATAACCGTTCCCGGACGTAACCCTGGCGCCTGAAGTGTCAGGGATCTGCCTGCCAAAATTGAACGCCCGGGCGCTTATGTCGGATGATCTGGTCATCGTAGAAAGCGCCCCTGAAAAAATCGACACCTTTAGCTGTAAAATGACAGTCCCGCTATCCGGTCATCATAACGGATTTTTCTTCTGCACCTACTGAAGCCCGCCATGGCAGGACGACCATGAATCCGTCGATAACCTTATTGTGAAATTAAGACCAGGGAAAGAGGATGTCCGCCAGACAGACATTATGTGTAAATTTATAAAGGTTTTTTATTATGCCCTTGCATGTTGGAAGCGGATGTCTTCCCGCCACAATTACTAATCTTCGTATTAACTGTATAGCCCAATCTGCAACCCCGCCTGAAATGAGCTTATGGGAAAAAATTAAGGAGTTTTTCTGCTCAACGCACCAGACTGAAGCGCAGGAATGTATCTGGACGATTTGCCACCCTTCGGTCGGAACGACGCGGGAGGATGTAGTCAGCAGATTTGAACAGCTCAGGATGCTCGTGTATGCCGGATACGAGGAAAGCATTCACTCCGGCCGCCACGGGGAAAGCCACTTCTGTATCCTGGATGCAGACAACCAGGAGATATTGTCGGTCACCCTTGATGACGCCGGGAACTATACCGTGAATTGCCAGGGGCACAATGAAACATATCGCTTCACCATGGACATAGAACAGGGAGAGGAATGTACAGAACATGCGGAAGGGGCATCCGGGACACTCCAGGTATCCCCCCTTCCGGCTCCGGCGGCTCCACAGACACCAGCAGAGTATGATGCTGTCTGGTCAGAATGGAAGGGGGCTGCGCCAGCAGAAGAGTTACGCGGTCGTGCTGCGACGGTACAGAGAATATGTACCTGCCTGAATAACGGCAGTCGAGAGCTTAATGTGGGAGAGTCAGGCCTTACCGCCTTACCAGACTGTTTACCAGCGCATATAACAACATTGGTTATTCCTCATAATAATTATCTGACTAGCCTGCCGACGCTGCCGTCAGGACTGGAGGTGCTTACTGTCGAAGATAACCAACTGACCAGCCTGCCGCCGTTGCCGTCAGGACTGGAGGTGCTTACTGTCGAAGATAACCAACTGACCAGCCTGCCGCCATTGCCGGCAGGACTGGTGGTGCTGACGGTATCAGGTAACCAACTGACCAGCCTGCCGCCGTTGTCGGCAGGACTACAGACGCTGTCGGTAGCAGGTAACCAACTGACCAGCCTGCCGCCGTTGCCGGCAGGACTACAGATGCTGTTGGTAGCACGTAACCAACTGACCAGCCTGCCGCCGTTGCCGGCAGGACTACAGATGCTGTCGGTAGCAGGTAATCAACTGACCAGCCTGCCGCCGTTGCCGGCAGGACTACAGAGGCTGTTAGTAGCAGGTAACCAACTGACCAGCCTGCCGCCGTTGCCGGCAGGACTACAGGTGCTGTCGGTATCAGATAATCAACTGACCAGCCTGCCGTTGTTGCCGGCAGGACTGGAGTTGCTGACGCTCGATCGCAATCCACAACTGGCCCGCCTGCCGCCGTTGCCGGAAGGGCTACAGACGCTGTCGGTTGATGCTAACCCACAGTTGACCCGCCTGCCGGCGCTGCCGTCAGGCCTACAACGGTTGTATGCCCGCAATAACCAACTGACCCGCCTGCCGGAAAGCATCACGGGTCTGTCTTCAGAGGCAATCGTAAATCTGTATGGCAATCCTCTGTCTGAACGCACTCTGCAGGCGCTGCAGAATATCACCAGCGCGCCTGGCTATTCAGGCCCCAGGATACTATTCGATATGGCGGGAGCCTCAGCCCCCCGGGAAGCCCGGGCACTGCACCTGGCGGCCGCTGGCTGGCTGGTGCCTGCCCGGGAGGGCGAACCGGCTCCTGCAGACAGATGGCATATGTTCGGACAGGAAGATAACGCTGCTGCCTTCAGCCTCTTCCTGGACAGACTGAGTGAGACGGAAAACTTCATGAAGGACGCGGGGTTTAAGGCACAGATATCGTCCTGGCTGGTACAACTGGCTGAAGATGAGGCGCTGAGAGCAAAAACCTTTGCCATGGCAACAGAGGCAACAGCAAGCTGCCAGGATCGGGTCACACTTGCTCTGCACCAGATGAAGAACGTACAACTGGTACATGATGCAGAAAAAGGGCAATACGATAACAATCTCGCGGCGCTGGTTGCCACGGGGCGTGAGATGTTCCGTCTGGAAAAACTGGAACAGATTGCCCGGGAAAAGGCCGGAACGCTGGCCTTGGCCGATGATGTTGAAGTCTATCTGGCGTATCAGAATAAGCTGAAGAAAGCACTCGGGCTGACCAGCGTGACGGCAGAAATGCGTTTCTTTGGCGTATCCGGCGTGACGGTTTCAGACCTTCAGGCTGCGGAGCTTCAGGTGAAAGCCGCTGAAAAAAGCGAGCTCAGGGAGTGGATACTGCAGTGGGGGCCGTTACACAGCGTGCTGGAGCGCAAAGCGCCGGAACGCGTTAACGCGCTTCGTGAAAAGCAAATATCGGATTATGAGGAAACGTACCGGATGCTGTCTGACACAGAGCTGAGACCGTTTGGGCTTGTCGGTAATACCGATGCAGAGCGCACTATCGGAGCAAGAGCGATGGAGAGCGCGAAAAAGACATTTTTGGATGGCCTGCGACCTCTTGTGGAGGAGATGCTGGGTAGCTATCTAGCGCCTTAACTGAACATGATATTCACCGCGCCAGGCGAATGGGGGACGTTGTACTTCGCCGGGCAGGGGATGCCGCAACAGTGGGCTATGAAGCGAGAAATGCTTTCGCCCCGGTACACCACCCGCTATGAAGACCTGCTTCTTCCTGATGTTAAGGACATCCTGATTGCCTGTGTGGATGGTCTGAAGGGCTGCCCGGATGCGATAAACAGCGTCTTCCCGCAAACCCATATCCAGCTATGCATTATCCATATGGTGCGTAACAGCCTGAAATACGTAGCCTGGAAAGACTACAAAGCCGCCACCAGCGGCCTCAGGCCCGGCCGAAGATGCGGTACTGATGGCGATGGATGCGTTCGCGAAAGTCCGGGACGATAAATATCCGCAAATCAGCAAAAGCTGGCGTGCGCACCGGGAAAACCTCAATACGCTCTTCAGTTATCCGCCGGATATCCGCAAGGCCATCTATACGACAAACGCAATCGAATCCCTGAACTGCGTGATCCGTGCCACGATTAAGAAACGCAAGGTGTTCCCAACGGATGACTCAGTACGAAAAGTTATTTATCTGGCAATCAAGGATGCATCAAAAAAATGGAGTAGGCCGATCCAGAACTGGCGGCTGGCGATGAGCCGTTTTATTATCGAGTTCGGTGACCGCCTGAGCGATCACCTTTAATAACTGGGCAGTTACACAGAATTACTGACAGGCTCATTCTTTTGTGTTGCGCATCTCTGTTTCTATTGTTTTAGATAGCCATGAGAGCTCTGTTGCTGAGAGTTTTAGTCGTGGGGTTCTTTCTTCTGTACCGGGTGGTCGCATTTCAAAACTGCAGGAACATCTGCTGAATACTGTATACTCCTGTATTTTGCATGTTGTTGAGATCAGTGTGCAATTCCTCGGTACTGGCTTGTTCTGTATAGGTCTGGAGATTTCTGGGTAGTGTCCTTGTGGACCTGAACATATGTTTTTGATTGAAAATGGCATCGTGTTTTATCCTTTACGCTGTGAAATGTTGTTTTGTGCTCTTCTGTTGTGATTGGTGATGTGACGGGATCGTCCATGCACCCTTCCTTTTATTGACGGCGTATCAGTCCATTGATGCCATGCTCGCTTAATTTGTCCAGCATCAGCAAGCCGTCGTTTTCTTTCTGCTGCAATTCAAGCAACTTAAACCGTATTTCGTTAAGTAAAGGTTTAATAACTCCGCGCTTGCGAACCACCTTTCTGATAACGTCTTTTTCGAAGTATAAACGGCAGAAGTGATTTTCATAATTCGCCTACACTCTTCACCCAGCGCTGGCAAATCT
Source organism: Salmonella sp. NW1250 (assembly GCF_051812965.1). Classification (NCBI taxonomy): domain Bacteria; kingdom Pseudomonadati; phylum Pseudomonadota; class Gammaproteobacteria; order Enterobacterales; family Enterobacteriaceae; genus Salmonella; species Salmonella sp. NW1250. The sequence continues at coordinate 111,497 of NZ_JAMNDD010000005.1, read as the reverse complement.
TCAACGCTGAAAGGCTGGGGAGAAGGGCGTCCAGTTGCTGAACGGAGAGCGTACCAAACGCCCTGATTCCACGCGTTATCAAACTTCATACCGTGGTCATCATCCAGACAAGGCGCTTGAGGTTGCTCATATCTTTTGGGGAAAAAGGTTCGGTGGTGGGTACTGGATATCCTGGATCGGGAAGTGGGTTCCACTGGTGCCAAATACAGTGGGCTGGTAAACCGGGTGGATACCTCAAATCCTGACAGGCCAGAGCATCAGCCTGATAAAATCGTATTACTGATTTCTAACCAGTGGCACGTTAATTGTACCAGCTCAGACTCCAACTGACAGTTTGCTTTAAGCGAGTAGCGGACGTGACCTGTCCCGCAGGAGTAAAAATAAACTTTCTATTGATACATTTAATTAACTTATTTATAACGTTATATTCCAAATGCAAACTTGTTCAATTGGATATGTATGGACATTCAAATTACACATCAAGTTACTGAATTTGATAAAGAAGAACTATTAGCCGGATTAAGAAGCTACAATGCTCAGTTCGTCGATTTTAGTAAAAATGGGCAGCTTGGGGTCTACTGCAGAAACGAAAGCGGCGAAATGGTAGGCGGATTAATTGCTGACAGAAAAGGTCCGTGGCTTTGCATCGACTATCTTTGGGTAAGTGAATCTGCAAGGAGCCGCGGTCTGGGGAGTCAACTTATGGAGATGGCCGAAAAAGAAGGTTTGCGGAAAGGCTGTGTTCATGGACTTGTAGATACCTTTAGCTTCCAGGCTCTCCCTTTTTATGAAAAACAGGGTTATATACTTCAAATGTCGCTACCGGACTTTCCTAAAGTAGGTTCGCAAAGGCATTATTTAATTAAGCCCGGTTTATAGCTTTGCTGCATTTGAATACCCATAGCTTTATGAAAGCTGCAATCTGGTGGCTTTATAATATATCGTACTGGTGGCCTGTACACACCATGATCAGCGTCCGCTTCTGGCACAGGGCGGACAGTCAGATTAGGTTTGGCGCTGTGCCATAGATATGTCAGCTCACATTTGTGCTAATACCCCCTGGCACGGCTAGAGGTACTCAGACAGCCGCTTGTAGGCGGCATGGTGCGGATACAAAAACATATTGCGCTGTTATATAAACTGTAAACTGGGCTGTGCGTATAATACGAATCTTTCACTCAGAGAAACCTGCTGACAGCGTTAGTACTCCATTAATTAATTTTATACTAAATCTCTGTGGTATGGCGCAGGCGTTTAGAAGACAGGTCAATTGCGATCTGCTGGCTGGGATTTCGTCGCGCCACTCAAAAATGCGCAGAGTTTTTCACCCGCCGTCAATGGCTCAATGGGCGTTTTTCCGAGGGCGGTCTCAGTCATGACGATGGCAGGACCAATAAGCATGGACCATACTTCGCTCGCGTCTTTCTCAAGCGATGTGAAGGCAAGGAACAGTGTTTTATCTGAAGGAAAGCGGTGCTGAGTATTAAAAAGTTTCAGCCAGGCGCGGGACTGCCGGTCGGCCTGTGTTGAGCGCGTGCCGAAGCGGAGTACTCTTTTTAGTATGGCGATACCCACAATGCCTGGCCCCAGAATAAAGGGACTCCCGACGTTTATGGTGACGCCGACCCCGAGAAAAACGAGGGCGAATGACAGCACGTTATCTACTCTTCTGGTAAGAGTACTGTATAGTTTTTCCAGAGAGTACCGGTAAAGAATTTGATAACTGATTTCATCCTTGCTCATACATCTCCAGATGTTTTTTCGATTACGCTCCGGTATGCTCCCGGAATCCTGACAGATTCTGCAATTATGCCACACTTCCTGGAGGGTATTAATTAGATAGAATATAAATAGCAGGCAAATATTTTGAGCTTTTAGTCGATATCGCTTTGAATATCCTTTCTCCTGCATCAGGAGATGCTGTTGTCGAGCATCGTGTCAAACGTTGCTGCGTCGGTCGGACTGCACAGGGTAACTCTCGTAGTCAGACTCTCATCATGGTCTCAAATGGATAACCCGCAGTCGCAACACGCCGGATGTCACGACTGACGCTATTATTACCCTGGCTTGTTAAAGCGGCATGACCACATTTTCTATATATAATAATTGGTTGTCTTTCGACCAGTATTGTCGAGTTTTTTGGTTTAATTCCACAATCCATTTAAAAACGCCTGCTGTTGCCAGATCGGTACAGTATTTTTCATAGGAATGCTCCCCCGAAAAGTGTTTGGCTGAAGTCAATTTTATTAATTGCGTATTCGGTGTTGAATTGACTTTAATCAGCTTTCTATTGCTTTTAATAGAAATGAAGTGGCCTGCATGAGTGATAATTTTCACATTACCGGTAGCAACAAAATAGATGTAATAAGCGATATTATTATATTCCAGATCGATTAGAAATGCGTTGAAATTTGCATCCTTTCTGACGCGCTCGAAAAAGTGGTTAAGCATAAGCTGTAATTCCATTTGTTAACCTATTGTAAGTTATAATGTTATATGTTGTGTTAGAGTATTGTTGCTTAAAAGCAGCCATACAAAGATGTTACCTAAAAGCAATAATAATCTCCTGGTATCATATAGTTTACGTTATGATTGGAATAGTGTTGCAATTGTTACTGATTATTTCTCGTAGCGCGTTTTTTTGACCACTAATAGATGAGTCAATCCATTTCATTTGTAGTTTTTCTGAACGCCATGAAAAGTCATAATATATAAAAATCAGTTAATTAATTGATATTTAGATAAGGATTACAGTGGTGGAGAGGTTTGGCGTGGAGACTTTATAGGTTTTGAAAAAGCAGCTAACTCGCTGGCAGGATAACTGACAGTCAGCGTTTGAATGGGGGCAAAATCGTAACAACATCAGCATAAATAATAATATTCATGAATGTTTTTGCGTGACGCAGCAGTTGAATTGAAGTGATGTTTTGCCTGTTCAGGATTGTCCCGATAAAAATGTTCCTCGATAAAAGTCGATCTCCTTGCGCCGAAAAAAAACAGGCTAAGTGACAGAAGAACAAAATTCATCAGGAAAATAAAATTTATACAGATCAATGAATAAAAATGGTTGTGGCGAAGGTGGCTATTTTTTGAAAGCAAGAAATATAAATAAAGTGTAGCTATGCATAGGTACCCAAAAGGAGAACTACCGTGACTAACATAACACTATCCACCCAGCACTACAGAATCCATAGAAGTGACGTTGAACCAGTAAAAGAAAAAACAACGGATAAGGACGTTTTTGCAAAAAGTATTACTGCCGTTAGAAATAGCTTTATCAGCCTGTCGACGAGTCTGTCAGATCGCTTGAGCCTGCATCTGCAAACAGACATACCGACTAGCCATTTTCATCGTGGGAGCGCCTCTGAGGGTAGGGCAGTATTAACCAGTAAAACTGTTAAAGATTTTATGCTGCAAAAGCTCAATAGCCTGGATATCAAAGGTAATGCGAGTAAAGATCCGGCCTATGCTCGTCAGACATGCGAAGCCATGTTATCAGCCGTGTACAGTAATAATAAAGATCACTGTTGTAAATTACTCATCAGTAAAGGGGTCAGTATTACCCCCTTTCTAAAAGAGATAGGAGAGGCTGCGCAGAATGCGGGGCTACCTGGGGAGATAAAAAACGGCGTATTTACTCCAGGTGGGGCAGGGGCGAATCCTTTTGTCGTCCCCCTCATTGCTGCAGCGAGCATTAAATATCCGCATATGTTTATAAATCATAATCAGCAGGTGTCTTTTAAAGCGTATGCTGAGAAAATCGTTATGAAAGAGGTTGCGCCGCTGTTTAATAAGGGGACGATGCCGACGCCACAACAATTTCAGTTAACTATAGAAAATATCGCGAATAAGCATCTTCAGAATGCCTCCTGAAGATAGCAAACACAATACCGCTATTAACCATATGAATTAATAGCAGATTTTCTGAAAGTATATATTCATTTTTATGGCGACGCTTTTAACAAAACGTCGTCATCTTTATTTTAATATAAAAATCAAATGGATACCCTTAAAACTTAAAATAATTGTTATTACTCTAAATACCGGCATAACCAGACAGCTTTTTTTGTAACGCTGCGTGTTGTTAAGTCTATGATACCCGCGCACGGATGATGTCTCGATAAGGATTAATGGTCTGTTAACTGTCAGGAGAGGTTATGCCGCCTTTAAAAAAAATTATGCTGCTCCTGTTTGTGGGGGTGATGGTCGCCACAGTAACAACACCTGCATTGGCGCTGGTTTGCCTTGCATCTCACTCAGCTAAAGAGTGTGCTGAAGCCTGTGGTGTCGATATGTGGTTTATGTTTTTGGCATGCTTTTAAGGAGGGAGAATATTGAACGCGAACAGGTGATAGTGAGTAGCTCGCTGCGCCAGGGGATAACGTTCCCTGGCGCAGCCAGTTATATTTTATTGCGGTGATAACAAAGCATTTACTCACTACTGATGAAATTCGCTATTTACAACAGAGCACGTTTACTAAGCAAAAAAAATCTGCATACGCTATCTTTTTATATCTGTCCTGGGTAATGAACGACAGGAAAAACATGATGCGGCCTGAAGATATTTATCAGCGAATAGAGGCAAAGAATTGGCGGCATGTCTGGGTGGTCGGCGATATTCACGGCTGTTTTTCAATGTTAATGAAAAGGTTACGTGAGTGTCGATTTGATCCGCAACAAGACCTGTTAGTTTCTGTGGGCGATATCATTGATAGAGGCCCGGACAGCCTGGGTTGCCTGGCTTTACTGCGTGAGTCCTGGATGACGGCGGTTCGCGGCAATCATGAACAAATGGCGCTGGATGCGCGGGCCTCATCGCAGTCGACGCTGTGGTTGATGAATGGTGGCGACTGGTTTACCCGCCTGACGGCTGAACACGCTGCGCAAGCTGAAGCGCTTTTTATTCTTTGTCAGCGGCTGCCCTGGATACTGGAAGTTCGCTGCCGCCATAGCACGCATGTGATCGCTCATGCTGATTACCCAGCATCAACCTATCAATGGCAAAAAAAGGTCGACTTACATCAGGTTCTCTGGAGCCGCGAACGGCTCATAAATAAGCGCGGCGGGATTAGCGGAGCCGATCATTTTTGGTTTGGCCATACGCCGTTGCGTCGGCGCATGGATTTTGCCAACGTACACTATATTGATACGGGCGCGGTATTTGGCGGGCAATTGACGTTAGCGCGGATACAATAGCGGTATCAGCGACCAGGGTTAAAAATCGCTATATTGCTGCGCAGGTCGCCAGAAGCCGTCGATAAAATCCTCTACCGGAAAACAGCCGCCATGGCGAATCCGTTGATCGTCCATCGAATAAAGACACTGCTGCTCGGTATCGTAGATGTCCACGACAATATCCTCGCATCCTCCATCCAGGTAACATACAAAAAGTACCAGCGCGAACATTACATCCTCAATGTTAACTACTTTACACGATAGTGTAGGAGAGGTTAGCGCAGGGGGGAAATGAGAAAAGGAAGAATAAATAACCCGCCTGGCGACGGGTTCTTTTTGAGTCAGGCAAGACGCATAACCCAGGCATCAGATTTAGGATCGTAATGATTACGGAACAAAACGGAATGTTCCCCGTTGAGAATGGCGGGAACGCTGGTTTCGGCATCCCAGGCATCCAGTTGCATACATAAATCCGGATCGGATTTACAGGGGATAGTTAACGTTCGCTCCCCCGGCGATTCGCCATGTAATTCGGCATCGTCGATTTCAAAAGCGCCAATGCGCACACTGGTTTTCATCATCGTGCTCTCCGTTAATACGCTAATTGTGGTACGACCAGTTTAGCCGTCCATTTTTCAGCGTAGTCAACGTACGCAAAAGCGCCAGTCAAAAAGTGCGGTTTTTTTGTGCGCCTTTTAACTATTACCAGTAAAGAGTTTGCCATCACGTACCAGTTCACGCGGGTAACTGTTCTTTATTCTTGAGCCGATACGTTTTGCCAGACCAAGCGGCTGATGCTGGAACGTCACCAGGACATCATCAGCGGCAGGAGGTGTTTGCGGATAAATATCCCGACCGCGATACCACTCCTCCGCCTCTTGCGCAGAAAGTTCGAACGCGTGAGCATGAGTCGGGCAGGCAAGGGCTATCGTCGCCTCATGTTGCCAGCGATAGCCTTTATTATGACTTTCGGCCAGCTTAATGCCGAGCCGGGAAAAACGGACTTTTCCGATCAGTGATTCAATTTCTGCCGGGAACAGCCAGACCTCTTTTTCACGCTGCCAAAGATGGAGATTTTCATCCCATAGCAGTCCGACGGCGTTGGCCGCCTGGCTAACGTGTAATGCTTCGCGGCCTTTGAGGGGGGTAAAAGGAAACGTCCCCACTTTATACCCCGGCGCGGGCATGGCTGGAAGGGATGACATTTTACGCAGACGTGCGACAAAGAATCCTTCGCAGTCGTAAATTTGCGGGAAGACGTGCAGGAAGCCTTCCGGGGTGAGGGCGCGGTCAGCGTCAGGAAACAGATCACCCAGCGGCAAAAATTCAACGGCGCCGGCGTAGGTCTCTTTCAGCCAGAGGCAGACCGCTTCGTTTTCCTGGCGATTTAACGTGCAGGTGGAGTAGACCAGCGTGCCGCCGGGTCGTAAAGCATGAAAAGCGCTGTCGAGCAGTTCCCGCTGTGTCGCCGCGATATCCAGATTGCTTTCTGGCGACCAGTTTTTTAGCGCATCAGGATCTTTACGTACTACGCCTTCGCCAGAGCAGGGCGCATCCAGCAGGATAGCGTCAAACATCTCCGGTAACGCAGCGCCAAATACGCGGCCATCGAAATGCGTCAGTGCGGTATTGGCGATTCCACATCGGCTGATATTAGCGTGCAGAACTTTGACGCGGCTGGCCGAAAATTCGTTGGCCAGAATGGCGCCGCGGTTCCCCATGCGGGCAGCGATCTGCGTGGTTTTGGAGCCAGGCGCCGCTGCCATATCCATGACCCGCTGCGGATGATTATCATCGGCGAACAGGGCCGCGACCGGCAGCATCGAACTGGCCTCCTGAATGTAAAACAGGCCGCTTAAATGCTCAGCGGTACTGCCAAGCGGCAATGCCTCTTCATCATCGCGCTCGATCCAGAATCCTTCATGACACCACGGAATTGGCGTGAGCGACCAGCCGTAGGGCGCGATTAGGGCAAGGAAATCAGCCACGGATATTTTAAGCGTATTGATGCGTATACTGCGGCGCAACGGGCGTTGGCAGGCCGAAATAAATTCATCAAAAGAGAGCGTGGAAGGCATTGCTTCACGCATTTGCGTCAGAAAAGCGTCAGGAAAATAGACAGCGTGTTGAGCCACAGGTGTATCGCCGGCAAAAAAACAGGCGCGCAGTGTAGCATAAAACGCTCCGGCGCGAGTACGCCGGAGCCTGGTGTTTAACGTGGCAGAGCGGTGCCCCATTCACGCCACTCTTTCGGTTCGCTCTCTTGTAACAGGAAATGCTTACCGGCTTGCGCTTTTGGCGCCAGCGGCGTACCTGGTGGAGTAGCGAAGGCGATACCGCCACGGATGAACTGATTAAATGTCCCCGTTTTCACCACGCCGCCTGTCAGACCAAAGTCGAGACTATAGCCGGAGGCGAGCCAGAATACGGAGTTATTACGCACCAGATATTGGTAACGCTTACTGATACGCAAGGTGATCATCACGCGATCGGAGAGCGACCCCAGGGACATTCCGGTGACGGTTCCCACTTCGATACCGCGGAACAGGACGGGGGTGCCAATATTAAGCGAGCCTGCTTCTGGCGCCTCCACGACGATGCTTAACCCATCCAGATAGCGTGAGTCGGTAATCGTGGCTTCCTGCAGTTCAAAGTCGCGCCGTGCCGCGCCGCGTCCTGGCTCAACGTTAATATAGGGCTGGAGAATCGTATCCAGATGCTCGACGCCTGCCGCGGAAATTTGTGGCGTAATAACGGAAAAACGTGTCCCGGCGCGGGCAAATGTCTGTACGTACTCCGGATAAAGTACGGCTTTTGCCTGCACTTCATTACGTGCGGTGATCAATTCCAGCGTCTGGATCTGGCCGATATCAATACCGAGGTAACGAATTGGCATCCCTTCCGCCAATTTTCCGGCGTCGAACGCGTGCAGCGTAATTTGTCCGCCTACCGCGCGGGCGGAAGTTTCTGAAGCATAAAGAATGCGTTTATCGCCTTTGCGCCTACTGGCGCTGGCGCCGCTCAGGTTATCAAAACTAATGGCCCCTTTCAGTGCGCGGGAGAGTGGCGAGGCCTGTACCGTTAGGCCGCTGCCGTTAAGTTGCACCTTCGCGCCGCCTTCCGCCCAGAACACGCTATTGCTGGTTAACAGGTGGCGATACTCCGGCTTAATATGCAGGTCGATGTCAAAGGTATTGGCGCGTGGGCGAACGGTGATGACTTCGCCTACTTCAAATTTTCGATACAGCACGACGGAACCTGCCTGGACATCCGGCAACGTTTCGGCCGTCAGCGTTAAGGTGGTAGTCGGTAAGTCACTGAGACTATTTTCCAGCGCTTTTTCCAGGTTAGCATAGAGCGGGTAGGTGGATTTCATCTTCCCGCTCGTACCGGGTAAAATACGAATTCCGCCGTCAATCCACTCGCTGGCGCTGGCGCCAAGGAACTCTACGCCGTCAAGGCCGACTTTGACATCCACCCGGCTGTTGACCACGAATTTACTGTCGCCCTGTACCAAATCCCGGTGCTGCGGTTCAATCGCGACGGTGAATGACACGCCTTTACTGGATAAGTTGCGCTCAATGACCTGGCCAATTTTTACACCATGTAAAATTAACGGCTGGCCCGGTTCGATGCCGTAACTTTCCGGGGCCGTCAGCGTCAGGGTTAAGGCATTCGCCTCATGCAGCAGGGCTTTTTCACCCGGCACCACCACAAATTCACTGCGCGGTTCGCCGTCGCCCGGCACCAGTTCGAAGGTTTTTCCGGTTAACAACGAACTGATATTCGCGTCGCTCAGCGACAGTTTGGGATTGCGTAACTCAATGCGCGTATTTTCCCGCATCAGCGGAACAACGCTGGGATCGACGGTCATCTCTCCGGTGACTTTACCGCCAGGGTTGAGCGTCAGTTTAGAAAGCTCACCCACCTCCAGTCCCTGGTACATGAGCGGCGTAGATTCCGCCTTCAGACCGTCTCCGCTGGGCAGCTCAAGTTTAACGATTACCCCTCGTTGGCTGTGGGCTAAATCTTTATATAAGCCGAACGTGTCATCCTGGGCGGCGGGTTTGGAATTGTCCGGCGAATCAAACGCAATCGCACCATTGACCAGGGCCGCGAGGCTCTCCAGTTTCACCTTCGCGCCGCTCAGGCTTAGATCGGCGTCAATGCCGGAGACATTCCAGAAACGGCTGCCTTTTTTCACCAGATCGGTAAACCGTCGCTCAATCAGAACGTCAATCGTCACGCCCTGTTTGTTAGGGTTAATCGAATAGTCATACACCCGTCCGACAGGGATTTTACGGAAATAGACCAGTGAACCGCTATTAAGCGAGCCGAGATCCGGCGCATTGAGATGAATCATCAGATCGCCGTTGCTAAGCCGGTATTTAGGCTGTGTATCCAGGGCGACGAAATGATCTCTGGGCTTGCCTTTACCTGGCATCATACCGATGTAATTCCCGCCGACCAACGCATCCAGGCCGGAAACGCCCGCCAGCGAGGCTTTGGGCGTCACCAGCCAGAATTGCGTCTCTTCGCGCAACGCATCTTCCATATCTGATTTGATACTGACGCGAACTTCAATTTTGCGCAGATCTTTGCTCAGACTGACATCTTCCACGGTGCCGACTTCTACTCCCTGATAACGCACGGGAGTCCGGCCTGGTACGATACCATCCGCCGACATAAAATCGATAGTCACGCTATTGCCGCGATCCTGGTAGCTATCCCATACTAGCCACCCTGCGATCATTAGCGCGATAAGCGGTAGCAGCCAGAAAGGTGAAATACGGCGTTTGGTTTTAATTTGCGCTTCAGTCTTCGAAGCGGGCGTTTCCTGACTCATGTGCATCCCAAAGTAAGCGGCTATCCAGCCATTCCACTGCAAGAATAGTCAAAATTACCGCTGCGCCGAAATAAAACGCAGCCGGTCCCATAGTAAAAGCCAGAATCTGATCGCGATTAATCAGAGACATGGTTAACGAGATAACGAAAAGATCCAGCATCGACCAGCGGCCTATCCATGTCACCAGACGCAGCAACAGAATTCGCGTCCGCAGTCCCTGTTCGCATTTAAAATGGATACTCAATAGTAGCGTAAACATCACGATGACTTTGGTAAACGGCACCAAAATACTGGCGATAAAAACGACGGCGGCGACGGCGATATTGCTGCTGGCAAGCGACATAATGCCCGACAGGATAGTATCTTCCTGACGCCCGCCATTAATGTAGATTACCGAGATAGGCAGCAGGTTTGCCGGCAGCAAAAAGACAATAGACGCCAGCAAGGCCGCCCAACACTTCTGTATGCTCTGTTTTCTGCGTAACCGTAGCGGAATATGACAACGCGGGCAGCGTCCTTTCGCATCCGGATAGCCGCTAAAGTGGCAGCCAAGACAGACGCGCAATCTTTCGTCCGCACGTTGAGCAGGGCGCTGCGGATAAAATCGTTCCCATAGTTGCTCCACATTCAGATGAATCATAGTCAGAATGCTAAGAACCACCAACGAAACGAACGCTAAAAGCCCGATGCCCGGCTGCAGAAAGGCATAGTCCTGCACTTTGATAGAGGCAACGCCAATACCGACCAGATAGATGTCCAGCATCACCCACTCTTTCAGTTTTTCCAGCATCAGCAGGACTGGACGCAGATTCATGCCGAGAAGGCTGCCAAACCACAGATAAGCAATTGAAAAAACCAGAATAAGCGGCGCGCCAACCACGCAAAAGAGCACCATTGCGGCGGTTAACGGATCGCCCTGCTGCGTCATTTGCCAGATGCCGTGCATCACATTGGCATCAATGCGTACGCCCAACAGGTAGATATGGAGTAACGGTTCGCTCCAGGCAAACGGCATCAATAGCAGCATGGTTACCGCCATCGCGGTCAGCCGCGTCAGCGACCAGTCGCGCCCATCGCGAATTTTGGCCTGGCAACGAGGACAATAAGCGCTTTGATGAGCGCTCATCTCCGGCAAGCTGAACAGCATGTCGCATTCAGGGCAGCGCTGGTAGTGGCTGCGCGGCAGCGCTTCGCTAATTGACCTGATCGTTAGCTTTTTTGTTGGCGTGACGTGTGAGGTGTTCAGAGCCATGTATCGTGAATCAAAGTGTTAGAATAATGTAATCTTAACTCATGACAGGAATAATCTTGAGCAAGAACGCATTTAATGCTTATTTTAATAGCCTGTGTTTAGGAGTAAGACCACGAAGTGATTATATAATGAGCAAAACAGAACTATACGCGGCGTTAAACCGCGATTTTCAGTCGTTAATGGCAGGTGAAACCAGCTTTCTGGCCACGCTGGCGAATACCAGCGCGCTACTGTTCGAACGTCTTACCGAGGTGAACTGGGCAGGATTTTATCTCCTCGAAGGCGATACGCTGGTGTTGGGGCCGTTTCAGGGGCGAATCGCCTGTGTGCGGATTCCGGTTGGTCGCGGCGTGTGCGGCGCAGCGGTAGCGCAGAATAAGGTTCAACGTATTGATGATGTTCATGCGTTTGACGGCCATATTGCCTGTGATGCCGCCAGCAACGCCGAAATTGTGCTGCCTGTCACGGTTGGCGAACGGATTATCGGCGTGCTGGATATAGATAGCACGGCGTTTGGCCGTTTTACCGAAGAAGATGAACACGGCCTGCGTACGCTGGTCGCACAGCTTGAAACCGTGCTTGCAACGACGGATTACAAAAAATTCTTTGCGAGCGTCGCAGGATAATCAACGGATAACGTAGCAATTACTGATGGCGTCATTATAATGACGCCTGTTCATGCCTGCTGCTTGTTGGCTACGTCCGTTGTAATCAGGAAATTTCATGGAAAATCAACCTAAGTTGAATAGCAGTAAAGAAGTTATCGCGTTTCTGGCCGAGCGTTTTCCTCACTGTTTTAGTGCGGAAGGCGAAGCTCGCCCGCTGAAAATTGGTATTTTTCAGGATCTGGTAGAGCGAGTTGGGGGCGAAATGAACCTCAGCAAAACGCAACTTCGTTCCGCTTTACGTCTTTATACTTCAAGCTGGCGTTACCTGTACGGCGTTAAGCCGGGCGCAACGCGCGTCGACCTTGATGGCAATCCGTGCGGCGAGCTGGAAGAACAGCATGTCGAACATGCGCGTAAGCAGCTTGAAGAAGCCAAAGCCCGTGTTCAGGCGCAGCGCGCAGAGCAGCAAGCGAAAAAACGCGAAGCTGCCGCGGCGGCTGGCGAAAAAGAAGACGCGCCGCGACGCGAGCGTAAACCTCGCCCGGTAGCGCGTCGTAAAGAAGGCGCTGAACGTAAACCTCGCGCTGATAAACCGACGACGAAAGCGCCGCGTGCGCCTCGCGAAGAGAAGCACACGCCGGTTTCTGATATTTCAGTATTGACCGTAGGGCAGTCCCTCAAGGTGAAAGCGGGTAATAATGCGATGGATGCCACCGTATTAGAAATCACCAAAGATGGTGTCCGTGTACAGCTGAATTCGGGTATGTCTTTGATTGTACGCGCAGAACACCTGGTGTTCTGAAACGGAGGCCAGGCCTGGCATGAACACTTTTTTTAGGCTTACCGCGTTAGCTGGCCTGCTTGCATTAGCAGGCCAGTCCTTCGCCGTGGAAGATATTACGCGTGCCGATCAAATTCCCGTACTAAAGGAAGAGACGCAACATGCGACGGTGAGTGAGCGCGTAACGTCGCGTTTTACCCGCTCCCACTATCGCCAGTTCGATCTGGATGAGGCATTTTCGGCAAAGATTTTTGATCGCTATCTGAATCTTCTCGACTATAGCCACAACGTTTTGTTGGCGAGCGATGTCGAGCAGTTTGCGAAAAAGAAAACCGTGTTGGGCGATGAGCTGCGCACGGGTAAGCTGGATGTTTTTTACGATCTTTATAACCTGGCGCAAAAGCGCCGGTTTGAACGTTACCAGTACGCGCTAAAAGTGCTGGAACGGCCAATGGATTTCACCGGAAACGATACGTTTAACCTGGACCGCAGTAAAGCGCCCTGGCCGAAAGATGAGGCTGAGCTAAATGCGCTGTGGGATGGTAAAGTGAAATTCGATGAGCTCAGTCTGAAACTCACCGGCAAGAGCGACAAAGAAATTCGCGAAACGCTGACGCGTCGCTACAAATTCGCTATTCGTCGCCTGGCGCAGACCAACAGTGAAGATGTGTTCTCGCTGGCGATGACCGCTTTTGCGCGTGAAATCGACCCACATACGAATTATCTTTCTCCCCGCAATACCGAGCAGTTTAATACCGAAATGAGCCTGTCTCTGGAAGGTATCGGCGCGGTGCTGCAAATGGATGACGATTATACTGTCATTAACTCATTGGTTGCCGGCGGCCCGGCAGCGAAGAGCAAGTCGATTAGCGTCGGCGATCGTATCGTCGGCGTAGGGCAAGCCGGAAAACCGATGGTCGACGTCATTGGCTGGCGTCTTGACGATGTGGTGGCGCTGATCAAAGGGCCAAAAGGCAGCAAGGTCCGACTGGAAATACTGCCGGCTGGTAAAGGGACGAAAACGCGTATCATCACGCTGACGCGTGAACGGATTCGTCTTGAAGATCGTGCGGTTAAAATGTCGGTGAAAACCGTCGGCAAGGAAAAAGTTGGCGTACTGGATATTCCAGGCTTCTATGTCGGTTTGACCGATGATGTCAAGGTTCAGCTTCAGAAGCTGGAAAAACAGAACGTTAATAGCATCGTTATCGATCTGCGTTCAAACGGCGGTGGGGCGCTGACGGAAGCCGTTTCGCTTTCCGGTCTGTTTATCCCTTCTGGTCCGATAGTTCAGGTGCGCGACAATAACGGCAAAGTGCGTGAGGATAGCGACACCGACGGCGTGGTCTACTACAAAGGCCCGCTGGTGGTGCTGGTAGATCGTTTCAGTGCCTCGGCATCGGAAATCTTTGCTGCCGCGATGCAGGATTATGGGCGCGCGCTGATTGTCGGTGAGCCGACCTTCGGTAAAGGGACGGTACAGCAATATCGTTCGCTAAACCGAATTTACGATCAGATGCTTCGCCCGGAATGGCCTGCGCTGGGTTCGGTGCAGTACACCATTCAGAAGTTTTACCGTGTCAACGGCGGTAGTACGCAGCGTAAAGGGGTCACGCCGGATATCATCATGCCGACTGGCAATGAAGAGACGGAAACCGGAGAAAAATTTGAAGATAACGCCTTGCCGTGGGATAGCATTGATGCGGCGAAATACGTGAAATCGGACGATTTGGCCCCGTTTGGCCCGGAATTATTGAAAGAACACAACGCGCGTATCGCCAAAGATCCTGAGTTCCAGTACATCATGAAGGATATCGCACGTTTCAATGCCATGAAGGATAAGCGCAACATCGTCTCTCTGAATTATGCGCAGCGTGAGAAAGAGAACAATGAAGAAGACGCTCTGCGTCTGGCGCGTATTAACGATCGGTTTAAACGCGAGGGTAAACCGTTGCTGAAGAAACTGGACGATCTGCCAAAGGATTACCAGGAGCCGGACCCGTACCTTGATGAAACGGTGAAGATTGCTCTGGACCTGGCGCATCTTGAAAAAGAAAAACCAGCGGAGCAGGCGGCAGCCAATAAGTAACGCTAAACAGGCACAAAAAATTGTGCCTGTTTTTTTTTAACAAGCGCAGAAGTCGTCAGGATAATGCTACAAAATGTAAAGTTGTGTTTTTCTCGTGACTTACCGCCTGGTGATGCTTGAAAATAGCCATAAGACCCATACGATGTGGGTAATCGCATAGTGCGCTTTGTTAAATTGAGGTTAAAAGAAAATTATGATGCGAATCGCGCTCTTCCTGCTGACGAACCTGGCCGTGATGGTCGTTTTCGGGCTGGTTCTGAGCCTGACAGGGATACAGTCGAGCAGCGTGCAAGGCTTGCTGATCATGGCGCTGCTGTTTGGTTTTGGCGGTTCTTTTATTTCATTGCTGATGTCCAAATGGATGGCGTTAAAATCCGTAGGAGGGGAAGTTATTGAACAGCCTCGCAATGAAAGAGAACGCTGGTTGATGAACACCGTAGCAACGCAAGCGCGCCAGGCCGGTATCGCCATGCCGCAGGTTGCTATCTACCATGCGCCGGACATTAACGCGTTTGCGACGGGCGCACGCCGTGACGCCTCATTGGTCGCTGTGAGCACCGGTTTGTTGCAAAACATGAGCCCTGACGAAGCGGAAGCCGTCATTGCGCATGAAATCAGCCATATTGCCAATGGCGATATGGTGACGATGACGTTGATTCAGGGGGTGGTTAACACCTTCGTTATCTTTATTTCGCGCATTATCGCGCAAATTGCTGCTGGTTTTCTGGGCGGCAACCGCGATGAAGGCGAAGGAAGTAACGGTAATCCGCTAATCTATTTCGCCGTTGCGACGGTGCTGGAACTGGTCTTCGGTATTCTGGCGAGCATCATCACCATGTGGTTCTCCCGTTACCGTGAGTTTCATGCCGATGCGGGATCGGCGAAGCTGGTAGGCCGTGAAAAAATGATTGCCGCGTTGCAGCGCCTGAAAACCAGCTACGAACCGCAAGAAGCGACCAGCATGATGGCGTTTTGTATTAACGGTAAATCGAAATCGTTAAGCGAGCTGTTTATGACGCACCCACCGCTGGATAAACGCATTGAAGCGCTGCGTAGCGGTGAGTACCTGAAATAATAAGCCCACTGGCAAGTATGAAAAGCGCGTCGAATGACGCGCTTTTTTTACGCCTGAACGCGTGGTTGCGTAATACGTAAACCGCTCACCACCGCCGCGAGAGTCGCCAGGATCGCCGCCGCGAGCAGCGAAAGATGCGTACCGCTATCGCCAAACTGGTTCAACATCAGCGCTACCAGCGCGGCGCCAGTACTTTGGCCTAACAGTCGCGCCGTGCCCAGCATCCCGCTGGCGCCACCGCTGCGCTCACGCGGCGCGGAAGTGATAATGGTGTGATTATTCGGCGACTGGAACAGGCCAAACCCTGCGCCGCAAAGGATCATCGGCCAGATAATATTCAGATCGGAGGGGGAGCCCGGCAACATGACCAGCGCAAACAACCCGGCTGCCATTATCACCATTCCCAGCGCCCCCAGCAAACCGGCATGAAGACGTTCTATCAGGTATCCCGCCAGCGGCGCCATCACCATCGTTGCCAGCGGCCAGGGCGTCAATAACAGGCCGGTTTCTACTTCGCTACGGCCCAGCACGGTTTGCAGATAAAAAGGTAGCGAGACCATGGCTAACATTTGCGCGCAGAACGAGCAAATTGACGTGCCGATCGAGAGTGAAAAAAGCGGAATGCGTAACAAGTCGATGGGTAACAAAGGGACGGGCAAAGAAAGCTGGCGGCGCACGAAGAAAAACCCGACCACGACCAGAACGAGCAGCTCTGCGCCAATCAACGTTAGCGACTGTCCCTGGGCAAAGCCGCTCAATGCGGTAATCAGCAGGCCAAATGTGAGCGCATTCATTACCGCGCTCGGTAAGTCAAAGCGCGGCTTAGTGTCATGGGCGATGTTTGCTGGTAAAAAGCGTATGGCCAGAATTAACGCGATGATACCTAACGGGACATTAATCAGAAACAGCCATTTCCATGATGAGATGGACAAAATCGCTGCGGCGATCGTCGGACCCGCGGCGGAAGAGACTGCGACGATAAAAGAGTTAATTCCCATGCCTCGTCCCAGATGACGCTGGGGGTAGATAAGACGAATCAGCGCCGTGTTTACGCTCATTAGCGCCGCGCCGCCAAATCCCTGCGCGATGCGCGCCAGCGTCAGCATCTGCAGCGAGTCTGAAAGCGCGCAAAACAATGATGAAAGCAGAAATACCACTAAACCACATTTATAGATCCGGTGATAACCAAACATGTCGCCTAAAAAAGACAGGGAAAGCAGTGAGACGACAATGGCGATTTGGTACGCATTGACAATCCAGATAGAGCTGGCAGGGGAGGCATGTAAATCAGTCGCAATGGTTGGCAGCGCGACATTAGCGATTGCGCCATCCAGAACCGCCATCGAAATACCGATAATAATCGTCAGGATAGCGCCGTATCTCTGCGGGAGGGGCAGGCCATCGGCCCGTGTTTTTTCCATAAGTATTTTGTAATAAGGGGAATTATGAGCTGAATAATAATGTTAGCATTAATACTGAGTTGTTATGTCGCAGATTTGTAACGAAGTAAGCAAAGATGGATTGCGGGCGACCTGGCGTGAAATTATAATAAAAACTCGTTCTGAATTTTATAAAACGCTCGTAATGAGGTGATAAATGGCAAACGCAGATCTGGATAAGCAGCCTGATTCTGTATCTTCTGTGCTGAAAGTTTTCGGCATTCTGCAGGCGCTGGGTGAAGAGCGTGAAATAGGGATTACCGAGCTATCGCAGCGCGTCATGATGTCGAAAAGCACCGTTTATCGCTTTTTGCAAACCATGAAAACGCTGGGCTACGTGGCTCAGGAAGGGGAGTCTGAAAAATACTCTCTGACGCTAAAGCTGTTTGAGCTGGGCGCGCGAGCGTTGCAAAATGTTGATCTCATCCGCAGTGCGGACATTCAGATGCGCGAACTGTCTCGTCTGACAAAAGAAACTATCCATCTTGGCGCGCTGGATGAAGACAGCATTGTCTATATCCATAAAATTGACTCTATGTACAATCTGCGGATGTACTCACGTATTGGGCGTCGTAATCCGCTGTACAGTACGGCCATCGGTAAAGTGCTTCTGGCCTGGCGCGACCGTGATGAGGTTAAGCAGATTCTCGACGGCGTAGAGTATAAGCAAAGCACGGGACGCACGATTACCAGCACTGAAGCGTTGCTGCCGCTGTTGGATGAAGTGCGTGCGCAAGGCTACGGTGAAGATAACGAAGAACAGGAAGAAGGGTTACGTTGTATCGGCGTACCGGTATTTGACCGTTTTGGCGTAGTCATCGCAGGGTTAAGCATTTCGTTCCCGACGCTGCGTTTTTCAGAAGAACGCCTACAGGAATATGTGGCTATGTTACACGCCGCCGCGCGTAAAATTTCTGAACAAATGGGTTACAACGATTATCCCTTCTAAGCAACGTTATTAGCATGACGTTAAAAAAAAGCAGCTACGAAAAATGTAGCTGCTTTTTTTATAACATCGGGTGGGATGAAATCGTAAAAGTAGATAATATCTGTCGGCTTATTTAACGGTTATTAAAATATTATTTAACAGTACTTATGAACAACAGCCAATATAGGGGAATTATTGGCGATAGTTTCACTGTGAAATTATTTATTGCCGCTTAGCCATTATCCACCACGGTGGCGATTTTTCTGAAAATGGGACAGTCGGAAAAGCCAATAATGCCGCTGTTGGTATGGAGATATTGCGCCGTGCTGGTGCCGCGTGCGGTCAGGTAATGGCACTGTAAACCCAGCCCCGCAGCGTTCACTTTACTTCCCACCAGGACGCCATAGCCGCTCATCAGCAGGCCTATCCACACCAGGGCAAACAATACAATTGCGCGAATGATCAAACGCATTACTACCTCTTTTCTTTTTTAGTTAGAATAAGAGTAGCGTGTACATTGATTGAAACAAGTGAATCATTCCTAAAAACATATAATGCCGCTACAGTTACTCCTGGTTTAAGTAACTCATGATAATTTAGCGACATAAGATGTAAGATCGGAGAGTGGAGTGAAAAAATTTCGATGGGTCGTTCTCGGCATCGTGGTGGTAGTATGCCTGTTGCTGTGGGCGCAGGTGTTTAATATCATGTGCGATCAGGATGTACAATTTTTCAGCGGTATTTGCGCCATCAATAAATTTATTCCCTGGTAAACGTTTTACACCAGAGATTTCCTTCCCGTGTAGCAGTGGTAGAATGACGTCTCTACATTGAGGTGGTGAAATGAACGACGTTTTAAACTCTGGTGCGTTTTCTCTTGCATCTTTAATAGTATCAATGGTGGTTCTGGTGGTGGGGCTGGCGCTCTGGTTCTTTGTCAACCGGGCAAGTTCCCGTGCCAACGAGCAGATAGAACTGCTCGAAGCGTTATTAGATCAACAGAAGCGGCAAAACGCGTTGTTACGTCGCCTTTGCGAAGCAAACGAACCAGAAAAAGAAGCGGAACCCGCAACAGCGGCAAGCGAACCAAAAGAGGATGAGGACATCATTCGTCTGGTTGCAGAACGATAATGCTTACCGGGGCGCAAATGGCGCCAGTGCCATACGCCCCATTTCCCCGTCGGATCTCTCCGCGTTGCCGTTTGCAACTGATACTACAGCATCAACACCTTACATAATATATGGCTTTATATGCAACATAGTTTTATATGTATAACAAATGGACATATGGCATTTTTGTGATACCGCTCATTCTCTATTAAAAGCGAAACGTTTCTCTCTCTTTATGGATTGTCATTGTTTGTTCATTATTTTAAGGCATTCTGTAAAGACGCAGAACATCACAAAAAGCGGTGTCGAAAATCGCTTTTCTTTTCTATTATTTTGATTAAAAGGTGTTTTTTATCATTGTGACAATTTATGCATAACTCAGCATAAAAAGTGATATGAAAAATACAGCTTTTAAATGTGATTTGATGCACTGGAAGAAGCGAAGTTATTGAGCTATGGTAGAAAAATGGCTTTTCAGCAGTGACGTTGTCAGGAGTCCGTCAGCGCGTGAGGATATATCTTTCGCAATTTTGTTGCATAAACGTGCTGTCAATTTGTGAAGGTTCTCGTAATTTGTGCGACGGATCGAGACATGTTTAAAAATGGCTTGCCATAATTAACGTTGTATGTGATAACAGGCTTTGGGTTAAACGAGGTACAGTTCTGTTTATGTGTGGCATTTTCAGTAAAGAAGTCCTGAGTAAACACGTTGACGTTGAATACCGCTTCTCTGCCGAACCTTATATTAGTGCCTCAAGCAGTAATGTCTCAGTTTTATCTATGTTATGCCTACGGGCAAAGAAAACACTCTAAGGAATTTTGCAAATGGCAAAGATTAAAGGTCAAGTTAAGTGGTTCAACGAATCCAAAGGTTTTGGCTTCATTACTCCGGCTGACGGCAGCAAAGATGTGTTCGTACACTTCTCCGCTATCCAGGGCAATGGTTTCAAAACTCTGGCTGAAGGCCAGAACGTTGAGTTCGAAATTCAGGACGGCCAGAAAGGTCCGGCTGCTGTTAACGTAACAGCTATCTGATCGACACCACTGATTTGATGCGTTTGTCGCGTCAGCCTCAGATATAAAGCCTCGCTAAAAGCGGGGCTTTTTAATTCAATATCCTTCAAAATGTGTCTGGATGCGCTCTCGTTAGCGATTTGTTGCAAAGGCGCGATGTTATTAGCATTGTTTTTTCTGGTTTTTCCGGCCGTTTCCCGTTAAATCAATCACCTGAAAAATGATTCGGCTGGAGATCAGGTGAAAAAGAAAAGCGACGGCGATACCCGTAATTTTACGCCCATACGTTTTGCACTACTTTGCACTGCCATTCTGCTCAGTATGGCATTGTTGTTAGGGCGGGTGGCATGGCTGCAAATTGTTACGCCGTCGAAACTGGTGAAACAAGAAGATATGCGCTCGCTTCGTGAAGTGACCACGGCCTCTCCACGCGGCATGATCACCGACAGAGAAGGGCGACCCTTAGCGGTGAGCGTTCCGGTTAATGCTGTCTGGGCCGATCCGAAGACTATCATAAGCAAAGGCGGCGTTGGCTACAATGAGCGCTGGCAGGCGCTGGCCAGCGCCCTGCATCTGTCTCTCAGTACGCTTGCGGAACGGGTAAACAGTAACCCGGCAGGCCGTTTTATCTACCTTGCGCGCCAGGTTTCACCCCAGCAAGCCGAATGGATAGATAAACTGAATCTACCGGGTATTAACCTGCGGGAAGAGTCGCGCCGTTTTTACCCTGCCGGACACGTAGCGGCCAATTTGATCGGCTTTACCAATATCGACGGGCAGGGAATAGAAGGTATTGAAAAGAGCTTTAACGCGCAACTGACGGGAAAACCGGGCTCCCGACTGGTGCGTAAAGATAAATTTGGTCACGTTATTGAGAACATTACGGAAGTGAATCCGGTTCCTGCTCATGAACTTCAGCTTAGCATTGATGAACGTCTGCAAACGGTTACCGAAGATGCGCTGGATAACGCCGTCATCTGGAACAAAGCGGAATCCGGCGCTGCCGTATTGATTAACATCCCAACGGGTGAAATTCTCTCGATGGCGAGCTACCCGGATTTCAACCCGAACAACCGTGAAGGCGCGCAGTTGGACGATTTTCGTAACCGCGCGATTAGCGACACTTTCGAACCCGGTTCTACTGTGAAGCCATTGGTCATTATGACTGCGTTACAGCAGGGTATCGTGCAACCGGACAGCGTTATCGATACCCATCCTTTTACTCTCGATGGACACCGTATCCGCGACGTCGGTTACTATCCGGAACTGACATTAACCGGCATTTTGCAAAAATCCAGCGATACCGGCGTTTCTCACCTTTCTCTGGCGATGCCGGTGCAGAAATTAATGGATACTTATAAAAGCTTTGGTTTCGGCGTGCCTACCGGACTGGGTCTCACCGGAGAGAGCAGCGGGTTATTACCGAAACGCCGTTACTGGAGTGATTTAGATCGCGCTACCTTCGCTTTTGGCTATGGATTAATGGTGACGCCGCTGCAACTGGCGCATGTTTATGCCACGATTGGCAGCTTTGGTATCTACCGTCCGTTATCGATCACCAAAGTTGATCCGCCCGTGATCGGCACGCGGGTAATGCCGGAAGAACTGGTGCACGAGGTGGAACATATGATGGAGAGCGTCGCGTTGCCTGGCGGCGGCGGAACAAAAGCCGCAGTAAGAGACTACCGTATTGCGGTCAAAACCGGGACGGCGAAAAAAATTGGCGATGATGGTAAATACGTCGATAAGTATGTGGCATATACCGCAGGCGTCGCGCCGGCAAGTAACCCCAGGTTTGCGCTGGTGGTGGTGATTAATAATCCACAAAATGGGGCTTATTATGGCGGCGCGGTATCTGCGCCCGTATTCAGCCAGATCATGGGCGATGTGCTGCGGCTGGAAAATGTTGAGCCAGACGGTATGCCAGCCGATTCAGATCACCTTCTGGTGATGCATGGCAGCCACGTTGCGGTTCCAGGCTCGTAAAGGATTTTCCCGGGGCGCAATTCGCGTTACACTTGCGCCCTTTAGCGCCCCAGTCCGGAGTTGTCATGTCGTTTACCTGTCCGCTTTGCCATCAGCCGCTTACGCAGATTAATAACAGCGTTATATGCCCACAGCGCCATCAGTTTGATGTGGCGAAAGAGGGCTACATCAATCTGCTGCCGGTACAGCATAAACGTTCGCGCGATCCGGGCGACAGCGCCGAAATGATGCAGGCGAGGAGAGCGTTTCTTGATGCAGGCCATTATCAGCCGCTGCGCGATGCCGTGATTAACCTGTTGCGCGAGCGGCTGGATCAGTCGGCCACGGCGATTCTGGATATTGGCTGCGGCGAGGGGTATTACACTCATGCTTTTGCCGAGGCGTTGCCGGGAGTTACCACGTTTGGACTGGACGTTGCTAAAACGGCGATCAAAGCGGCGGCGAAACGCTATTCGCAGGTGAAGTTTTGTGTGGCGTCAAGCCATCGACTGCCCTTTGCCGATGCGTCAATGGATGCGGTGATCAGAATCTACGCCCCGTGTAAGGCGCAGGAATTGGCGCGCGTGGTGAAACCTGGTGGTTGGGTCGTTACCGCCACGCCTGGACCGCATCATCTGATGGAACTAAAAGGGCTCATTTATGATGAGGTGCGTTTACATGCGCCGTATACCGAGCAGCTCGACGGATTCACATTGCAGCAGAGTATCCGCCTTGCTTATCACATGCAGCTCACCGCCGAAGCGGCTGTAGCACTGTTGCAAATGACGCCATTTGCCTGGCGCGCCAGACCAGAAGTGTGGGAACAACTGGCTGCCAGCGCCGGACTTAGCTGCCAGACGGATTTCAACCTTCATCTCTGGCAGCGTAACCGTTAACCGTGAAAATGCGTCCAGAGGATCTGGACGCCAATTCCTATCAGTACGACCCCGCCGAGAATTTCAGCACGCTTACCCAACATTGGGCCGATAAAGCGACCGATCATCATCCCGAGGGTGGACATGATAAGCGTGGCGCAACCGATAGCCAATGCGGTTGCGATGATGTTTACCTGCAAAAACGCCAGACCGACGCCAACCGCCATCGCATCGAGGCTGGTCGCGATAGCCGTCGTGACTAATAGCCAAAAGCTGTGGCGACGTAACGGTGTTTCATCTTCATCGCTACCGCCGCGGATACCTTCGATGATCATGCGCCCGCCCAGAAAGATCAGCAGAACAAAGGCTATCCAGTGGTTCCATTCCAGAACGAATTTACTCGCCAATATCCCCAGCCCCCAGCCGATTAACGGGGTCAGCGTTTCAACCGCGCCAAAGATAAGGCCGGTACGCAACGCTTCTGAGAATTTGGGTTTATGTAGGGTGGCGCCTTTGCCAATTGATGCCGCGAAAGCATCCATCGACATGCCGAAAGCGAGAAGAACAGTAGCAGTAAAGTGCATGACAACGTCCTGACCGGGGTATCCATTAAACACATCACTGCCCCCAGCAAACATGCATGTCGCCATTCTGTGACGAAATACACAGCAGTTGATGCGCCTATGGTCTCGCCTGACCAGCGGCGGCTGGTCCGTACGCGCCACGTTTTGCAACGAGTATGTTGACGCGTACATTTCCGGAGTCTGGAAATCGGCTACTCCCCAATTGACGGCGCAACATTAACATATTTTTAGAATATAAAACAACAGCGATAAAATATTATTTGTCTTCTAATTGAAAACGATTTTCATTTAGATTTATTCATCAATAAAACGTTAAATTAAATAACAATTGGTCAATAGAAAATATAGCCTTAGCTATATTATGATTCGAAATAAAATTCGAAAAACATAGTTGAGGCTATATCTTAGATTATTGATTTTCAATAAGAAGTTTATATATTTTTTCCAGATCGTCGATATTGCGTACACGGATAAGCAAGCGTCGTTGTTCTAATTGCATCACCAGTACGCCGTCTTCCGATAAATTCATCTCTTTAATACGGTTATATTCTATCCAGACATTGGCGAAGAAAAAGCCACGTTGTTTAAAGATGATCCGTGGCGTGCGGATCCAGAATATATAAAACCCCATTAACGCCAGCGCGCTTAATAACCATGTGGTCATCTGCGCTCCGTGGCTGGTTACGTTGTTATAAATAAGGATGGCGACCAGCCCAACGAAGATAACGCTGTCTACGCGACCACGGCGGAGCAGGGCTATAGAAAGCAGAGTGGGGCCATTGCGACGGGGCATGATGAACTGATCGTAGAGAGCGTAAGCCAATAATGCGGCAATAAAGAGAATCAGCACCAGGTCCGTGATAGTCATTTATCCTCCAGAGAAATAAAAAAACGGGGCCGTTTGGCCCCGGTAGTGTACAACAGTCTTACTGGCCCAGCAGTCCTACGGAGTAGCCGGCGATACCGATGACGAAGAAGCCCACGATAATCCACAGCGGGTTAACTTTCTTACGCAGCAGCCACATACAGGCAAAGGTCAACAGTAGCGGAACCAGACCCGGCATCAGCTGGTCGAGAATGGTTTGCACGGTGGTAACGCGTGTCTGACCATCCTGACCGGTGATGGTGGAGACCACCAGCGGGATATTCACGTGCGTCCACTTGTTAACCAATGCCCCCATGACAAACAGGCCGAGGATTGACGCCCCCTCAGTCAGTTTTTGCAGGAAGCCGCCGCCCATATCTTTAACGATATCGACGCCTTTGCGGTAGCCATAAGCTACGCCATAATAGCGGGTCGCCAGACGCACCAGGTTAAACAGGATGAAAAACAGCAGCGGACCAAGCAGGCTGCCGCTCATTGCAATACCTGCGCCCAGCGCCGCGAATACCGGACGGACGGTACCCCAGAAGATAGGGTCGCCGACGCCTGCCAGCGGTCCCATCAGACCGACTTTGATACCGTTGATAGCACCATCGTCAATCTCTGCGCCGTTCGCACGCTTTTCTTCCATTGCCAGGGTCACGCCCAGTACCGGCGCCGCAACGTAAGGGTGGGTGTTAAAGAACTCCAGGTGACGCTTAATCGCCTGTTTACGCGCGTCATTATTCTCCGGATACAGGCGACGAATCGCCGGCACCATAGAGAAGCAGAAGCCCAGCGCTTGCATACGTTCGAAGTTCCATGATCCCTGGAACAGGTTAGAACGAAGAAATACGCCGCGAATATCGCTCGGAGTGAGTTTTTTCTCGGTGGTAGTTTTAGTCATATCAACCATTTCGCTCACCTGTTAGTCCAGTTCGTTATCGAGATCGTTATTGCCAGCAGCCGCTGCAGGCGCGCCCGCTACACGGTTGTATTTCGGGCTCAGCTGGATGTAAAGAATAGCCATCACTGCGCCGATGACACCCAGTGCGACCAGGTTGAAGTTTGTGAAAGCCGCGGTGACGAAACCGAGGTAGAAGAACGGCATCAGGTAGCCTGCGCGCATCATGTTAATAACCATCGCATAACCAACCACGACGATCATGCCGCCGGCGATGTTCAGACCGCCTGTGACGACTTCAGGAATCGCATTCAGCATTCCCTGTACTTCGCTGGTGCCTACGGAGATGGCAACGATAACCGCCGGGATGGCGATACGCATTGCCTGCAGGAACAGAGAAGAAACGTGCAGCCAGGAGAGCGCCGTCAGGTTGCCGTTTTCAGCCGCCTTGTCCGCCGCGTGCTGGAATGCCACGGTGATGGTACGAACGATAATGGTCAGTACCTGGCCTGCCGCCGCCAGCGGAATCGCCAGCGCGATACCGGCGCCAATGCTTTGATGCCCGGCGATGACCAGAACGGTAGAGATGATGGACGCCAGTGCGGCATCAGGCGCAACGGCAGCACCGATGTTCATCCAGCCCAGAGCGATCATTTCCAGAGTACCGCCGATGATAATACCGGTTTTCATGTCCCCCAAAACGGCGCCGATTAAGGTACAGGCGATCAGCGGACGGTGGAACTGAAATTCATCAAGTACCGACTCCATACCCGCGATACATGCGACGATGAACACCAGCACAATCTGAAGAGTGGTAATCTCCATTGTACTTCTCCTATTGCTATCTTAAGTGTGAAAGCTAATTAAATGCCGGCGGTTATTTCGCCACTTTGGCAATTAAATCCATCATTTTCAGTTTCGGATCGGTGGAAACTTTACGCACCTCAAGCTCGATGCCGCGCTCGTTAAGCTTTTTAAAGGCTTCGATATCCTTTTCATCGACGGAAACGGCGTTGTTCACCTGCGTTTTACCTTGACGATAGGCCATACCGCCAATGTTCACGGAAGTGACTTTCACGCCGCCCTCAACGATGCGCTCGACGTCGGTAGGATTGGTAAACAGAAGCATCACGCGTTCACCGGCGTATTTCGGGTTATTGTAGACGCGAATCATCTTCGCGACGTCAACCACATGCGCCGTAACGCCCGGCGGCGCAACTTGCGTCAGCAGCGTTTTACGTACGGTATCCGCCGCGACTTCATCGCTCACAACAATAATACGGCTGACATTGGTCTCTTTGGTCCAGCGGGTAGCGACCTGACCGTGAATGAGGCGGTCATCAATACGGGCAAGCCCGATAACCATATAATCATTCGGGCCCATCGGTTTTGCTGGCGTGGCCGCTTTTGGCGCGGCGGCGACTGGCGCTGGCGCGGCTTTTTCTACCGGTTTCGCTTTCAGCGCTTTTACGCCTTCACGACCGGTTTCTACCGCCAGTGCGACCAGCTCGTCAAAGCTCGGATCGTCGTCACGAGCCATAAACGTTTCGACCAGCATCGGGATGTTGACGCCGGCAATAACTTCATAGCGCTCTTTATCGACGACAATGCGGCTGGCAGCATTAAACGGACTGCCTCCCCATGTATCAACGAGAAATAGCACGCCTTTACTGGTATCGAGTTTAGCCAACTGAGCGTTGTACTTTTCGATCAGCGTTTCGGCATTTTCGCCTGGAACGAAATCGATCCAGCCGACGTTTTCCTGCTCGCCTAACAGCATTTCGGCTGTTTTAAGTAACTGCTCTGCAGCCCAACCATGTGTGCCTATAACAATAGCAATGGTCACTTGCTACCTCCTTTATTATTGTCAACACATCAACTTGACAGATGTATTTTTTGAATCGCCGTCCGCAAGCGAATCGATTCAGATGAGGGTTACAACGAAAAACGCATGATTTTCGTGAATTATTTTAGATATCGAAAAAAATATTTTGTGTGATGGAGATCCGTAATTTTGTTTTCGATAATGAGAAATTTCGAAGTGTAAAATATCCCGGTTACATCTCTTTGCAAAGGAAGGTAAATCTTTGCCAAAAACCAGTTGTCTCTGTTATGTTTAGCTTCCGTTTAATTAGAATGGGGTATAGGGCAGCAGCCCGTTGTATGGATCGTCACCGACGTCATTTCACTCTTTGGCCGTTTTGCGCCTGTCAATCTGGCATATCTTGCCATAGCCTTACTTTGTTTATTGCGTTACCGCCTGCATCCTTTGAGATGTTGTGGGCGCCGTTTAGTCATTCCTTAAGCAGGAGCTTGTCATGGAATTATTAATGGATCCCTCAATTTGGGTGGGTTTACTCACGCTCGTCGTCCTGGAAATTGTCCTGGGTATCGATAACCTGGTCTTTATCGCGATCCTCGCCGATAAGTTGCCGCCAAAGCAGCGTGACAAAGCGCGTCTTATTGGGCTCTCGCTGGCGCTGATTATGCGTCTGGCGCTGCTGTCCATTATTTCATGGCTGGTGACCTTAACAAAGCCGCTCTTTACCGTCTGGGATTTTACCTTCTCCGGCCGCGATTTAATTATGCTGCTGGGCGGTATATTCCTGCTGTTTAAAGCGACCACCGAGCTGCATGAACGTCTGGAAAACCGCGAGCATGACACCGGACACGGTAAAGGCTATGCGAGCTTCTGGGTGGTAGTCACGCAGATTGTCATCCTGGATGCGGTCTTCTCGCTGGACGCCGTGATTACGGCGGTAGGTATGGTAAACCATCTGCCGGTTATGATGGCGGCGGTGGTGATTGCGATGGCGGTGATGCTACTGGCGTCAAAACCGCTGACCCGTTTTGTCAATCAGCATCCGACGGTGGTGGTGCTCTGTCTGAGTTTCCTGCTGATGATCGGCTTGAGCCTGGTGGCGGAAGGGTTCGGTTTCCATATTCCGAAAGGCTACCTGTACGCGGCAATTGGTTTCTCGATCGTTATCGAGGTGTTTAACCAGATTGCGCGCCGCAACTTTATTCGTCATCAGTCCACGTTGCCGCTGCGCGCGCGTACTGCGGACGCTATCCTGCGTCTGATGGGCGGTAAACGTCAGGCGAGTACGCAACATGAGACGGATAGCCCGGCCGCGATATCGGTGTCGGAAGGCGCCTTCGCCGAAGAAGAACGCTACATGATTAACGGCGTACTGACTCTGGCGTCGCGCTCCCTGCGCGGCATTATGACGCCGCGAGGCGAAATTAGTTGGGTGGATGCGAATCTCAGCGTAGCTGAAATCCGTCAGCAGTTACTCTCTTCTCCGCATAGCCTGTTCCCGGTATGTCGGGGCGAGCTGGATGAAATTATCGGTATCGTTCGGGCGAAAGAGTTGCTGGTGGCGCTGGAAGAGGGCGCGGACGTTGCGGCTATCGCCGCGTCTTCTCCGGCGATAGTGGTGCCGGAAACGCTTGATCCTATCAATCTGTTAGGCGTTTTGCGTCGCGCGCGCGGCAGTTTCGTTATCGTCACTAACGAGTTCGGCGTGGTGCAGGGGCTGGTTACGCCGCTGGATGTGCTGGAAGCGATTGCCGGTGAGTTCCCGGATGCCGATGAAACGCCGGAAATCGTTGCCGATGCCGAGGGCTGGATAGTGAAGGGCGGCACCGATCTTCATGCGCTACAGCAGGCGCTGGAAGTTGACCATCTGGTGAACGAAGAGGGCGATATTGCGACGGTCGCGGGGTTAGTGATCGCCGCTAATGGCCATATTCCTCGTGTAGGCGATGTCATTGATGTTCCGCCACTGCGGATCACCATTGTCGAGGCCAACGACTATCGTGTCGATCTGGTTCGGATTGTTAAAGAACAGCCTGCCCACGACGAAGAGGAATAACGTCACACGCAGGAATCAAGTCTATAGATGCGGCATCGCGGACATAATCTGTCCGTTATGCCGGGCGGGCGGCGGCGCGCTGCCCGCCAGCCACTGTGGAAATTCGCTAATGGGCATCGGCTTCGCATAGAGATAGCCCTGTAACATTTGCACGCCATGCTGGCGCAAATGCTGTGCCTGCGTCTGGTTTTCGACCCCTTCCGCCACCAGTTCAATATTCAGTCTCTGCCCTAGCGCGATAATAATATCGGTCACCGTTGAATTGACCGCATCGGTACCGATGGCGGCGGTGAAGGATTTATCGATTTTCAAAATATCCGGCCGCAGTTTTTCCAACCAGGAGAGCGAGCTGTTTCCTGTGCCAAAATCATCGATGGCTAACTTCACGCCTTTACGATGCAGCTCGCGCATCAGGCGGTAATCAACGTCAAGCAACGCGTCGCGTTCCGTGAGCTCCAGCACCAGTTGCTGAACAGGTTCCGCACTAAACCAGTACTGATTAAGATCCTTGAGAAGCACGCCGTGTCGGAAATGGCTTGCCGCCACATTGATGCCGATATGAAACTGATGGTTGATGGGGAAGTAGTGCCGCTGCCGAATGGTTTCCGCAATCACATAGCGGGTCAGCGGCGCTATCAGGTTATGCTCCTCGGCGATAGGAATAAAAACATCCGGAGAGATCCAGCCCTGGCGCGGGTTGTTCCAGCGTAACAGGATCTCAACGCCGGTACACTGCTGCGTGCGGGCATTAAGCAACGGCTGACAAAATAGCTCAAACTCCCGTTCGGCAAGGGCCAGATTAATCTCCCAGGAAAAGCTCATTCTGCTGGCCGTTGCCAGCCAGGCGATATAACCGATCAACAGGCTAAGCAATACGGCCAGCGGTAACTGTGTCGGGAGATGTTTGAACGCCAGTACGCCTGCCGACGGCCCGCTGACGCTGATAGTAAAAGGGAAATGCCGCGATGAAAGCTGGTAACGCTCTTCATCTTTTTTTAATTCCGGAAGAGTATCGACCACGCCCCGACCATATAACAGGTGCCGTTTGCCGACCGTCAGGCTGGCGCTGGTAATTTGCGGCTGCTGCGGCTCAAGTAGCATAGTCGCCAGCAAGTCAATATTCACAATTTCCATCACGCCATCCTGTCCATTGGCAGAGGCGGGATACCACTGAATGAGGATCGGGCTTCCCTTGAGTAACGATTGGTCCGTGGAAAGTAGCAGCAGATCGCCAGCTGCGGGAAGATCGGGCTGAAGCTGGCGTATGGGAGTATTACGGGCGCCAAAAATGCTTGAGCAGTAGAGAATTCCCTCTTTTACCAGCCCGATAGAACGAATGGTTTGCAGGCGGGCGGCTTGCTTACGCAACGGCAAATGCGCGGTCGCGCACGGAAGCTCAAGCAAGGGTAGCAGTATGTTTCGTCCGACCAGGAGAGGATGCAGCACATTATCCAGCGCATCAACGGCATGATTCGCGAATGCAACCGTGCGATGGTGATTTAAGTTCCGCTCCGAAATAAATCGGATGCTCAGCGTAAGAATGAGCGTGACCAGTGCACAAATCGTGCAAACAATGAAACGATTACGGCGATAATGGTTGATGATCCGTTGTGCTGTTTGCATGCGGGCCGCCCAATAAGCGTTGGCGACAAAAGCCAACCGCGACACAGCAAGTGTAGTGGGGAAACGTGGAGTCGACGAGGAAGAGATAAAAATTTCGCCCATCCGTAGCAGATGGGCGAAGGGAGGGGAAACGGCGTTTAATCACACTGGACTTTAATGGCCAGCCCGCCGCGCGACGTTTCACGGTATTTGGCGTTCATGTCTTTTCCGGTCTCGTACATCGTTTCGATGACTTTATCCAGCGAGACGCGCGGCGCGCTGGTTCGACGCATGGCCATACGCGCAGCGTTAATCGCTTTAACCGAAGCAATGGCGTTACGCTCGATACACGGCACCTGCACCTGACCGGCAACCGGGTCGCAGGTCAGCCCCAGGTTATGCTCCATGCCGATTTCAGCGGCAACGCAAACCTGTTCCGGGCTGGCGCCCAACAGTTCAGCAAGGCCTGCCGCCGCCATCGAACAGGCGACCCCGACTTCACCCTGACAGCCGACTTCCGCGCCGGAAATAGACGCGTTCATCTTATACAGCGCGCCAATAGCGCCTGCCGCCAGGAAGTAGCGGGTGTAAATATCCGGGCTGACAGACTCAATAAAATGGTCGTAGTAAGCCAGTACCGCAGGAACGATGCCGCACGCGCCGTTGGTTGGCGCCGTCACGACGCGACCGCCTGCGGCGTTCTCTTCGTTCACCGCCAGAGCAAACATGTTCACCCAGTCAATGACGTTCATCGGATCGCTGGAAAGCTTATCGCTGGAAACCAGCATACGACGCAGCGCGGAGGCGCGACGCGGTACGCGCAGCGGCCCCGGCAGCACGCCTTCGGTATTCATACCGCGATCAATACAGGCCTGCATGGTCTGCCAGACGTGACCGAAATACTCTTCAATCTCTTTCTTGCTATGCAACGCCAGTTCGTTTTGCATCACCATGCCGGAGAGTGAAAGGCCGGTGCTGTTGCAATACTCCAGCATTTCTTTCGCCGATTTAAACGGATAAGGTACAGTAACCTCATTCGTCGCTTCCTGGCCGAAATGCGCTTCATCAACGATAAAGCCGCCGCCGATGGAATAGTACGTCTTGCTATAAATGACCGTGTCGTCATGCCAGGCGTGGATCTGCATCCCGTTTTCATGCAGCGGCAAATTGCCGTTGTGAAAACGCATTCCGTCATCTTTCGGGAAGTCGACTTCGTGACGTCCCTGGGCCAGTAACAGACGCTCGCGCGTTTCGACGTCGCGAATAAAACCGGGGATACTATCAATATCCACGGTAGCGGGTTCATTACCCGCCAGACCCATAATAATGGCGATATCGGTATGGTGACCTTTCCCCGTCAGCGACAGCGAGCCGTAGACATCGACAGCGACGCGGGTAACGTTATCCAGTAATCCTTTTTCGACCAGGTCATCGACGAACTGTTTACCGGCCTTCATCGGGCCAACAGTGTGGGAAGAGGAGGGACCAATCCCTACCTTAAACATGTCGAATAGGCTAATCACGATAATACTCCTGACAGGGCAACCGGGGCTTCCGGTTACGATGTTATAACTGCGCATAGTGTAAGAGGGAACGCTGGCATCAGCTTAACTATTCACATGAATTAAACTAATGAATAACCGCGTTTTTACTAATATTGCGACAGTAATCTCAAGTCGTGTCTTGCGCGCGTAAAGTTAAGTATATACACGTTGCCCTTCAGGCTGCCTCTTTGGGGGAGGCGATTGTTACCGCCTTGAGGCAACGTGAAAGGCGTTGTGTACAGTCAGGGCTTTACGCCGATTTGCAGCGCCAGCTCACGAAGAATGTTTGCGGTCATGCCCCAGACGAAATAATGCTCATACCAGGAGAGCCATACGCGGTGCGAATTGCCGCGACGGTAAACATCAAGCGGGTGATATCGACCCAGTTGCAACGCTTGCGCCAGCGGCATTTCAAACACCGCAGACACTTCGTCTTCACTGGCGCGCCAGGGGAGATTTGGCGGAATAATGCCGACCACCGGGGTGACCTGAAAACCGGTCACGCTGTCTACCGGCGGTAAAACGCCAATCACTTCCACGGCTTGCGGCGGGATGGCGACTTCCTCCTGCGCTTCGCGAAGCGCTGCGGCGATAAGCGAAGCATCGGTACTGTCCACGGCCCCGCCGGGAAAGGCGACCTGTCCGGCGTGTTTGCGCAAATGAATAGCCCGCTGGGTCAACAGCAGCCCCGGTTGGGGGCGGCGAACCACAGGGATCAGTACGGCGGCCTGACGTTGATTCAACGTTTCATGGGGCATCTGCGGGCGCAAAAGCTGAAAGCGCGATAAGAAATGATCGAGCGTCAGTCGGCTGGTATCCACGTATTAGTTCTCCAGTGGGTGCAGGATACGATTAACTTTATCAAAAGTTTCCTGATATTCCGCTTCTTCGTTGCTATCGGCCACGATACCGCCGCCGGCTGAGCAATAGAGTTGGCCCTGCGTTGCCGTGACGGTGCGGATAGTAATACTGGTATCCATCTTGCCGCAGAAACTCAGATAACCGATGCTACCGCACCAGGCGTTGCGTCGCTGCGGCTCCAGTTCGTCGATAATTTCCATTGCCCGCACTTTAGGCGCGCCGGTAATGGAGCCGCCGGGGAAAGCCGCGCGCAGCAGGTCGGTGGCATGAAGCGAGTCCGGTAAACGGGCGGTAATGGTGCTAACCAGATGGTGAACGGCAGGAAATGGTTCGACGACGAACAGTT
Source organism: Salmonella sp. NW1250 (assembly GCF_051812965.1). Classification (NCBI taxonomy): domain Bacteria; kingdom Pseudomonadati; phylum Pseudomonadota; class Gammaproteobacteria; order Enterobacterales; family Enterobacteriaceae; genus Salmonella; species Salmonella sp. NW1250. The sequence continues at coordinate 77,759 of NZ_JAMNDD010000005.1, read as the reverse complement.
CCGGCACTTTCACCGAACCCGGCACGGCGACCCGGCCAATGTCGTTACGCATCAAATCGACGATCATCAAATTTTCAGCGCGATCTTTCATTGAGTTGGCCAGTTTCTGCGCCTGCTGACGATCCGCCTGCGGATCGTTAAGCCGTGGAAGCGTACCTTTGATCGGGCGCGTCTGAATATGACCATTCTCCAGTTGGATAAAACGCTCGGGAGAAAGGCTCAATATGGCGCCGTCATGTAAACGAAGAAAGGCGCTGAACGGGGCGCGATTTGCGCGGTTAAGGCGTTCGAAAGCCTGCCATTCATCACCCTCGTAGCTCGCCTGAAAACGCTGGGAAAGATTGACCTGATAGCAGTCCCCGCTGTGCAGCCAGGCCTGCACCTGACGAAACTTCTCGCCATACTCGCAACGCGTCATATTGGATTGCCAGGCCGAGGTAAGCCTGAAGGGCGTTCGGGTCGGCGCGCGCTGGCTGGTGAGCCAGCGATATCGGGCGTCTGCATCGTGATAGCTTATCAGCGACACTACCTGTTTATGGTGATCGACAATCAGCGCCCAGTCGTAAAGGCCAATCGCCATATCGGGTAAAGCGATATCGCGCGCGGCAGTATCGGGCAGAATTTCGAAACGCCGCCCTAAATCATAACCAAACAGACCCAGCGCGCCGCCCTGAAAGGGTAAGTCAGGGTCAGGCTGAGGATGAAAAGGCAGAGCCTCCAGTTGAGTCTGCAAAACGTGTAACGGATCGTCGAGAGTGACGGTAGTCGTGCGCGCAGTACATACCGTGGTTTCCTGCGCGCGCGTGGTCAGCGTGGTGACAGGATCGGCGACCAGAATATCAAAACGGTTATAGGGATGAATAGCATCACCTGAATGCAGCAGCATCGCCCATGGCAAATGGTTTACGGGCGCAAAATAGTGTTCAGCGGCGTTCGGACGCCAGGGTAAGGTGATAACAGTGGGAGATAACGTCTTCATCATTCCTGACTCGTTACAACACTACTGGCTTACCGCCGGGTAGCGTGAAATAATTAGCGCTAACAATTTAGCAGGAGTTAATCATGTTTGCAGGTTTACCTTCACTCAGTCATGAACAACAGCAAAAAGCCGTAGAACGTATCCAGGAATTGATGTCGCAAGGTATGAGCAGCGGAGAAGCGATTGCCCAGGTGGCGGGCGAACTTCGCGCCAACCATACCGGCGAACGGATAGTGGCGCGTTTTGAGGATGAAGACGAATAACCGGCTTATACCGCCGCGACAATCTTAATCTCAACTTTATATTTCGGATTCATTAACCCGGCCTGTACGGTACAGCGTACCGGCGCATGGCCTGCGACGACCCACGCATCCCACGCCTTATTCATGGCGGCAAAATCCGCTTTATCACTCAGGAAAATAGTGGCATCCAGAATACGTGACTTACTGGAGCCCTGTTTTTCCAGCACCGCATCAATTTGCGCCAGAGTATTCGCCGTTTGCTCAAAAGCGTCGGCGTCCAGGTTTTCCGGCACGCCGGTATACCACAGCGTATTATTGTAGATCACCACGTCTGACCAACGATCTTCGGCATCAATACGCACGATAGACATCACTTATTCCTCATTCGCTTTCCATTTGAATGGCTCAAGACTGCCACAATGTGGCGCCGCCGTCACCTCTGTAACTGGCGTAAGCCTTTCTACCCTGACATAATCCCTGTGTAAATTAACAGGGGGCAGTGTGACGGACGATTTTGCAGCAGATGGCCAACTGGCCAAAGCGATAACCGGCTTTAAACCGCGCGAACCACAGCGACAAATGGCGGTTGCCGTAACACAAGCGATTGAAAATGCGCAGCCTCTGGTTGTTGAAGCCGGCACCGGAACCGGGAAGACCTATGCTTACCTCGCTCCGGCGTTGCGCGCCGGGAAAAAAGTCATTATTTCGACCGGGTCGAAAGCGTTGCAGGATCAACTCTACAGCCGCGATCTGCCGACGGTAGCAAAAGCGTTGGCGTTTACCGGTAAGACGGCCCTGTTGAAAGGACGTTCAAACTACCTCTGCCTGGAGCGGCTGGAACAACAAGCGCTGGCGGGCGGCGATTTACCGGTACAAACGTTAAGCGACGTGATATTGCTGCGCTCCTGGTCAAATCAGACGCGGGATGGCGATATCAGCACCTGCGTCAGCGTGGCGGAGGATTCCCAGGCCTGGCCGCTGGTCACCAGTACCAACGACAACTGCCTTGGCAGCGATTGCCCGCTCTATAAAGAGTGCTTTGTGGTGAAAGCGCGTAAAAAGGCGATGGACGCGGATGTGGTGATTGTAAACCACCACCTTTTTCTTGCGGATATGGTGGTTAAAGAGAGCGGGTTTGGCGAACTTATCCCTCAGGCTGAAGTAATGATCTTCGATGAAGCCCACCAACTGCCTGACATCGCCAGCCAGTATTTCGGACAATCGCTCTCCAGCCGTCAGTTGCTGGATTTAGCAAAAGACATCACCATCGCCTACCGGACGGAACTGAAAGACACTCAACAGTTGCAAAAATGCGCCGATCGCCTTGCCCAGAGCGCCCAGGATTTTCGCCTGCAACTGGGGGAGCCCGGCTACCGGGGAAATTTGCGTGAACTGTTAGCCGACCCACGTATCCAACGGGCATTTTTACTGCTGGATGATACGCTGGAGCTTTGTTACGACGTGGCGAAGCTGTCGCTGGGCCGTTCGGCGCTGCTGGATGCGGCTTTTGAACGCGCCACGCTATACCGTTCACGGCTGAAACGCTTAAAAGAGATCAATCAGCCGGGATACAGCTACTGGTATGAGTGCACCTCGCGCCATTTCACCCTGGCGCTGACGCCGCTCACCGTGGCGGACAAATTCAAAGAGGTGATGGAACAGAAGCCCGGTAGCTGGATTTTTACCTCGGCCACGTTATCGGTAAATGATGATCTCCACCACTTTACCGCCCGTCTGGGAATTGAACAGGCAGAATCCATGCTGCTGCCCAGCCCATTCGACTATACGCGCCAGGCGTTACTCTGCGTACCGCGTAACCTACCGCAAACCAACCAGCCCGGCGCGGCGCGACAGTTGGCGGCTATGCTCAGGCCGATTATCGAAGCCAATAACGGGCGATGTTTTATGCTGTGCACCTCACACGCCATGATGCGCGATCTGGCGGAGCAGTTTCGCGCCACCATGACGCTGCCGGTATTGTTGCAAGGGGAAACCAGTAAAGGCCAACTGTTACAGCAATTTGTTAGCGCGGGCAACGCGCTGCTCGTCGCCACCAGCAGCTTCTGGGAAGGGGTGGACGTGCGCGGCGATACGTTATCGTTGGTGATTATCGATAAATTGCCGTTTACCTCCCCGGACGACCCGCTGTTAAAAGCGCGAATGGAAGACTGTCGTTTGCGCGGCGGCGATCCGTTTGATGAGGTTCAACTGCCCGACGCGGTGATTACGCTGAAGCAGGGAGTAGGGCGGCTGATTCGCGATGCGGACGATCGCGGGGTGTTAGTGATTTGTGATAACCGGCTGGTGATGCGGCCCTATGGCGCCACGTTTCTCGCCAGCCTGCCTCCTGCGCCGCGCACGCGTGATATCGCCCGTGCCGTTCGCTTTCTTGCGATTCCATCCGCCGAGTAATTTGTTACGGAGTATGGTAAGATGCGCGCTATTTTATTGATCTAAGCACGAAACCTCATGCGAATTCTGGCTATCGATACCGCCACAGAGGCCTGTTCTGTCGCCCTGTGGAACAACGGTACTATCAATGCTCACTTTGAGCTTTGTCCACGAGAACACACTCAACGTATCCTGCCCATGGTGCAGGAGATTCTGGCCGCCAGCGGCGCCTCGCTCAATGAGATAGATGCGCTGGCGTTTGGGCGCGGTCCGGGCAGCTTTACCGGCGTGCGTATCGGCATTGGTATTGCGCAAGGGCTGGCGTTAGGGGCAAATCTGCCGATGATTGGTGTTTCGACGCTTGCCACGATGGCGCAGGGCGCGTGGCGTAAAACCGGCGCGACCCGCATACTCGCTGCGATTGACGCGCGGATGGGCGAAGTGTACTGGGCGGAATACCAGCGTGATGCGCAGGGCGTCTGGCAGGGCGAAGAGACGGAAGCGGTGCTGAAACCGGAACGGGTCGGCGAGCGGTTGAAACAGCTTTCCGGCGAGTGGGCGACGGTAGGAACGGGTTGGTCCGCCTGGCCCGATCTGGCGAAGGAGTGCGGCCTGACGCTTCATGATGGGGAGGTGTCGCTCCCGGCAGCGGAAGATATGTTGCCCATCGCCAGTCAAAAGTTGGCGGCAGGAGAGACCGTTGCCGTGGAACATGCCGAGCCGGTTTATTTGCGTAACGAAGTGGCGTGGAAGAAACTTCCCGGCAAAGAATGACTCTCACTACTATTACCCCCCATACTTTATGCTGTGGGGTGGAATAGAGGTCGAGAAAAAGGAGTCGCATCATGGCGGTTCAAAAACGGTTAATAAAAGGGGCGCTGGCGTGCGCTTTTGCGCTTATGCTGAGTGGTTGCGTGACTATCCCGGATGCCATTAAAGGTTCGAGTCCGACGCCGCAGCAGGATTTGGTGCGGGTGATGAATGCGCCACAACTCTATATCGGGCAAGAGGCGCGTTTCGGCGGTAAAGTTGTGGCGGTACAAAATCAGCAGGGAAAAACCCGGCTTGAAATCGCGACCGTACCGCTCGATAGCGGCGCGCGTCCTGTTCTGGGCGAAGCCTCGCGCGGCAGAATTTTTGCCGATGTGAACGGTTTTCTGGACCCGGTGGACTTCCGTGGCCAGTTAGTTACCGTTGTCGGCCCGATAACCGGCACGGTTGACGGTAAAATCGGCAATACGCCGTATAAATTTATGCTGATGCAGGCTACCGGCTATAAACGCTGGCATCTTGTTCAGCAGGTCGTCATGCCTCCACAGCCGATCGATCCGTGGTTTTACGGCGGACGCGCCTGGCCTTATGGCTATGGCGGTTGGGGATGGTATAACCCTGGACCCGCAGAGGTTCAGACGATAGTAACAGAGTAACCCTTTGTTTTATCAATAAAAGAAACAGCGGCTGGTCCGCTGTTTCTGCATTCATAGAGACATAATAAAAATAAATAGTGACGCGCTTCGCAACCTTTCAGTTGCGTAATTAATAAACTGGTACGCTGAGTTAATATAATGTTAACGACTTGTTTATTAACTGGGGTTGTGATGACGACGAACACTCATTTTAGAGGTGATGCATTGAAGAAGGTTTGGCTTAACCGTTATCCTGCTGATGTTCCGGCGGAGATCAACCCTGACCGTTATCAATCCCTGGTTGAACTGTTTGAACATGCGGCGACGCGCTATGCCGATCAGCCTGCGTTCGTCAATATGGGGGAGGTAATGACCTTCCGCAAATTAGAAGAACGTAGTCGGGCATTTGCGGCTTATTTACAACAAGGGCTGGGACTCAAAAAAGGCGACCGTGTGGCGCTGATGATGCCAAACCTGTTGCAGTATCCTGTCGCGCTATTTGGTATTTTACGCGCCGGCATGATTGTGGTGAACGTTAACCCGCTTTACACGCCGCGCGAACTTGAGCATCAGCTTAACGATAGCGGCGCGGCGGCAATCATTATTGTTTCTAACTTTGCCCATACGCTGGAAAAAGTGGTCGAGAAAACGTCGGTACAGCACGTTATTCTGACGCGGATGGGCGACCAGCTTTCTACCGCTAAAGGTACGGTTGTTAACTTTGTCGTGAAATACATCAAGCGTCTGGTGCCAAAATACCACTTGCCAGATGCGATCTCGTTTCGCAGCGCGCTACAGCATGGCTACCGTATGCAGTATGTCAAACCCGAGGTTGTCGCTGAAGATCTGGCTTTCCTGCAATATACCGGCGGTACGACGGGCGTGGCGAAAGGCGCGATGTTGACCCACCGCAATATGCTGGCGAATCTGGAGCAGGTGAAAGCGACCTATGGGCCGCTGCTGCACCCGGGGAAAGAGCTGGTAGTGACCGCGCTGCCGCTGTATCACATTTTTGCCTTAACCATGAACTGTCTGCTTTTTATCGAGCTGGGTGGGCAAAACCTGCTGATTACCAATCCGCGTGATATCCCCGGCCTGGTCAAGGAGCTGGCGAAATATCCATTTACGGCGATGACTGGCGTTAATACGCTATTCAACGCTCTGCTCAATAATAAAGAGTTTCAACAGCTGGATTTTTCTTCGCTGCATCTGTCAGCCGGCGGCGGGATGCCGGTACAAAATGTCGTTGCGGAACGTTGGGTAAAGCTGACCGGGCAATACCTGCTGGAAGGCTACGGGCTGACCGAGTGCGCCCCGCTGGTGAGCGTCAACCCGCATGATATTGATTATCACAGCGGCAGTATCGGCCTGCCTGTACCGTCAACAGAAGCCAAACTGGTGGATGACGATGACAACGAAGTCGCGCCGGGTGAGGCCGGAGAGCTTTGCGTGAAAGGCCCGCAGGTTATGCTGGGATACTGGCAGCGTCCTGACGCGACGGATGAAATCATTAAAGATGGCTGGCTGCATACGGGCGATATTGCGGTTATGGATGAAGACGGCTTTCTGCGGATTGTCGATCGTAAGAAAGATATGATTCTGGTTTCTGGTTTCAACGTTTATCCAAACGAAATTGAAGATGTGGTGATGCAGCATTCTGGCGTGCAGGAAGTCGCGGCGGTTGGCGTGCCTTCCGGTAGTAGCGGCGAAGCGGTGAAGCTTTTTGTGGTTAAGAAAGATCCGGCATTGACTGACGATGCGTTGATCACCTTCTGCCGTCGCCATCTGACCGGATATAAAGTGCCCAAACAGGTCGAGTTTCGCGAGGAATTACCAAAATCTAACGTTGGGAAAATTTTACGACGAGAACTGCGTGACGAAGCCCGTGGCAAAGTAGACAATAAAGCCTGAGCGTTAAGTCAGCTAACGAGAGACGCCGGTTAAGCCGGCGTTTTTTTTGGCGCGAACCAAAGAGAACACGATTTGAATTACCAAATGATTGAAACGGACGATGCGCTGGCGAGCCTGTGTGAAGCTGTCCGCGCATGTCCGGCTATTGCTTTAGATACGGAATTTGTCCGTACCCGCACCTATTACCCGCAGTTAGGATTGATCCAGTTATTTGACGGGGCAAATGTCGCCCTGATCGATCCGCTCGGCATCAGCGACTGGTCGCCGTTAAAAGCGGTGCTGCGCGATACGGGAATCACCAAATTTCTGCACGCGGGTAGCGAAGATCTGGAAGTATTTCTGAATGCGTTTGGCGAACTGCCGGAACCCCTGATTGATACGCAAATTCTGGCGGCGTTTTGCGGGCGTCCGCTGTCGTGGGGTTTTGCGGCGATGGTAGAAGAGTATACGGGCGTGGCGCTGGATAAAAGCGAATCTCGTACCGACTGGTTAGCCCGGCCTTTAAGCGAGCGTCAGTGTGAATACGCGGCGGCGGATGTCTGGTATCTGTTACCGATCGCCAAAAAGCTGATGATTGAAACTGAAGCCGCAGGATGGCTGCCTGCCGCGCTTGATGAGTGTCGGTTGATGCAGCAGCGCCGTCAGGAGATTCAGGCACCGGAAGAGGCATGGCGGGATATCACTAATGCCTGGCAACTGCGTACCCGCCAGTTAGCCTGTCTGCAACTTTTAGCTGACTGGCGGCTACGTAAGGCGCGTGAGCGCGATATGGCGGTGAACTTTGTTGTGCGTGAAGAAAACCTGTGGGCGGTCGCGCGTTATATGCCGGGCAGTCTCGGTGAGCTGGATAGCCTGGGGCTTTCCGGCAGCGAGATTCGTTTTCACGGCAAGACGTTGATATCGCTGGTGGCGAAAGCACAGGCGTTACCGGAAGAGGCATTGCCGGAACCCCTGTTGAATCTGATGGACATGCCGGGCTATCGCAAAGCGTTTAAGGCCATCAAAGCGCTGGTGGCGGAGGTGAGCGCGTCGCATCACGTCAGCGGCGAGCTACTGGCATCTCGTCGGCAGATTAATCAGTTGCTTAACTGGCACTGGAAATTAAAACCGCAAAATGGGCAACCGGAATTGATTTCCGGCTGGCGCGCCGAACTGATGGCGGAGAAGTTAACTCTTCTGTTGCAGGAGTATCCGCGTTAACGACGGTAATTGCCGGGAAAACGGCCAGTGAAATAAATGTCCGTATTCGGGATAATGTAAAAAAATAAAAAAGGCAGATTCTTCTGCCTTTTTTAATCCAGGAATTTTCCCATAAAAGAGCTTATTTTGACTCTTCGGCTTCCGGCAGCGTTACGTTAAGTTCAAGGATGGAGATATCACCATCTTTTTGCTCAAGCTGGACGGTAACCATTTCCGGATCGATTTGTACGTATTTACAAATGACCTCAAGAATATCTTTACGTAACTGCGGTAAATAATGCGGTTCGGCATCGCTACGGCGACGTTCCGCGACAATGATTTGCAACCGCTCTTTTGCAATATTAGCGGTACTCTTTTTCCGCGAGAGAAAAAAATCCAGTAATGCCATAATTTATCCTCCGAACAGGCGTTTGAGGAAACCTTTCTTCTCTTCTTCAATGAAGCGGAAAGGACGTTCTTCTCCCAACAGACGATCTACGGTATCTGCATAGGCTTTACCCGCATCCGCAGTGGCGTCAAGAATCACCGGTTCGCCCTGGTTCGATGCGCGCAGTACGGATTGATCTTCCGGGATCACCCCGACGAGTTTAATACGCAGAATCTCCAGTACATCTTCCATGCTGAGCATGTCGCCTTTATTGACGCGGCCTGGATTGTAGCGCGTCAACAGGAGATGTTCTTTAATCGGTTCTTCGCCATTTTCTGCGCGACGAGATTTCGATGCCAGAATACCCAGAATACGGTCCGAGTCACGGACAGAAGAGACTTCCGGGTTAGTCGTGATGATCGCTTCATCGGCAAAATAGAGCGCCATCAGCGCCCCGGTTTCGATACCCGCCGGCGAGTCGCAAACGATGAACTCAAAGTCCATCGCTTTCAGTGAGTCCAGTACCTTAGCGACGCCTTCGCGCGTTAGCGCGTCTTTATCCCGGGTCTGCGACGCCGGAAGAATGAAGAGATTTTCAGTACGCTTATCTTTGATCAGCGCCTGATTCAGTGTCGCATCGCCCTGAATGACGTTTACAAAATCGTAAACGACACGACGTTCGCACCCCATAATCAGATCGAGGTTACGCAGTCCGATATCAAAATCAATGACGACAGTTTTCTTTCCCTTCTGGGCCAAACCTGTAGCGATGGCCGCGCTGGAGGTGGTCTTGCCAACGCCCCCTTTACCCGAAGTAACAACAATAATGCGTGCCATAAAAATTCCTTGTTAAAAAGGGATCAATTCAACGGTTGAACTGTCAAAGCGTTGTCTGCTAAACGCAGGCGCGCCGCTTTGCCATAAAATTCTGCTGGGATTTTATCACTCAGCCAGTAAACACCTGCGATAGAGACCAGTTCTGCCGTCAGATGGGTACAAAAAATTTGCGCTTCCCGATCGCCGCTCGCCCCTGCCAGCGCGCGACCTCTCATCATGCCATAGACATGGATATTGCCGTCAGCGATAAGTTCTGCGCCAGCGCTGACGTGACTTGTAACAATCAGATCACATTGTGGAGCATAAATGCGCTGACCGGAACGAACCGGAACATCAATTAATCGCGTTTTTGTGATGGGATTAGCGTTTTGCGGCGGTTCGCTGGGCGTTGCCGGCTCAGCGGGCGCAGGCCGAACCGCTTTCTCTTTACCTTCAGTCAGTAAAGGAAGACCCATCCGATCGATTTCTACTTTCAGGCTGGCGTCTTTACAGCCGCTCACGCCGATAATGCGTAAGCCGGTTGAGGTCACGATCTTATGCAGTTCCGGCCAGTTTACCGGGCTTTCAAGACCGCTAACGTTAATAACGACAGGGGCGTGTTTTAAAAACGCAGGAGCCTGCGCTATTTTGTCTTCTAACGCCTGACGAATAACCTCTGGTTCCGCTTCATGCAAATGAACCACTGATAAGGTGAAGCTACTGCCTTTAAGCTCGATTGGCGTGTTTGACATCCTGGCCTTACTCAATTTGCTATTTATCATCTCCGATACGGAGTGATATTCCGAAGTCCAGAAGGCATGTTATAGTCAGTATTATATTGAGGCAAGTCACCATCCCGTTAATTCAGAGTAAAAGTATGTTTTGTGTGATCTATAGAAGTAGCAAGCGCGATCAAACCTATTTGTATGTCGAAAAAAAAGACGATTTTTCGCGGGTGCCTGAAGCGTTGATGAAAGGATTCGGTCAGCCGCAGTTAGCGATGATGCTGCCGCTTGATGGACGTAAAAAATTAGTCAATGCCGAGCTCGAAAAAGTAAAACAGGCGTTAAGCGAGCAGGGCTATTATTTACAATTGCCGCCGCCGCCGGAAGATTTGCTGAAACAACATCTTTCTTCGGTGGGACAAAATACGTCGCCCGCTGACCGTTAAACGGTATTCGGCGCCGCGCCTGAATTCCATCATGATCTTAGGGGAAAATATGTATCAACATCGTAACTGGCAAGGTGCCTTGCTTGATTACCCGGTAAGTAAAGTGGTCTGCGTGGGCAGTAATTACGCAAATCACATCAAGGAGATGGGCAGCGCGACGCCGGAAGAACCCGTGCTTTTTATCAAGCCGGAAACCGCATTGTGTGATATTCGCCAGCCGCTGGCGATTCCGGCGGATATGGGCGCTGTTCATCATGAAGTTGAGCTTGCCGTGCTGATTGGCGCAACGCTCCGCCAGGCGACCGAAGATCATGTACGTAAAGCGATAGCTGGTTATGGCGTGGCGCTTGATTTAACCCTGCGCGATATTCAAGGGAAAATGAAAAAGGCCGGACAGCCCTGGGAAAAAGCCAAAGGTTTTGATAACGCATGTCCGATTTCAGGCTTCATCCCTGTCGCGGCCTTCTGCGGCGATCCGCAAAATACGGTTATCGGACTTAACGTTAATGGCGAGGTTCGCCAGCAAGGGTCGACCGCGGATATGATTCATCCTATTGTGCCTCTTATCGCCTATATGAGCCGCTATTTTACGCTCAAAGCCGGGGACGTGGTGCTAACCGGCACGCCGGCAGGCGTGGGGCCATTATTAAGCGGCGATGAGCTGGACATTCGTTTTAATGGCGAAACGTTGTCTACCCGCGTTCTGTAAAATCTGCTTGCCGCCTTCAGCGGCGGTAAAACTTGCATCTGCAGGCCAGACTGGTTATAAGGTGCAGCTTTAGTGCAATGGCGGATACTTTAATGAGCGATACACCTTTCTGGCAACGTAAAACCCTGGATGAAATGACCGATGCCGAGTGGGAGTCGTTGTGCGATGGCTGCGGTCAATGCTGCCTGCATAAGCTGATGGATGAAGATACAGATGAAATCTACTTCACCAACGTGGCGTGCAGGCAATTAAATATCAAAACGTGCCAGTGCCGCCATTATGAGCGCCGTTTTGAATTTGAACCCGACTGTATCAAACTCACTCGCGAAAATTTGCCAGACTTTGAATGGTTGCCGATGACCTGCGCCTACCGTTTGTTGGCGGAAGGTAAGCCCTTGCCGACGTGGCATCCGCTGCTGACTGGATCGAAAGCCGCTATGCATGGCGAGCGAATTTCTGTCCGTCATATCGCGGTTAAAGAATCTGAAGTACGGGACTGGCAGGATCATATTTTAAATAAACCGTCGTGGGCAGAATAAGTCTTCGGCAAAACGGCTGATTGTTTACAATTCTTTAATTTACGCCGGGCGGCCCCTGAAATCAGGAATTGCGTGCAAATTCCGTCACCTGGCGTTATCACTGCCTTCTATTCTTCCCTGACGCGCCTTGTCGCTGCGCTCGCGCACGTATGGCGGCGACTCTATACTTTCAAAGCAGTATATCGCTGCCTATCCTGAGGAGTTACCCCATGAATAACCAACCGTTGCGCGTTTCAAAGGATCAGCCCAGGAAGCCTGATAAGACACCCGAAGACGAAGGAAAAAATCCAAAGAAAAACCAAAAGTAGTGCTGTAGGGTATCTTTAATAACTATGGTTCGTTGGAGGCTTTATGTCTGAACGTCCTGATTTAGTCGATCCATTACCAGAGGATGAGCCGCTTCCTGGTGAAAATATTCCGGATACGCCGGAGGGAGACGATCCTCTCGACCCGGATACCCAGAATGAGGTTGAAGATCCTCGTAGATAGCGTCTTGTGCTATTAACCAACCGCCTGATGCACCGTCTGTGCCAGGCGGTTTTTTGCATCTTCTAAAGCGAAACATCCTGATAATCCTCAGAAAGATAGCCTATAATTTTTTGTACGTTAAAATAGTAGCGCGTCCATGACGAGACTGTCTTATTGCGCTTAGCCGTTTGCGAGTTCAAAGGAGGAAATCAATGAACAGCGAAGAGTTGACACATAAAGCAGAAGAGGAAATCGCGGCACTCATTAGCAAAAAGGTTGCCGAACTACGGAAGAAAACCGGGCAAGAGGTTTCCGAAATAGAGTTCGCGCCGCGAGAAACGATGAAAGGGCTTGAGGGATACCACGTTAAAATTAAACTACTCTAGCGTTTAATTAGCGCCATTAATCACCTGGCTACTGGGCGGGACGCCGCCCAGTGGTGACTGGTTTACCGATGTCAGGCTTTTTTCTGTTGATACATTTCCTCGCCCTGATGGTCTTCCTCTACCCAAAAATGAATGTTGAACCGCGCATCATCGCTCAGCTCTACCCGATGCCAGTATTGCGGCGGACTGGTGGCGAATTGCCCGGCATTAATCGCCACTTTCACTTCGGGTTCTGTCGCGGTTTCATTCGCAAAGCCATAGTAGGTCACGGTGCCTTCCATCACGCAGAGTTGTCCGAAAACGCCTGCCGCTGTGTTGTGATGAGAGAGCAGTGCCGCCGGAACATTCTCTTTGGTGAAAAAGGGGGTAGAGCGTTTAACTTTCCAGTTTGCCGGGATGCGTAAGTGGGACATAAGACATCTCCCTGATGTGGTGATTAAAAGATGTATTTAATATACAACTTTTAATCACTGGCAAACAACGCTTCGGGCAAAAAAAACGCTCCCGAAGGAGCGTGTGTATCAACGACCGAACAGGTCGCGTTTTTTAGGCTTAAATGCCTGGGCTATGACGACGGCTATCGCCACTACAAGATAAGCGGCAAAGATCCCCAACAGCCATTGCGGCATCTCCAGCGTTAAAAACGACCACTGGCGTTCGGCGCAATCACCGGATGCCACAAACACCTGCGGCAGCCATTTACCCAACGGCAACCAGTCTGGAAAGCGCGCCATAAAGTCACAGGTCATGAACGGCGAGGGATGCAACTGAATCATCGTATGTTCATACGCCAGTTGTAGACCCCGCCAGGCGCTGTAAATCCAGATAACCATCGCCACGTATCGCAGCGGCGTTTTCGGCGCTATTGCGCCGACCAGACCCGCGCCCATCACGCCAAACAGGGCGCAACGTTCGTAAATACATAGCACGCAAGGTTTAAGTAACATGACGTGCTGGAACCACAGCGCCACCATTTCCAGCGCCAGGGCGGTAAACGCCATCAGTAACCATGCGCCCCGACCCCGTGAGCACTGGTTTAAAAATCGCAACATAATAATTTCCCTGCAACATGCGTAGAGACCGCAGTGTAAACCAATTCAATTCGTGCGCCACTAGCGGGAAATGAAATAATGTGTAATTGGATAATTATCAGGCAAAAATCGGAGCCGGGCGGTGTATTGCCCGGCCAAACGTTACGAAAGCGTTGCTAACCATCCTGCCTGAGTCATCCATTCGGTGGCCGGCGCAAGAGTGAATTCGACGCACAGTAGCCCTATCAGGGTCAGTACGATAGTGTACGGTAACGCCATCCAGACCATACGGCCATAGGAGAGACGGATTAACGGCGCCAGCGCGGAGGTCAGCAGGAATAAGAATGCCGCCTGACCATTTGGCGTCGCTACCGATGGCAGGTTAGTACCGGTATTGATGGCCACGGCTAGCAGCTCAAACTGTTTTAAGCTGATTGCGCCGTTTTCCATTGCCGCCTTCGCTTCGTTGATATAAATGGTGCCGACAAAGACGTTATCTGAGATGGAAGACAACAGGCCGTTAAAGAGATAGAACAGCGTTAGCTGCGCGTGTTCAGAGGCTTGCAAGACGAACTGAATAATCGGCGCGAAAAGATGTTGATCGATAATAACCGCCACAATGGAGAAGAAAACGGTTAACAGCGCAGTAAACGGCAGCGACTCGGTAAACGCTTTGCCGATGGCGTGTTCATCGGTTACACCCGTTAACGCGGTGGCCAGAATAATGACCGACAGACCAATCAGTCCCACCTCCGCGAGATGGAGGGCGAGGGCGGTAACCAGCCAGACGCCAATAACCGCCTGGACTATTAGTTTAATTTTATCCTGGCGGGTGCGCTTCTTACGGCTTTGATCGTCGAATTGCTGCAAGACGTCACGGACTTTTTCGGGCAACGTTTCGCCATAGCCAAACCAGCGCATTTTCTCGACCAGCATACAGGTTAACAGTCCACATACCAGTACCGGGACGGTGACAGGCGACATCCGCAAAAAGAAGTCGCCGAAATGCCAGCCAGCCGCTTTAGCGATGATCAGGTTTTGCGGCTCCCCGACCATGGTCATGACACCGCCCAGCGCCGTCCCCACGCCTGCATGCATCATCAGGCTACGCAAGAATCCGCGGAATTGCTCCAGCACCGTTTTGTAATGCGGATCGATATGGCTGTCGTCCAGCATATCGTTCTCTTCGCCGCGCGATGAGGCCACACGATGGTAAATCCCGTAAAAACCGACGGCGACGCTGATCACCACCGCAACGACGGTAAGCGCGTCAAGGAAAGCCGACAAGAATGCGGCGGCGACGCAAAAGGCCAGCGACAGAACCATCTTCGAGCGGATACTGAGTAACAGACGGGTAAAAATAAACAGCAATAACTGCTTCATAAAGTAGATGCCTGCCACCATAAACATCAGCAGCAGCAAGACTTCCAGGTTGGCGGCAACCTCTTCACGTACATGGGCGGCGCTGGTCATACCGATGATGACGGCTTCAATGGCCAGTAACCCGCCGGGCAGCAGGGGGTAACACTTTAACGCCATCGCCAGAGTGAAGATAAACTCTGCCACCAGCAGCCAACCGGCAATAAAGGGATTAGCTAAGAAAATGAATGGGTTAACAATTAAAAAGACAAGTAGTGCCAGTTTGTACCAGTCGGGCGACTGGCCTAAAAAGTTGCGCCACATGGCGCGACCCCATGAGATCTCCATGAAATTTTTCCTTACCTAGAAAAATGAAATAGCGTTTTTATGTTTAAACACAGAGAGTAGCGAGCGCGACGAATGCAAGCAAGTCCTTAACGATATTGGCAGGCGATATCAGAAATGGTGCCTTGATCCCCTTTTTCTTCATTGCGTCCGCTATCAGGTGTTACGCCCGTCTGGTATGATGAGTACAACTATGTTTTGCTGTGTAATGGAAATCTCACTATGGTCATTAAGGCGCAGAGCCCGGCGGGTTTCGCGGAAGAGTATATTATTGAAAGTATCTGGAATAACCGCTTTCCTCCTGGCACGATCTTACCGGCAGAACGAGAACTCTCCGAACTGATCGGCGTGACGCGCACGACATTACGCGAGGTGTTACAGCGGCTGGCGCGAGATGGCTGGCTGACCATTCAGCATGGCAAACCGACAAAGGTTAATAATTTTTGGGAAACGTCAGGGCTGAATATCCTTGAAACGCTGGCCCGCCTTGATCATGAAAGCGTTCCGCAACTGATCGACAATTTGTTGTCGGTGCGTACCAATATTTCTACTATCTTTATTCGTACCGCGTTGCGTCAACACCCGGATAAGGCGCAGGAAGTGCTGGCCACTGCCCACGAAGTGGCCGACCATGCCGATGCATTCGCCGATCTGGACTATAACATCTTTCGTGGTCTGGCATTTGCCTCCGGCAATCCTATTTACGGCTTGATCCTGAACGGCATGAAAGGGTTATACACCCGCATTGGTCGCCACTATTTCGCCAATCCGGAAGCGCGCAGTCTGGCACTGGGTTTCTATCATAAATTATCGTCGTTATGCGAGCAGGGCGCGCACGACCAGGTGTATGAAACGGTGCGGCGTTACGGGCATGACAGCGGCGAGATTTGGCATCGGATGCAGAAAAATCTTCCCGGCGATTTAGCGATTCAGGGACGATAATCCCGCGATGCCCGGTAAGCGAAAACACTACCGGGCAGCATCTCGATTACAGCGTGTTCATGCGCGGCGGACAACGCTCCAGCAGTTCTACGCTGCCATCCTCATTTTGTTGCTCCAGCATCACATCAAAGCCCCATAACCGATGCACATGTTTCAGTACCTCTTTGCGGCCTTTATCCAGCGGCGCGCGGTTATGCGGGATATAACGCAACGTTAGCGATCTGTCGCCACGTAAATCCACATTCCAGACCTGAATATTCGGCTCCAGGTTGCTCAGGTTATACTGTGACGACAGTTTTGATCGAATCTCCCGATAACCTTCTTCGTTATGAATGGCGGAGATCTCCAGATAATTATGCCTGTCATCATCAAGTACCGTGAAGAAACGGAAATCACGCATCACTTTTGGCGACAGGAACTGACTGATAAAGCTTTCATCTTTAAAATCGCGCATGGCGAAGTGCAGCGTTTCCAGCCAGTCGGAACCGGCAATATCCGGAAACCAGTATTTATCTTCATCCGTGGGCGACTGACAAATACGTTTGATATCCTGGAACATGGCAAAGCCGAGCGCATAGGGGTTAATTCCGCTATACCAGGGGCTATTATAGGGCGGCTGAAATACGACATTGGTATGGCTGTGTAAAAACTCCAGCATAAAGCGTTCCGTCACTTTGCCTTCATCATACAGATGGTTCAGGATGGTGTAGTGCCAGAAGGTCGCCCAGCCCTCGTTCATGACCTGCGTCTGTTTCTGCGGATAAAAATACTGGCTGACTTTACGCACGATGCGCAGAATTTCGCGCTGCCACGGCTCGAGCAGCGGGGCGTTTTTCTCCATAAAATAGAGCAGGTTTTCCTGCGGTTCAGCGGGAAAGCGGCGTGCTTCGGCGACAGTTTTTTCTTCCTCGCGTTTTGGCAGCGTGCGCCACAGCATATTCACCTGGCTTTGTAAATACTCTTCCCGGCTTTTTTGTCGCGCTTTCTCTTCCTGCAACGAGATTTTCTGCGGGCGCTTATAACGATCGACGCCGTAATTCATCAGCGCGTGGCAGGAGTCGAGCAGTTTTTCTACTTCATCCACTCCGTAGCGTTCTTCACAGCAGGTAATGTAATTTCGGGCGAAAATCAGGTAATCGACGATAGAGCTGGCATCCGTCCAGCTCCGGAAGAGATAATTATTTTTAAAAAAGGAGTTGTGTCCGTAACAGGCGTGCGCCATGACCAGCGCTTGCATGGTGATGGTGTTCTCTTCCATCAGGTAGGCAATGCAGGGATTAGAGTTGATCACAATTTCATAAGCCAGTCCTTGTTGACCATGCTTATACAGACGTTCCGTCTCAATGAACTTTTTGCCAAACGACCAATGCGGATAGTTGATCGGCATCCCGACGCTAGAGTAGGCGTCCATCATCTGTTCGGAAGTGATGACTTCAATTTGGTGCGGGTAAGTATCCAGTTGGTAGAGTTTCGCCACGCGGTCTATCTCTGCCAGATAGACATCCAGCAGATCAAATGTCCAGTCGGGTCCATCGCTCAAACGTGTGGTGTCCTTGTTCATGGAATCAATCGTTGCCATTCGCGCACCCTCATTGTTGGCGACGCTCTCTGTATGGAGCGCCTCCTTTCAAGCATAGAACACCATGTTAAAAAACGACTTGATCGTGAAAACTTTTCTTTGCGATTTCCTCCACATTGAACGGCAAAAAATCGGGTATTGGCATCATTTTATGCTGTATAGCCATGCCGCGTAGCAGGAGATCCCAAACCAGTGGGATCGCTTGTCTTTAGGGTATATGTGAAGCACGTCACCATAAAAAAGTCATATGTTGAATAATATTTTTATCTGGGTTATCAAGATGTAATCAGAAGATTGTTCTTTTACTATTAACGGAGTGGCTATGCGAGTTGTCATCCTGGGGAGTGGCGTAGTTGGCGTGACCAGCGCCTGGTACTTGAGTCAGGCGGGGCATGATGTCACCGTCATCGATCGCGAATCCGGCCCGGCGCAAGAAACCAGCGCGGCGAATGCCGGACAAATTTCACCGGGATATGCGGCGCCCTGGGCGGCCCCTGGCGTACCGCTGAAGGCGATAAAATGGATGTTCCAGCGCCATGCGCCGCTGGCGGTGCGTCTGGATGGCACCCCGTTTCAACTGAAGTGGATGTGGCAAATGCTGCGTAACTGCGATACCCGGCATTATATGGAAAATAAAGGCCGCATGGTGCGTCTGGCGGAATATAGTCGCGACTGCCTGAAAACGCTACGCGCCGCGACCGGTATCGAATATGAAGGCCGCCAGGGGGGAACGCTGCAACTCTTCCGCACCGCGCAACAGTATGAGAACGCCACCCGTGATATCGCCGTGCTGGAAGATGCCGGGGTGCCGTATCAGCTCCTGGAATCCAGCCGACTGGCGGAAGTTGAACCCGCTCTGGCTGAGGTTGCGCATAAATTAACCGGCGGACTGCGCTTACCGAATGATGAAACCGGGGACTGTCAGCTCTTTACCCAGCGTCTGGCGCGCATGGCGGAGCAGGCGGGCGTAACCTTTCGCTTTAATACTCCCGTGGAAAAATTACTGTACGAAAATGATCAGATTTACGGCGTGAAATGCGCCGATGAGATCATTAAAGCAGATGCGTATGTTATGGCGTTTGGATCGTATTCGACGGCGATGCTTAAAGGCATTGTTGATATCCCGGTGTATCCGCTGAAAGGCTATTCATTAACCATCCCAATCGTCGAGCCAGACGGCGCGCCGGTATCGACGATTCTTGATGAAACCTACAAAATCGCTATTACGCGTTTTGATAAGCGTATTCGTGTGGGGGGAATGGCGGAAATCGTGGGCTTTAATACCGACTTACTGCAACCGCGCCGCGAGACGCTGGAGATGGTTGTGCGCGATCTCTTTCCGCGCGGCGGTCATATTGAGCAGGCCACATTCTGGACCGGCCTGCGCCCCATGACGCCAGACGGCACGCCGGTAGTAGGACGCACCCGTTATAAAAATCTGTGGCTTAATACTGGACACGGCACCTTAGGCTGGACGATGGCCTGCGGTTCAGGCCAGTTGTTAAGCGATATCTTGTCGGGTCGTACGCCAGCGATACCCTACGACGATCTGAGCGTGGCGCGATACCGTTCCGATTTTACGCCCACCCGCCCGCAACGTTTGCATAGCGCGCATAACTGATAAAGGAAGTGAAATGACCCGCCCTATACAGGCCAGCCTTGATTTACAGGTAATGAAACAAAATTTGGCTATTGTGCGCCGGGCGGCCCCAGAGGCGCGCGTCTGGTCGGTAGTGAAAGCCAACGCCTACGGCCACGGTATTGAACGCGTCTGGAGCGCGCTGGGCGCCACAGATGGTTTCGCTATGCTCAACCTTGAAGAGGCGATTACCCTGCGTGAGCGCGGGTGGAAAGGGCCGATATTAATGCTGGAGGGGTTTTTCCATGCGCAAGACCTGGAGGCGTATGACACTTATCGGCTGACCACCTGCATCCACAGTAACTGGCAGTTGAAAGCGCTGCAAAATGCGCGGCTTAACGCGCCGCTGGATATCTATGTCAAAGTCAACAGCGGCATGAACCGACTCGGTTTTCAGCCTGAGCGGGCGCAGACCGTCTGGCAGCAATTGCGGGCAATGCGCAATGTCGGTGAAATGACCCTGATGTCACATTTTGCTCAGGCCGATCATCCGGAAGGTATCGGGGAGGCGATGAGGCGTATTGCGCTGGCGACAGAAGGCCTGCAGTGTGCATACTCGTTATCAAATTCGGCAGCGACGCTGTGGCATCCCCAGGCGCATTATGACTGGGTCAGGCCGGGCATTATTTTGTACGGCGCGTCGCCGTCAGGACAGTGGCGGGATATTGCCGATACCGGACTAAAACCCGTGATGACGTTGAGTAGCGAAATTATTGGCGTGCAGACGCTGAGCGTTGGTGAAAGGGTAGGCTATGGCGGAGGGTATTCTGTGACTCAGGAACAACGCATTGGCATCGTCGCGGCGGGTTATGCCGATGGCTATCCACGCCATGCGCCGACCGGGACGCCCGTGCTGGTGGACGGTATCCGTACCAGAACAGTAGGCACCGTTTCAATGGATATGCTGGCGGTGGATTTGACGCCGTGTCCGCAGGCGGGAATCGGCACGCCGGTTGAATTATGGGGCAAAGAAATTAAGGTCGATGATGTCGCCTCTGCGGCAGGCACGCTGGGCTATGAGCTACTGTGCGCCGTAGCGCCGCGTGTGCCGTTTGTGACAACGTAACCTAACTCAGGCTAAGGCGTCGACCGGTCCACCTGGGGGCGGGTCGACGTTGTCCGACGACCTTATTCTGCTTCGTCTTCGGCGACGCGTACCCCAATCTTGCGTACCACGTTATCTTCTTTTTCAGCTACCGTCCAAATCATGCCGCCAAACTCCACCTGATCGCCGACGACCGGCGCAGCGCCCAGCAGCTGCTGTATGATTTCACCCAGGGTTTGTTGTTTATCCCGGTATTCCGTTCCTTCTTCCAGCCCGTAGATAAGCGCCACGTCGGCGAATTTCGCATTCGCTTCGAGGATAAAATCGCCAAAGAAACGCTGATCTAACGAAACCGGCGGCGACTGGCTAAACAATTTGCCCAGCGCTGGCAGATCGCGCTCCCGGCCAATCACGCAGAGTACGTCGCCTTCCTGCAGGCGAGTGCTACCCGTGGGGTGAAACAGTTCATTATTGCGAAATAGCGCGGCAATGCGGGTTTCGTTCGGCATATGCAGGTCGCGCAACGCCGCGCCGACGCACCATTTGTCGGCGCTCAACTGATAGATGAATTGCTCCCACGGATTATCAGGATGGATGTCAAGCCCCACGCGCGATACTGGCCAGCCAACCGGAGGCACGACCACTTTAGCTCTCTTCGCCGCCCATGACAGCGATGTTCCCTGCAGGAGCAGCGACACCAGTACCACAAAGAAAGCGACATTAAAGAACAGGCGAGCGTTTTCAAGCCCGGCCATCATCGGGAAAACGGCGAGAATAATCGGCACCGCGCCGCGCAGTCCGACCCAACTGATGAAAATGCGCTCCCGAAGATTGAAGCCGCGAAATGGCAGCAGGCCGGTAAACACCGACAGTGGGCGGGCGAAGAAAATCATCCAGATGGAGAGAATAAGCGCAGGGACGGCAATCGGCCACAGATCGGAAGGCGTCACCAGCAGCCCCAGAACCAGGAACATCGCGATCTGCGCCAGCCAGGCTAGTCCGTCAAAGTTTTGCAGGATGCCGTAACGGTTGCGAATCGGACGGTTTCCTAACAGGAATCCGCACAGATAGACCGCGAGAATGCCGCTGCCTTCAAGCGCGGTCGTCAAAGCAAAAATCAGAATACCGCCGCTGAGCGCCAGCATCGGATACAGGCCGCTGGGCAGAGAAATACGGTTGATCATCTGCTGTAGCAGGTAACCGCCGCCGAGGCCAAAAACAATACCGAGACCGAACTGCTGGATAATATGGACGGCAAACATCCAGTCCAGACCGGTTTCATGTTTCTGGATCATCTCAATTAATGTAATGGTCAGAAAAACGGCCATCGGGTCGTTACTTCCCGATTCGATCTCCAGCGTGGAGCCTACACGTTCGTTTAGCCCTTTGCCGCCAAGCAGAGAAAAGACCGCTGCGGCGTCAGTGGAACCGACTATCGCGCCGATAAGCAGACCTTCGATAAGATCCAGATGAAACAGCCAGGCGGCCATCATACCTGTTAACCCCGACGTGATCAGCACGCCGAGCGTCGCCAGCGACAGCGCGGGGCCCAGCGCTACCCGGAAAGAGCTGGCCTGGGTGCGCATGCCGCCATCGAGTAAAATAATCGCCAGCGCCAGGTTACTGACCATATAAGCGAAAGGATAATTATCGAAAGGAATACCGCCAATGCCATCCACACCCGCTAACATCCCAATGGCGAGGAAAATGACCAGAATCGGGATACCCAGTCGCGATGAGAATGAACTTAACAGGATACTGCTGGTTACAAGGATGGAACCTAAAATAAATAGACTAATAATTGTTGCAGCATCCAACGTTTTATATCTCCTGACTCACACGACTTCGTATTATTTAACATTAACATAATAACGGCCAGGGCAGCGTTTTACTTAGCCTGTCGGGGACTTTTTTTACAATTGCAGCGTAGGATGACCAGATAAAGTGAGTTGAGTCCCCTGGCGCGTATTTTTAAGCGTCGCGTTTGCCCCGATAGGGAGCGTTACCGTACGCTGTTCATGCCCGAAGTCGAGACCGGTAATCAGCGGAACGGACAGACGGGAACGTAAAAACGCGTAGACGCTCTCCAGAGAATAGCCGGCGTCATACTCGTTGGGCGCCGCGCCGCTAAAGCTGCCGAGAACGATGGCGCTCTGGCGGTTTAAAATTCCGGCGTACTCCAGTTGCAAAAGCATACGCTCCACCCGGAAAGGATGCTCATTGACATCTTCCAGCACTAAAATTCCTTTATCGATAGTCGGCATCCAGGGCGTACCGATAAGGGAAATCAACATCGCCAGATTTCCGCCCCATAAGGTGCCCTGTACGTCGCACTGAGGGCCGTCGCCTTGCCACTCTACGGTAAATTGCGCCTTGCGTAGCGCCAGCCAGAAATGTTGCTCGGTGAACGTATTCAGCGTTTCGGCGCCAAAATTTGCCGCCAGCATAGGACCGCTAAAGGTGATGACATTGGCCTGCGCCAGGAGTCCAGCCTGAATCGCCGTAAAATCGCTATGACCGCAAATCAGTAAGGGATCGCGCTGTTGCCGGGAGGCGAGCGCCTGCCAGTCGATACGATCCAGCAAGCGGCTGGCGCCATAGCCGCCGCGAACCGGCATGACAATCGTATCCGGCGAAGTTAGCGAGGCCAGCGAATTAACATCGGCCAGCCGTTCCGCGTCCGTACCGGCAAAACGCTGATAGCGGCGACGAATCACCTCGTCATTCTCCACCTGATGACCCGCGTCAGTCAGGCGCTGAACGCCGCGTAACGCGGCCTGTTGGTTAATACAGTAGCCCGAGGGGGCGATTAAATGAAACAGAGACATGGTAATTCCTTGCTGACAATAGAATGCAAATGTATATCATGCCGCATATATTAGGCGATGTCCCTCGTTGTGCGACGTTTCTGGATGCGCACCAGGGAGGCAACCTAAGTGCCTGGCCGGGGCGGTATGACCTCTTCGGCAGATAAGTTACGGCTATAAGGATAGATGACGTGAAATTAAGATGGTTTGCTTTTTTGGTAGTAATACTGGCTGGCTGTAGCTCAAAACAGGATTACAGGAATCCACCGTGGAATGCCGAAGTGCCTGTAAAGCGTGCGATGCAGTGGATGCCCATCAGTGAAAAAGCCGGGGCGGCATGGGGGGTTGATCCGCATTTAATCACCGCGATTATCGCCATTGAATCCGGCGGCAACCCTAACGCGGTCAGTAAATCCAATGCGATTGGCCTGATGCAGTTAAAGGCGTCGACCTCCGGGCGCGACGTTTACCGTCGCATGGGCTGGCGTGGCGAACCGACCACCAGCGAGCTGAAAAACCCTGAGCGTAACATCTCAATGGGCGCGGCGTATCTGAGCATTCTGGAAAATGGGCCGCTAGCCGGCATCAAAGATCCGCAGGTGATGCAATATGCGCTGGTCGTCTCTTATGCTAACGGCGCAGGCGCGTTATTGCGTACTTTTTCATCCGACAGGAAGAAGGCGATAGAAAAAATTAACGATCTGGATGCGGACGAGTTTTTTGAACATGTTGTTGATAATCATCCCGCGCCGCAGGCGCCGCGCTATATCTGGAAGCTTCAGCAGGCGCTGGACGCCATGTAGTTTAGCGTGAAGATTATTCTCGCACTTTATTCGCTCTTTCTCGGGCGTCGCGCTCAAGCGAAAAAATAATCCGCTGCAACTCCCGCTCCACCGCCGGGCTAACGTTAAGGAAACGAAAGCTCAGGCGGGGAGTGGTGATCGTTTCATTTTTCCCATCAATCACCTTACGCTCGCTGATGGAGATAAGCTGGGCGTCAACGTGAAAAATCCCCCATGGCCCCATGTTCAGTTCAACCTGCGAAAAGCGTGCGCCTTCGATTAGTCCGTCGGGGATGGCGGATTCCAGTAGCGCGCCCATGCCGCCCAGGGAAAGATCAAACAGGCGAAAACGTAACGTACGGGTGTCCGGTAGCGTGGTGACGCCGTAATAAGGCGGATACAGCGGCGCGCCAATGCGAAAATACTCCCGGCGCTGGACAAACCACAGTGACGACGGCAGGGGCGTGATAAAGGCTGGCAGCCGCTGATATTCGCCTGTAACGAGTTGCGGCAACGTGAACTCGACTTTTGCGCCCTGCGTTTCTGCGATAATGGCTACCTGTCCGGCACGTAATACGGCGCTATTTTCATATTCCTGGCTGCCGTAATCCACGATGAGTTTTTCCGGGTCTACCGCCAAAATTTTACTGATGAATTGACCATGCGCCCATGAAATACGCAGTGGAACCTGATTTTTATTTAAATCCCGTAGCACGCCTAATATCGCTAATGGATTTTTTTTCAGGAACTGCTCATTGTAACCACTCACACGAAATAACCCCTGATACGCAGACTATCGTTGGGTTATCGGCATCGGTAGAAAGAACTTAATAGCGATAAATAAATTTTTATGTCCGCGAGATAAATCAGTGTTCAGAAATGCGACGCTCGACTTTGCCTATACTTAAAACGTTTTTACTGGAAAGAGGGTTTGCAAATGGGAATTATCGCCTGGATTATTTTTGGTTTGATTGCCGGCGTTATCGCCAAATTGCTTATGCCGGGGCGCGATGGCGGGGGATTTATCCTGACCTGTATTCTCGGTATCGTCGGGGCGGTCGTTGGCGGATGGCTGGCGACGATGTTTGGTATTGGCGGCAGTATCAGCGGCTTTAATCTGCACAGTTTCCTGGTCGCCGTGGTGGGCGCGATTGTGGTGCTGGTGATTTTCCGCCTTCTGCGACGCGGCTAACCGCTGCAGAACGTGTAAGCGTTGACCCGGTCAGCGCCGGGTCAACCTACTATAAACACGCGTTACTGCGTCGCTGCAGACGGCGTTTTTGTCGGCGTTGCGCTTAACGATGCCGGACGAGTAGACGGTACGCTATCGCACGGTTTTTCCTGCGGACAAATCAGATCGAGCATTTTCAGCGTCACGCCGTTGGTCCAGCCAAAGCCGTCCTGAAGGGGATATTCGCCGCCGCCACCGCCGGTTCCGGTACTGCTGACGTCATATTTTTCGACCAGTTTTTTCTCGCGATCGTAGGTGTGCTGCACATTGGTTAAAAAGCGCCAGGTGACTTCCATTGCCACGTCATCCTGCCCATAATTTTGCAATCCTTCGGCAGCGACCCATTGTAACGGCGCCCAGCCGTTTGGCGCATCCCACTGCTGTCCGCTTTTAACCGAGGTGGTAGCCAGCCCGCCAGGCTGTAGCAGATGCGCCTGGGCCGCCGCCGCCACTTTCACGGCGCGATCTTTCGCGGCGGCGTTTACATAGAGCGGGAACAGCGCGGCAGCGGTGAGTTGGTCACGGATTTTATTGTTCTGCAGATCGTAGTCGGCATACCAACCCTCTTTGTTATTCCACAGATGCATTTCAATGGCTTTTTGCCGCGCGTTGGCCAGCGCGTCATATTGCGAGGCTTTGGCCCGATCGCCCGCCGCAGCGCTGGCGCGCGCGAGGGTTTTCTCCAGCTGATACAGCAGAGCGTTAAGATCGACAGGGACAATCGTGGTGGTACGGATGGTACTGAGCTGCTGCGGATTATCCATCCAGCGGGAGCTGAAATCCCAGCCGGAGGCGGCGGCAGATCGGAGGTCTCGATAGATCTCCGTTGCCGGGCGGTTGGGGTTGCTTTTGGCGGTAGCGATATCTTCAACCCAGGATTCAGGGCGGGGCGTATCCCGATCGTCCCAGTAGCGGTTGAGAACGCTACCGTCTTCCAGTTTGACGACGCGTTGGTTTTGTTGCCCTGGCTGCAATGTCTCAACGCCCTCCATCCAGTAGGCGTACTCTTTTTGCAGTTGCGGCAGGTATTCTTTCAGCGCATCGTCACCTTCATGTTGCGCCAGTAACTCAACCATAAACGCAAAGAAAGGCGGCTGCGAACGACTCAGGTAGTAGGTACGGTTGCCGTTAGGAATATGCCCCCAGGCGTCAATTTCGTAACCAAAGTTCGCCACCATATCCGCCACCTTATCCCAGTGCCCGCTTTCCGCCAGCCCCAGCATCGTAAAATAGCTGTCCCAGTAGTAAATCTCTCTGAATCGCCCACCCGGCACGACATAGGATTCAGGCAACGGCAAGAGCGAGTCCCACTTTTCGACGTTTTTAGTTGAACGGGTCAGCACCGGCCACAGGCCATCAATATGTTCACGCAATGACTGCCCGGCAGGCGGGACATATTTTTCACCTGCTTTCGGCAGGGTGAAGTTAACATCAACAAAATGACGCAAATCGAAGCCGGACTGGTTCCGCTGCATACGATAATCGGCAAGAATCATGAGCGGATCGCTATTAGGTATGGCGTCAGCAAAGGTTTTCTGATCGGGGAAGAGTTTTGCATTCTGGACATCATTAAAGAGCGGGCCAAGCAAAATATCCGGCGGCTGCGGAGTTTCAGTGTCGGAAGACGGGTCTGCGGCAGTCGCCGAAAACGATGCAAACGTCAGCAGCGTCCCTGCCAGCGCCAGTTTTATGGCTTTCTGCAGTAGAACAGAACGGCGAATCTCTGGGGGTATCATCAAGTTATCTCCTTAGCGGTGAGCCAAAGCCAACGGCATTTACCATGACAAAACCTTAGTCTACGATGACCAGATACGCGTGATTGAACCGCTATTTTGCGAACAAACAGACATTTTATTGAGACAGAATTTATCGGCGCGCGCGTGGAAAACGGGGTATACAGACAAAAAATCCACGCCGGGACGTGGATTTTAGCGCAATAACTTGTAGCCTTAACCCGGATAGATACCGCGATCTTTACGGGCCAACAGAATGCGCTCACAGGCGACAATATAGGCTGCGGTGCGCAGAGAACAGGATTTCTCAGCCGCTTTCTCCCAGACATGGACGATCGCGTCGGTCATGATTTTGTCCATGCGCGCGTTGATCTCTTCTTCGCTCCAGAAGAAGCTGGCCATATCTTGTACCCATTCGAAGTAGCTGACGGTTACGCCGCCTGCGTTACAGACCACGTCAGGCACCACAAGGATACCACGGCTGGCCAGAACATCATCAGCATCCGGATAGGTCGGGCCGTTAGCCCCTTCCAGCACCAGCTTACACGTCAGGGCTTCCGCGCGCTGACGAGTTATCTGACCTTCAAGCGCCGCCGGGATCAGAATATCCATCTCCAGACGCCAGAACGCATCGCTGGCGATAGTTTCCGCGCCCGGGAAACCGGCTATCTGTTTGTGTTCTGTCTGCCATGCCGTGAGCGCTTTCATGTCAATACCGGTGGCGTTAAACAGCGTCGCGGTATGATCCTGAATCGCCACGACACGGGCGCCAGCGCCTGCAAACAGACGCGCGGCTTCGCTGCCGACGTTACCAAAACCCTGAACCGCAACGCGAGCGCCTTCAACGGCGATATTCGCCCGACGCGCGGCTTCCAGCCCGCTGACGAAAACGCCGCGCCCCGTCGCTTTTTCACGGCCCAGCGAACCGCCAAGATGGATAGGCTTACCGGTGACGACGCCAGTGACCGTCGTGCCATGATTCATGGAATACGTATCCATCATCCAGGCCATCACTTTACCGTTGGTGCCGACATCCGGCGCAGGAATATCTTTCTGCGGCCCGATGATAATGCCGATCTCGCTGGTATAGCGGCGGGTCAAACGCTCCAGTTCACCTTCCGACAGCGAGAACGGATCGACGCGGATGCCGCCTTTGGCGCCGCCGTACGGCAGGTTCAGCGCGGCACATTTGATGGTCATCCATGCTGACAGGGCCATCACTTCATTGAGATCAACGTCAGGATGGTAGCGAACACCGCCTTTACCCGGACCTCGGGAGAGGTTGTGCTGCACGCGATATCCTTCGAAATGACGAATAGTGCCATCATCCATTTGTACCGGAATATCGACGATCAGAGCGCGTTTTGGGTGGCGCAGAGTATCCACCCAGGGGGATAACTCGCCCAGATAAGGGGCCACACGCTCGATTTGTTGCAGGTAGGTATTCCAGGCAGATGTGCTGCTATCTGAAGCGTAAGATAACTTATCCATGATAAACCTTAGTGATAAAAGTAATATGTTCTTTAATTGACCGTGGTACATAGTAGATCACACCATGTAGCGATAAATTTAACACTTTTTTAAACAATTAACTCAGATCAAAAATGGCAGGCAGTTGGATTTTCGTTATGATTTTGGATGGGAAGTGGTTAACTATCCTATATAAGAGGTGATATATCGCTAATTATGCAATTAATTGCTTAAATATGCGTAATATGTGCAAGGCGGCTATTTGTCATAATTATGACGCACCTCTAAAAGTAAACATTATGATAACGACATGTATCAATGTTATGTCGTCCTGTCGGCGGGGAAACGTCTTCACCAGGCGCGTAAAAAGATAAAAATAACCGGAGTCAGACGGCGCTGACCCCGGTTTACCTCTTTATTGTTGACGCGACTCAAGCCATACCAACACCAGTGTCGACAGTGAGCACATCAGCAGAATGCCGACAAACCACAGTAAATACCACATCGCTCCCGCTCCCTAATAAAGTTCATGATCGTTGCGGCGGAGGGTCTCCAGGTTGATACGCCCCAACATTTTGTAATAGCTCCATAGCGTATAGAGCAGTACGATTGGCAGAAAAATCAGCACAATCACCAGCATGATTTCGAGCGTCATCTGGCTGGAGGTGCTGTCCCACACCGTCAGGCTGGAGAGAGGACTAACACTCGACGGCATCACAAAAGGAAATAGCGTTATGCCGGCGGTAAAGATGACGCAGGCCTGGGTCAGGGAAGCGAACAGAAATCCACGAATAGTCTGACCGCGAAGGCAGGCATAGAAAGCCAGAATCGGCAGGATCATACCGAGCAACGGGATGATGAGCAGTAGCGGCGAGCGTATAAAGTGGTTCATCCATGCGCCAGGGAGTATCGCCACGCCTTTTAAGAGCGGATTGGAAGGGCCGTTGGCATCTTGCGTGAGTAAGACAAAGCCATCAACGCCGGCCCACAGCCAGTAACCGGCCAGCAGGAAGCAGATCACGATCAGCAGCGCGCTGTGGCGGGTGGCCGACAGAGCCCGTTGACGAATAACGCCCTCCGTTTTCAACTGTAACCAGACGCCTCCTTGCATAATCACCAACGACAGACTCAATAATCCACACAGTAGGGCAAAGGGCGAGAGTAACTGCCAGAAGGTGCCAAAATAGTCAACATGAAGCTGCGGCGTGAAGGCAAACGGCACGCCTAAAAACAGGTTGCCGAACGCGATGCCGAATACGACGGGGGGAACCAGGCTGCCGATAACCAGACCGGTATCCCACAGCGCGCGCCAGCGGGCATTGGCGATTTTACCCCGATAATCAAAGGCCAGCGGGCGAAAGAAGAGGGCACACAGCACCAGGATCATCGCCACATAAAAACCGGAAAACGCGGCGGCATAGACCCGTGGCCAGGCGGCGAATAATGCCCCGCCCGCGAGAATCAACCATACCTGGTTTCCTTCCCAGTGGGCGCCGACGCTATTGATCAACACCCGGCGTTCGTCATCGTTGCGCGCTATCAGCGGGAGCAGGCAACCGACACCCATATCAAACCCGTCAGTTACCATAAATGCCACCAGGATAACGCCGATCAGCAGCCACCAAATGAACCGCAACGTTTCATAATCCAACATGATTGTCTCCTTTATCCCTGTTGTTGCGCTTGTTGTTGATGTTGCATGGCGCTTGGCCCAAGACGCGCGTACTTCTGCATCAGATAGACTTCCGCGATTAAAAACAGGGTGTAAAGTCCGAGGATAAGTCCCATTGAGAAGGCCAACTGGCCCGGCGTCAGCGCGGAGTGAGCGTACCAGGTCGGCAGAATGTCCTGAATCGCCCAGGGCTGACGGCCAAACTCCGTCATAAACCAACCGGCTTCAATGGCAATCCACGGTAACGGCAGGCTCCAGAGCGTCATACGCAATACCCAGCGATGCTGGTCGATACGCATTCGTAGCGTCTGTATCAACGCAATCAACATCACCACTAACAGCAGCGAACCGCAGCCGACCATAATACGGAAACTCCAGAACACCGGCGCCACCTGAGGAATAGCGCCACGCTGGGCCGCACGATACTGCTCCGGCGTCACATGGTTCATATCCGGGGCATATTTCGCCAGCAGAATGCCGTACCCCAGATCGCCCTCAACGGCGTGAAACGCATTCAGTACCTGCGGCGAGCGATTGCCTTGCGCTATCTCCTGCATGAGTAGCCAGGCCTCCCGGCCACGCTTCAGGCGCGGCAGAGTGTCGTCCATCAGGTTTTTTAACCCCGGAACCGGCGTATCCAGCGAATGGGTGGCCAGAATACCCAGCAGAGCAGGGATCTTCACGGCAAACGCATTACGCTCCTGTTCCTGCTGCGGCCAGGCAATCAGATGAAACGGCGCGGGCGCGGGTTCGGTTTGCCATTCGCCTTCCATCGCCGCCAGTTTCACCGGCTGAATTTGGGCGACCTCGTAGGCCGAACTGTCCCCCAGTTGCAGGGTTCCCAGAATGGCCAGGGTGCCGAATACAGAGCCGATAGCAAACGAGCGCAAGGCCACTTCACGCTCGCGGCCACGTAGCAGATACCAGGCGCTGATGGACATAATAAACATGGCGCCGGTGACATAACCGGACATGACGGTATGGACGAATTTCACCTGGCTCACCGGGTTAAAGACCAGATCGCTGAAGCTGCTCATTTCCATCCGTAACGTATCAATGTTGAAATGAGCGCCGGTAGGATACTGCATCCAGCCATTGGCATTCAGAATCCATAATGCTGAAATATTGGAGCCGAAGGCCACCAGCCAGGTGACCAGCAGGTGTTGGTATTTATTCAGCCGCTGCCAGCCGAAAAAGAACAGGCCGACAAAAGTGGATTCGAGAAAGAAGGCCAGTAACGCTTCCATCGCCAGCGGCGCGCCGAAGATATCGCCCACATAGTTGGAATAGAGCGACCAGTTAGTCCCGAACTGAAACTCCATGGTCAGGCCGGTAGCCACACCGAGAGCAAAATTGATCCCGAAGAGCTTGCCCCAGAAACGCGTCATATCGCGGTAGACGGTTTTCCCCGTCACCACATAGATCGTCTCCATGACGGCCAGCAAAAAAATCAGCCCAAGCGTAAGAGGAACAAATAAAAAGTGATACAGCGCGGTCAGCGCAAACTGCCAGCGCGATAAGTCAATGACATCCCACATGCTAACTCCTGTAGGCAGAAAGAGAGTAAAAAGCTAATCAGTACCGGACACCGGTGACGTTCCTGTTGAGAGCGCTAGCGCGTCTCCAGCCATCGGCAGACTTCATCCAGGCGCTGGCGCGAATCGGCCAGATCTTCCGGAGCCGCCAGTACCAGCTCCGGCAAAGGACAAATCTCATAGCTATCGAGCAACGGCCCTTTAAGGGCATCCAGACAGCGCACATGCCAGAGATGGCGCAATGCTGTGGCGTTGATTTGGCTTTCGCCATACCCGGAGATGCGAATCTGGATGTTCCCGTGTCCGCATAAACGCGCCAGAAAAAGACGATCGGCCTCGCTGAGCGGCAGTTGGGTCAAATTGATGCTGTGAGGTTGCAACGCCGGATCGCGTACGTGCGCCAATAATTCATGGGCCAGCGGCAGTCCATTCATCAGGCCAGCGACAGGCGGAGGCAGTAGAGAGTCGTCAGGCAGCGTATCGGCGGTCGCCGCTTGCCATAATGTCAGGGGCGCGCTACCTGCTTCCAGACGATCCGTCAGCAGACGTCGGTTATGCAGATGGCGTACCCGCCACAGGCCGCAGAAGATGGTCTCCTGAATCTCGCTTTCACTCCCGTCCGGATGCTGAATGCGTACCGAGACTTCGCCTTCGCCCAATAGCGTATTGAGGAATGAGAGATCATCGGCATTCAGGGGAGATAACTCCCATCCCAGCACGTCGCCGACTTCCGGGATGCGCCGGGCAAGCTGACCTCGCAGATCGGTCAACAATGCCATCACCGCCGGGCTGTGAGCGCAGTGCTCCAGCGCCGCCATACTTGGGTCGCCATTGACCTGACAGGTGAGCGGTAAGGGATTCATCGAGAAACTGGCGTCATCAGGCTGCGTACCTGGCCCCAGCAGATGAAAAAAGGCGTTGCTCATTGTACTGTCTCCTGCGCTGCGGGAGTGTCAACCATCGAACGCATCAGCGTGAGCAGTTCAGCCCAGGGATGAATGCCGCTGAGCGCGCCGCGTAGCTCGCCGTCTGTAAAAACCAACGTCGCCGGAAACCGACGCACATTAAAGCGATCGCCGATAGCTTCGCTTTGTTCAAGGTCGGCCACCGCCACCTGCCAGTCAAACTGCGGGAACTCACGCAGGAGTTCGGCGATCATCACCGGGTTATCGCTGACTTCCGGCGTACGCCGCGGATCGCTACTTAACAGGATGACGCCATCTCCAACCCGTTTGATCCAGTCGTCTACCGTGGAAGCCTCTACCGGTTGCCATCCACGGGTTAACAGGCGTTGCCATAGCGCAGAGAACGGGGTGTCATTCACCACTTCTTTTGCCCTCCAGACGTGTCTGATACTGACGTATGCGCACTCCCTCATAATTTTCCATCGACAGGCATTTATAGTTCAGGCAGCGTGCGACCTCGTTTGCCTGCGGTACGATCCCCCAGGCGGCCAGTTGCTCCAGGGCGGCCTGTTCCGCCGCCGGTAGCTGGCCGCGAGCTATTTCGCTCAGGCTACCGCCGTAGTCGTCCAGGTGCGCCGGTTGCAGACCGACCAGCGCTATGTGACAGGGCAGATGTCCGCGGATGTCGGCCAGCGCCAGAACTTCGGAAAAACTGTTTTGATGCAGGCTCATTTTTTTGGCGCTGAGATACGCGGGGATTTTCTCGCCGGCATAGGTTCGCAGGCTGCCCGGCGCCAGGCCGTAATCGATCGCGTCAAGGAGCAGGAGATGGCTGGCTTGCTCAACATAACCTAACAGGTTTAGCCCTTGCGTACCGCCGTCCACAATTTCCACCTCTTCAGGCCAGTGATATCGGGCATACAAACGCTCCGCGACCCGGATACCGAATCCTTCATCGGCCCACAGCAGGTTTCCTAACCCCATCACCACTACGCGTTGCGCATTCATGAGGGCTCCTTGTCGTGTGGTTTGGGGAATTTGTGGCTGCGATAGCCATTGATCATGGTGGAGATCACCGTATCGTCGGACATAATGTCTTCCCGGATAGCGAGGTAAACGTGCCCGACGATGAAGGCGGCGATCAGCCACATACCCAGTCGGTGCCAGCTGTGAATATCGATGGAGTTGCCGCCGGTCCAGTAGAAAAATTCAACCACATAGCGGAACGGCGCAAAGATGGCGTACTGGCTATGCTCGCCAAACAGAGCGAAACCGGTGAGGATCATAAATACCGACAACAGGAAATAGCCGAACATCGCGGCCTGCGCGACAGGGTTATGTCCGATGTC
Source organism: Salmonella sp. NW1250 (assembly GCF_051812965.1). Taxonomy (NCBI): domain Bacteria; kingdom Pseudomonadati; phylum Pseudomonadota; class Gammaproteobacteria; order Enterobacterales; family Enterobacteriaceae; genus Salmonella; species Salmonella sp. NW1250. Next base: position 43,750 of record NZ_JAMNDD010000005.1, on the reverse strand, counting down.
GCTCCCCGGTTTTTTCTCCAGAAACAGATACCAGCGGACCACGGTGAAAGCGCCTTGCCACCAACTACGACGCCAGACCGGGACGATAAACAGCTCTCGTGAATAGCGGTTGCCGACACAGGCCCAATAAATTCGCCCCAACAGTAACACGGTAAAGATCATCGCGGCGGCAAAGTGGATCAGCCGGATATAGCCCATGTAAAACAGATAGGTCGCCTCGCCACTCACCGACGGCAGCGGTCGGCCAATGAAGTAGCCTGTTACCATCAGTACCAACATGCAGGCCACCGTTAGCCAGTGCCACAGGCGTACCGGCGCTTCAAACACATAGTGGCTGACGGCAGTATCACGCGCCTCCCCGACGCGTGGAGATAGCTTTCCAGTCATCGTTCTTTTCCTTAACGCTTAGCGTACCTGGACGGCAATCAGTTCGCTGCCGTCGTCGCCGAGCACGTGGGTTGAGCAGGCGAGGCAGGGGTCGAAGCTGTGCAGCGTCCTCAGGATTTCTAACGGTTGGTCGGGAATCGCCATTTGCGTTCCCATCAATGCCGCTTCATAGGCGCCGATCTGTTTTTTAGGATCGCGCGGGCTGGCGTTCCAGGTGGTGGGAACCACGCACTGATAGAGTTCAATCTTCTGATCGCGTATTGACGCCCAGTGTCCCAACGCTCCGCGAGGCGCTTCGGTAAAACCGATGCCGCGGCAGTGCTGCGGCCAACTGGCCGGTTCCCATTTCTCGGTATTGGCGGTGGCCAGGTCGCCGTTTTTCAGGTTGGTCATAAGCCTGTCGAAAAAATACTGCAGCTTACCGACGGCCCATTGCGCTTCGTGCGCGCGGCATAAAATACGGCCAAGCGTAGACTGGATACCGGAGAGCGGCAGTTTAAGGGCGGACATCATGCGATCTACCGACTCTATGGTGGCGGCGTCCCCTTTGTGGTACGCGATAAGCGTTCGGGCAAGCGGGCCGACTTCCATGGCATGACCCCGCCAGCGCGGCGCTTTAATCCAGGAGTAACGTTCCTGCTCGTTGAGCTGCTGGATATGCGTATCGCTGCCTTTGACATCACCCGGGTTGTACCAGGGATCGGTAATGCCGTCAAAAGGATGACGCCCCTGCCGATCGTCCGGATAACGGTACCAGGCGTGATCCACAAACTCCTGTATCTGCTGCGGATCGGCCAAATCTACCGGCATGACATTTTTAAAGTCGCCATTGACCACCGCGCCGCCCGGCATTAACAGGCTTTGCTGGCTGAAGTCGTTGGCAATGTCCGGAAATGCGCCGTAGCTCAGCACGCATTTATCCGACAGACCGGTGCCAATTTGACTCCATGCTTTATTGAACTGGCCGATAGCCAGCGCGTCCGGAACCATCACGTTGTTAATGAAGTCGGCGGTGCGGGTGATGATCGACTGCACCAGGTTGAGGCGCTCCATATTGATAGCCCCGACCGCGCCGCTTTGATCGAGATTGATCGCGCACGGCATCCCGCCAACGATCCAGTTAGGATGGGGGTTCTTACCGCCAAATATGGTATGGATTTTGACGATCTCGCGCTGGAAGTCGAGGGCTTCAAGATAGTGGGCAAAGCCCATCAGATTAGCCTCTGGCGACAGTTTGTACTGTGGATGTCCCCAATAGCCGTTACGGAATATCCCAAGCTGGCCACCATCGACAAATTTCTTTAATCGATTTTGTACGTCAAAGAAGTAGCCCGGCGATGACATCGGCCAGGCGGAAAGGCTTTGCGCCAACTGCGAGGTGGCGCGCGGATCGGCTTTCAGCGCATTCAGAACATCAATCCAGTCCATACCGGCTAACTGATAAAAATGGACCAGATGATCGTGACACCACAACGTAGCCAGCATGATGTTACGTATAATATTGGCGTTATCCGGCACCTGGATACCAATCGCATCTTCGATAGCGTACACCGATGCCAGAGCATGTACCCCGGTACATACACCACAAATACGTTCAACAAACGCCCAGGCGTCACGCGGGTCACGGCCTTGCAGAATGATCTCCAGCCCGCGGAACATTGTGCCGCAGGAAACGGCATTGGTAATGATGTTTTGCTCATCAATGTTCACTTCGCAGCGCATATGCCCTTCGATGCGGGTAATCGGGTCCACGATCAGACGACGGCCGGTGTCGTTAACGGTATAACCCTGGGTTTGATACTGGTTACTCATGCCTGTTTATCCTCATTGTCCGGCTGTTGTTCGGCTTGCGCTAACTGTTGTTTGTGGCGTTTACGTTGGTTGAGCGCGCTGGCGATAGCGTGACCGCCAACGCCCGCCGCGACCACGCCCAGCGCGGTCAGCCCCACCGTATCGGCGGTTGAATGGGTACCCATCTGGGGAATATCCACCACGCGGCTATAAAACGAGCCGCGATCCCAGAAACCATTTTCTGAACATCCCAGACATCCGTGACCGGACTGGATAGGAAAGGAGACGCCGTCATTCCAGCGTGTGGAGGAGCAGGCGTTATAGGTGGTTGGCCCTTTACAGCCCATCTTGTACAGGCAGTATCCCTTGCGGGCGGCGTCATCATCCCAGCTCTCAACAAATTCACCGGCGTCAAAATGGGCGCGGCGGTAGCATTTATCGTGGATACGCTGACCGTAGAACATCAGTGGACGACCCATGCGATCGAGTTCCGGCAGACGATCAAACGTCACCATATAGGTGATAATGGCGCTCATGACATCCGGGATTGGCGGACATCCAGGGACTTTCACGATCGGCTTGTCGGTGATCACTTTATCGATAGGCGTTGCCTGGGTCGGATTGGGGCGGGCGGCCTGGACGCAACCCCAGGAGGCGCAGTTTCCCCAGGCGATAATAGCGCTGGCGCCCGCGGCGGCTTTCTTCAGTTTTTCAATAAACGGGCGGCCGCCGCTGATACAGAACATTCCTTGCTCTCCTAACGGCGGATTGCCTTCCACCGCCAGAATGTATTTCCCGGCGTAGCGAGTGGTAATATCGTCAAAGACTTCTTCGGCCTGTGCGCCGGCGGCGGCCATCAGGGTGTCGTCATAATCGAGGGAAATCAGCGAGAGGATCACATCTTTGGCTAGCGGGTGCGAGGAACGGATAAAGGATTCGGTACAGCAGGTGCATTCCAGTCCATGAATCCAGACCACCGGAATCCGCGGTTTATTCTCCAGCGCCCAAGCGATCTTTGGCGTCATTCCGGCGCCCAGTCCCAGCGATGTGGCGGCAAGGCTACAGAATTTGAGAAAGCTGCGTCGGGTCACTCCCTTACGACGCATGGCTTGATAAAAGGTCTCCTCGTTATTCATAACGCGTATTTTTTCTCCTTTTTGCACCACGCTCCGCCAGGGGCATAAGGCGCTTTTGCGGGTCCGTTGACGTTCCGCCAGCAAGGTAAATCATTGTGTTACGCGCGAGCGCGGAAACGAGCCCGATTCACTTTGCACCGGCGTATACCGCCAGAAATAATGTGAAAAAAGCGTATCGGATTAACGATAAGAAACAATGTGAAGTGTGTGGGTATGGCTTATAGCGGTATATTTATACCCATTATCGGTTTTTCGGCGAAAGGGCCGTGGCGGGGAAGGACGGTTGAGCTTGTTCCAGGATGAGGTTTTCAGCGAGTGACCCTGGCCTAATATCAGAGCCAGGCTTAAGAGTTTGCGGGTATGTTGCGTGATCACGATGCAGTCACGCATCCCCCGGATCTTGACGGGCGTAAAGTCAATAAACCTGGCCTGTTGTCAGTTTTACGTTCTTCGTGGTGTGCTCTGACGATAATGTAGTCCACCGACCATATAAATTCTCCTCGCTCACCGCCTGGCCCGATCTCTGACGAAAACTCTGAATCTTCGATGTTTCCAATTGTGAATTTCTACACCAGTCTTTAAGTATCAATGCATTGTACCTGGTGTGCTGCTATAACTGTGTAAGAGGGATTGACGCTTAGAGCCTATCCCATTAGGGCTATTTTACTTGCCATTTTGGACCTGGGCAGTGCTCGCCAAAACGCGTTAGCGTTTTGAACGCCGCTAGCGGCGGCCCGAAGGGCGAGCGTAGCGAGTCAAACCTCACGTACTACGTGTACGCTCCGGTTTTTGCGCGCTGTCCGTGTCCAAACTGGCTGCGCCAATAACGCCTGGTGGGATAGGCTCTTAGTGTTAATGTACACCAAAGGTCGATGTGTTTACCGCACTTGTGGCTTGGTATGCAGTATGTATAATTATTGTGTGAATATTTTCATAAATTGATTTGTCTCTTCTTTGGCCTTTTCTATTGATTTATATTTATATATTTTTGATTGGTATGTGTATTTTTCTAACGCAGGTAAGTATTTAGAGACATCGTTACCTTTTTTGAAATCTATAGGCATATGAATACTCGCATATAATATATTTATCCTCTGCGATGGCGTTAGCTCAGAATAATTTATACCTTGTTCATAATAAGAAAGCATCACATCATTGCAGATCCTGTCTTTATACGACTGCCCTATGTATGCGATGATAAGTCCATATATAAGTAGCAATCCAAAAGAGACACCTGCTTTGTGGCTATGAAGGAAATTATATGGTAGCCCCACAAAAAAAAGCACTTTTCTAATTAAAACAAGAACAAATGGTAAGGAAAATAAAAAACAACCGAAGTACATAATCACTTCGCCTGAATTCTGAAACATTTTATACTTTCCTGATAAATAATGGGTTAATTATCTGGTTAATATTCGTTGCCTATTATTTCTTTTATAAAAATAGACGATTCATTGAAATTTTTTTTGAAGTTGGAGTAATTGCTAAGTGTTTTCGGTATGCAAAAGATGACTCGCCCATTTTTTACTATGGCATAATATCTTGGATACATTAGCGCTTCTTCTTTTGTGTTTGGAACACCATCATAGTCTATTTTTTCATCAATAGAGTCAAGTTGGCTAAATAAAAAGACTCTTTTCCTTAGCAAAGTATTATGAACAATAGCATTTTCATATATATCAAGTGACATTGTAAGACTCAATGCAGCAAATGAAAATAATGCAATGATGGAAATTGTTAATATTGCTAATGACAAGCCTTCCAGGCAATATAAAACAAGACAAAAGAGTGGGATTGCAGGGAGGTAAGTGACCAACGGGTAAAAACGATCGATTTTTAAATGTGATATGATATTCTGAGGAGATGTGACATGGTCCTGAACGCCCTTGTTAAAGATAATGCTGTAAAGCGTCAAACTATTGTCAATTTTATTTATTGCTTTAGCTTTTATTCTTTGTGTGAATATAAAAAACGTTATCAAAAAGGCAATAAATAAGAAAATGATTAAATTAGAAATAAAACTATCCACGGCATCATCCTGTATATCTACCGAAATTTCTATGGTCACTATTCTACTATTATTAATGAATGTCAATATAAATTTGATGATGGTGCGTCCAGCCGGTTGGATTTGATCTAAAATAAAAATTTCGGTATTTCTCTATAGTCACAGAGCAAACAGAGTTGATTCTTTGTTAAAAAATCATCTCAATATTTTAATATGAATTCCTTCACGCGATTCTGGAGTATTACAGTCTACGATTTTAATGATTTTTTATTCATTCATTATGCGTATTAAATTAATGGCAGTGCAATCGCAAATTATATTTAGTTTCAGAATTGCAAAATGATTATAATTTTGTAGTTCATGCAGTTGGCCTAAGATCCTCGGTGGTGAGTGTAGGGGAGCGCCTGAACAAGATCTGAGGCTATGTACGATACTGTGATATGAGTTAACCCAAACAGGCTATACGGTATCTATACCTTTCTAAAAAGCTTTTAGTTGGTATAGAGTCTAAACCTTAGACGAAACAACATTCACACTATGGCCCTGGCAGTGCGGCATTGCGTATCAGTGAGCATAACGGGGCCTTGTTTATTTATTATACCGTTCTTGTATTTACTTAAAATGAAGATGGAAGAATGTTGTACTCATTTTTGACAGCATTGTTACGAGATGAGTTGAGGCATTATGAAATGAAAAATCCACGCAATGGCGTGGATTTTATAAAGTTTTATCGATGTCATGAGATTCAGCAAAACCTCATGAGACAACAAATGTTATTTAGACGTTGAACAGGAAGTTCATTATATCGCCATCTTTAACGATGTAATCTTTCCCTTCCGCTCGCATCTTACCGGCTTCTTTCGCGCCTTGTTCACCTTTATAGGTAATAAAGTCGTCAAAGGCGATTGTTTGGGCGCGGATAAAGCCTTTTTCGAAGTCGGTATGGATTTTACCTGCTGCCTGCGGCGCGGTTGCGCCAACCGGAATGGTCCATGCGCGAACTTCTTTCACCCCGGCGGTAAAGTAGGTCTGGAGGTTCAGCAGGCGATAACCTGCGCGAATAACGCGGTTCAGCCCCGGCTCTTCCAGACCCAGTTCAGCCATAAATTCGTCGCGCTCGTCATCATCCAGCTCAGCAATATCAGCTTCGACGGCGGCACACACCGGAACCACGACCGAACCTTCTTTGGCGGCGATTTCGCGAACCTGGTCCAGATACGGGTTATTTTCAAAACCGTCTTCATTGACGTTAGCGATATACATCGTCGGCTTCAGCGTCAGGAAGCTTAAATAACGGATAGCCGCTTTATCTTCGTCCGTCAGGTCCAGCGAACGCAGCATCCCCGCTTCGGCCAGGTGCGGCAGGCATTTTTCCAGTGCGGCCAGTTCCGCTTTGGCGTCTTTATCGCCGCCTTTGGCTTTCTTCTGTACGCGATGGATAGCGCGCTCGCAGGTATCGAGGTCAGCCAGCGCCAGTTCGGTATTGATAACATCAATATCTTCTGCCGGGTTTACTTTACCCGCCACGTGGATGATATTGTCGTTCTCAAAGCAGCGAACCACGTGACCGATAGCTTCGGTTTCACGGATATTGGTCAGGAACTGGTTACCCAACCCTTCGCCTTTGGATGCGCCTTTTACCAGACCGGCGATATCCACGAACTCCATCGTGGTTGGTAGAATGCGTTGCGGTTTAACAATCTCAGCCAACTGGTCCAGACGCGGATCGGGCATCGGCACGACACCGGTATTCGGTTCGATAGTGCAGAACGGAAAGTTTGCCGCTTCAATACCGGCTTTTGTCAGCGCGTTGAACAGGGTGGATTTCCCGACGTTGGGCAGACCGACGATACCGCATTTGAATCCCATGATTTAACTCACCTTAATATCTTAATAATCAACCTGTTATAGAAAACAGATTGCAGAAATGGAAATAACTTCGCCTATTATACACGGCGTGCGGCAAAAATGCCGCACATCACTGGTTATTGCGCCTTAAAGGTATGCAAACGGCTTGTTGCTTTGGCCAGACCCTCTTTGAACCACAATTCCGTACAGCGTGCCGCTTCGTCAATGGCCTCATCAATTAATTTTTGTTCAGAAACAGGGGGTTTACCCAGCACGAAACCAACAACTTTATTTTTATCGCCTGGATGACCAATTCCAACGCGTAAGCGGTGAAAGTTGGGATTATTGCCCAGCTTGCTGATGATGTCTTTCAGGCCATTGTGGCCGCCGTGGCCGCCGCCAAGTTTAAATTTCGCCACGCCCGGAGGGAGATCCAACTCGTCGTGAGCGACCAGAATTTCGTCCGGCTGAATACGGTAAAAACTGGCCATTGCGCCAACTGCTTTACCACTGAGGTTCATGAACGTGGTGGGTACCAGCAGGCGAACATCTTCCCCTTCCAGCGTGATGCGTGAGGTATAGCCAAAGAATTTAGGCTCTTCACGCAACGGCGCGCGCAGGCGCTCCGCCAGTAAATCGACGTACCATGCGCCTGCATTGTGTCGCGTCGCGGCATATTCCGCACCGGGATTCGCCAGACCAACAATCAATTTAATTGCCACGTTTTTTGTCCTGAGTAGATCCATAACTGGCGCGTAGTTTACTGTCTGTCTGCCCGCTTGACAAAACACAGCGACACTCTGAAGTAAATTAAATAATTGCCAGCATTGATTATTAAAAATGTAAACTGTTCAGTGTGTTATTTGTAAAGTTTTGTTAAATGAAACTTTACATTTGTGATCACAGCCGCACTTACAAACGGAAGTGTTGTCTATACTTTACACATAAAGTTTAGGGGGATTTCCTAAAAACAACCCAAAAGTTCCGGAGGTGACATATGAAACGCAAAAACGCTTCGTTATTCGGTAACGTGCTGATGGGGTTGGGGCTGGTCGTGATGGTTGTCGGCGTGGGTTACTCTATTTTAAACCAACTGCCGCAGTTTAATTTGCCGCAATTTTTTGCGCATGGCGCAATACTGAGTATTTTTGTCGGTGCAGTTCTTTGGCTGGCAGGGGCTCGTGTAGGGGGGCATGAGCAGGTGAGCGACAAATATTGGTGGGTACGTCACTATGACAAACGTTGCCGCCGTAACGACAATCGTCGTCATAGCTAACCGGTTCAGGCCCGGTAAGCGTTATCGCCACCGGGCATTGTCCATTAACTGAGTAAATCCGCTAACGCCTCCGTCCTGTTCGGGAAGAAGGTCAGACGCCCAGGAATAGGTTTGATACCGGCACGCGCCATTGTGCGCAGCGGTTGGAACTCCAGATTACTGATACGCAATTCGCAACCCTCCGGCAGACGCTTCACAAAACGCTGAAAAGCATCAAGCCCGCCTGCATCCAGCACTGGTACTGCGTCCCATTTCAGAACGACGATACGTTTGCCCTTAATACGTGACTCAAGGTCAGTAAACAGCCCTTCCGCCGCGGCGAAAAAGAGCGGACCGATAACACGCAGCACCAGCACATCATCAGGCACATCGACATTGACCGGCGCAAGTCGAGTCATTCGCGCAATACGGCGCATAAACAGCAGGGAAGCAAGGACAATCCCCACGCTGATGGCGATGACCATATCAAACAGAACCGTTAATGACATGCACAGCAGCATAACGATGATGTCGTCTTTCGGCGCATGGCGTAACAGATCCACCACTTTATGGGCTTCACTCATATTCCATGCCACCATCAGCAGTAGCGCCGCCATCGCGGAAAGCGGCAGCCAGGAGAGTAGCGGGGCTAAGACCAGTAGCGCCAGAATAACCAGGATAGCGTGAATTACCGCTGAGACGGGAGAGGTCGCGCCAGCGCGGACGTTGGCGGCAGAGCGGGCAATCGCGGCGGTGGCGGTGATGCCGCCAAAGAACGGCGCGACCATATTCCCCAGCCCCTGGCCGATAAGTTCGCTGTTAGCTTTATGTTTGGTGCCGGTCATGCCGTCCAGCACGACGGCGCAGAGCAATGATTCGATTGCCCCCAGCATTGCCATTGAGAAAGCCGCTGGCAGCAGCGCGCGCAGTGAATCCCAGCTTAGCGTGAAATCGGAGCCAGGAAGACTCCACGGCAGCATCAGTTGCGGCAGAAGCTGCGGGATGCCGTTGCCCTGAGTGCCGTCAGCCAGAACGTAATGGAACTGTGAGCCGATAGTCGCCACATTGCCGCCCAGCAGATTAACGATCCCCATCACGGCGCAACCGGCCAGCAGCGCGGGAAGATGTCCTGGCAGACGAATACCGAGACGCGGCCAGAAAATCAACGTTCCCAGCGTTACCACGCCAATGGCGGCATCGCCAATATTGACGGTGGGCAACGCCATAAACAGCGCGCCGACTTTCTGCAAATAGTGCTCTGGCACATGGGCCATCTGCAGACCAAGAAAATCTTTAATCTGCATGGTACCGATGGTAATACCAATCCCTGAGGTAAAACCCAACGTGACCGACACCGGGATATATTCAATCAATCGCCCCAGTCTCGCCAGGCCGAAAAGGATCAGGAAGAAGCCCGACATCAGCGTGGCGACCAGTAGGCCCGCCAGACCAAACTGTTGCGATACCGGATACAAAATCACCACAAACGCGGCGGTAGGGCCGGAAACGCTAAAGCGCGAGCCGCCGGTTAGCGCGATCACGATCCCGGCGACAGCGGAGGTATAGAGGCCATACTGCGGCGCAACGCCACTGCCAATTGCCAGCGCCATCGCCAGCGGGATAGCAATAATCCCGACGGTGATCCCGGCTATCACATCACGGGTGAACCGGGAGGCGGTATATTTTTCTTTCCAGCAAGCATCGATGAGAGCGCGGAAAGGCATCACATGTGAGGAAAATAATTTGTTCACAATAATGTTTCATCCATGAGCGCATCATCTGTCAACTAAATGGCAGGTGAAGGAGGCATAAGTCATACAAAAGGGTGTTACAGACAAAAAAACCCGCCGCAGCGGGTTTCAGATCCGGGTTCGATCAATGCTCGAACATGGCGGAAATCGATTCTTCGTTGCTGATACGGCGAATCGCTTCGGCCAGCATACCTGACAGGGTCAAGGTACGCACGTTCGGCAGCGCTTTGATTTCGTCGGTCAGCGGAATGGTGTCGCAGACAACGACTTCATCAATGACGGAGTTGCGCAGGTTGTTTGCCGCATTGCCTGAGAAGATCGGGTGCGTCGCGTAGGCAAACACGCGTTTAGCGCCACGTTCTTTCAATGCTTCTGCTGCTTTGCACAGAGTACCGCCGGTATCGATCATATCATCAACCAGCACGCAGTCACGGCCAGCGACGTCGCCGATGATGTGCATCACCTGAGAAACGTTCGCGCGCGGACGACGTTTATCAATGATAGCCATATCGGTATCGTTCAGCAGCTTAGCGATAGCGCGGGCACGAACCACGCCGCCAATATCCGGGGAAACCACGATCGGGTTATCCAGATTCAGTTGCAGCATATCTTCGAGCAGGATTGGGCTACCGAACACGTTATCAACCGGAACGTCAAAGAAGCCCTGGATCTGTTCAGCATGCAGATCTACGGTGAGAACGCGGTCAACGCCGACGCTGGACAGGAAGTCAGCGACAACTTTTGCGGTAATCGGCACACGGGCGGAACGTACGCGACGGTCCTGACGTGCATAGCCAAAGTAGGGGATAACGGCGGTGATACGACCTGCGGAAGCACGACGCAGGGCATCAACCATAACGACCAATTCCATCAGGTTGTCGTTGGTTGGGGCACAAGTGGACTGGATGATGAAAATATCACCACCGCGTACATTTTCGTTGATTTGTACGCTGACTTCGCCGTCGCTAAAGCGACCTACGGCGGCGTCGCCGAGAGAAGTGTACAGGCGGTTGGCAATACGTTGTGCTAGTTCCGGGGTGGCGTTACCAGCAAAAAGCTTCATATCAGGCACGAGAAGAACCTCAGGCATGCGTCCATTGGTGGAAAGAATCTGCCGAAAACTGTGCGGGCCAGGCAAAATCCTATCCAGGCGGTGTATTAAAGAGCGCGATGCAACGTCTGGAACAAGGTGACGTTGTCACCGAAGCTCAGCTTGCCCGGCTTACTCGTCTTCATTCACGTTTCATGTGCGCTGGTATCGATGCCTCACACCGGTCAAATACGGCATATATGACCGGCGATTCGTCATTTCGCCATCTTCCTGAAACCCGAATGCGTTAGAGTAACTCTCGATGCAATGGGGAGAGGTTGACACCCTTCGCCACAAAAGCATTGAGCCATTCCGGGGCTTGCTCAAGCACCTGGCGAGCACAAGACTCTGTATCGAATTCAGCAAAGACACAGGCCCCTGTCCCAGTCAGGCGCGACGGCGCGTATTCTAACAGCCAGGAAAGCGCCGCATCAACCTCGCGAAAACGTTTTCTTGCGATAACCTCGCAATCATTGCTGAATTCACATTTTAGTAACGTATCTATTGACCTTTTTGGCGTATTACGCGGCAATTGAGGATCTTTAAAGATAACCGGCGTCGGAATGCTTACGCCAGGGTGCGCGACCAGATACCATTTTTCCGGCGGATTCACCGGCGTTAATATTTCGCCTACGCCTTCGGCAAACGCGGCGTGGCCACGAACAAAGACCGGGACGTCGGCGCCGAGCGTCAGGCCGAGCGTCGCCAGTTCATCAATGGAAAGCCCGCATTGCCAAAGATGATTGAGCGCCACCAGAACGGTCGCGGCGTTAGACGAGCCGCCGCCCAGACCGCCGCCCATGGGAAGGCGCTTCTCAATGCTGATATCCGCGCCGCTTCCGGCGGGCAGGCGTCCACTCTCCGAGGCGATTTTCATCAACAGCCGCGCGGCGCGGACGATCAGATTGTCTTCATTTTCAACGCCGTTAACCGGCGTTAATAAATGGATTTCGCCATCGTGACGCGGTTCGATGTGGAGTGTGTCGCCATAATCCAGAAACTGAAACAGCGTCTGCAGCGTGTGGTAGCCGTCTGCTCGCTGTCCGGTGATATATAAAAACAGATTTAATTTTGCCGGAGAAGGCCAATGGGTCATCATTTCACAATCCAGTTATCCATTTTCAGCTTAATGCGCTGACTGCCGTCTGAAAGCTCCATATTGGCAGGCATGGTAGGCTGCGTTTTGCTGTCATAGCCACCGTAAACCACTTTCCAGTTTTTACCATCCTGGCGGTAGTTCACTTCGCTCAGGCGGTACTGGTCGTCCAGTTTGTAGTCGGTGGCATCGCCAGGCAGACCGAGGATCCACTGCCGCAGGCTGTTTAACGGAATCGGCATCCCGGTGAGTTTGCCGATCATCTCTTCGGCGTCATCGGCGGTATAACGCTGGCCTTTGTTATCCACCAACTGGACGTTGCCCGGCTGGGCGTTAAGCTCCAGCTCGGTGCTGCCCAGCGGGTTGGTAAGCAGCAGGCGGTAGCGATCCTGTCCGGTCTGTTGCCAGAAGAAGCGCGCATAGACTTTCTGATCATCTGAGATGTAAGCAAAGGCGCCGCGCGTCTGGTATTGATTCAGATGACGCACCTCTTGCTGATGCTGGCGCCACTGAGGGGAATCCGGGCTCTTGCCCGGGCCTTTATGCCCAGGAAGCGTACAGGCGGTGAGAACCAGGCTTGCTAACGGCAGTAGACGAATCAGGCGAAAATCGGGCAGGGTCATAGTGATGACGAATCCTTGTGATACGGTGCAATAATTGCCTGATGGCGTTACGCTTATCAGGCCTGAAAACTGAACCTGCAGGCTGTAAAAACGTTCGCGCCGCGATTCGGCAAATTTTTGCTATCGGTTACAGTTATAGCCTTTAATGCTAGCGCCGCCTGGTGACATCGTCTACTTTCAAGTTGTCTTAAATCATCAAATTAGCGAGCGCTGCCAATTACTCCAAAAGGGGGCTCTCTCTTTTATTGACCACGCGCATCCTGTATGATGCAAGCAGACTAACCATATCAACGCTGGTACCACTCCCGCAGACATGACCCTTTTAGCGCTCGGTATTAACCATAAAACGGCACCTGTATCGCTGCGAGAACGCGTAACGTTTTCGCCGGACACGCTTGATCAGGCGCTGGACAGCCTGCTTGCGCAGCCAATGGTGCAGGGCGGGGTCGTGCTGTCAACCTGTAACCGTACAGAACTGTATTTGAGCGTGGAAGAGCAGGATAACCTGCAAGAAGCGTTGATCCGCTGGTTATGCGATTACCATAACCTGAACGAGGACGATCTGCGCAACAGTCTGTACTGGCATCAGGACAATGACGCCGTCAGCCACCTGATGCGCGTCGCCAGCGGTCTGGATTCACTGGTGCTGGGCGAACCGCAAATCCTCGGTCAGGTGAAAAAAGCGTTTGCGGATTCGCAAAAAGGCCACCTTAACGCCAGCGCGCTGGAGCGAATGTTTCAGAAGTCTTTTTCCGTCGCCAAGCGAGTGCGGACTGAAACCGATATCGGCGCCAGCGCCGTCTCCGTCGCGTTTGCCGCCTGTACGCTCGCCCGCCAAATCTTTGAATCGCTCTCGACGGTCACTGTACTGTTAGTTGGCGCGGGTGAAACTATTGAACTGGTGGCGCGTCACCTGCGCGAGCATAAAGTACAAAAGATGATTATCGCCAACCGAACCCGCGAGCGCGCGCAAGCCCTGGCGGATGAAGTAGGTGCTGAGGTTATCTCGCTCAGCGATATCGACGCCCGTTTGCAGGATGCCGATATTATCATCAGTTCGACCGCCAGCCCGCTGCCGATTATCGGTAAAGGTATGGTGGAGCGCGCATTAAAAAGCCGTCGCAACCAGCCGATGCTGCTGGTGGATATCGCCGTACCGCGCGACGTTGAGCCGGAAGTCGGCAAACTGGCGAACGCTTATCTTTATAGCGTCGATGATTTACAGAGCATCATTTCGCATAATCTGGCGCAGCGTCAGGCTGCGGCGGTGGAAGCGGAAACGATTGTTGAGCAGGAAGCCAGCGAGTTTATGGCCTGGCTACGCGCCCAGGGGGCCAGCGAGACCATTCGGGAATACCGTAGTCAGTCGGAGCAGATTCGTGACGAACTGACTACCAAAGCGCTGTCGGCCCTTCAACAGGGCGGTGATGCGCAAGCCATCTTGCAGGATCTGGCATGGAAACTGACCAACCGCCTGATTCATGCGCCAACGAAATCACTTCAACAGGCTGCCCGTGACGGGGATGACGAACGCCTGAATATTCTGCGCGACAGCCTCGGGCTGGAGTAGCAGCACACACCACACTTTTTTACAGGGTGAATTTACGCCTATGAAGCCTTCTATCGTTGCCAAACTGGAAGCCCTGCACGAACGCCATGAGGAAGTTCAGGCGTTGCTGGGCGATGCGGGAATTATCGCCGACCAGGACCGCTTTCGCGCATTGTCGCGCGAATATGCGCAATTAAGCGACGTTTCTCGCTGTTTTACGGACTGGCAACAGGTTCAGGACGATATCGAGACGGCTCAGATGATGCTCGACGATCCTGAAATGCGGGAAATGGCGCAGGAAGAACTGCGCGAAGCGAAAGAAAAAAGCGAACAACTGGAGCAACAGTTACAGGTACTGCTGCTGCCGAAAGATCCGGACGATGAACGAAACGCGTTCCTTGAGGTTCGCGCCGGCACAGGCGGCGACGAAGCCGCGCTGTTTGCCGGCGATCTGTTCCGCATGTACAGCCGTTATGCCGAAGCGCGCCGCTGGCGCGTGGAGATCATGAGCATGAGCGAAGGCGAGCATGGCGGTTATAAAGAGATCATCGCCAAAATCAGCGGCGACGGCGTGTATGGCCGACTGAAATTTGAGTCCGGCGGACACCGCGTACAGCGTGTTCCGGCGACCGAGTCGCAGGGGCGTATCCATACCTCCGCCTGTACCGTCGCCGTGATGCCGGAGCTGCCGGAAGCCGAGCTGCCGGATATTAACCCGGCGGATCTGCGCATTGATACGTTTCGTTCTTCCGGCGCGGGCGGTCAGCACGTTAACACCACCGACTCCGCTATCCGTATTACCCACTTGCCGACCGGCATCGTGGTGGAATGCCAGGACGAGCGTTCGCAGCATAAAAACAAAGCGAAAGCGCTCTCGGTGCTCGGGGCGCGCATTCACGCCGCCGAAACGGCAAAACGCCAGCAGGCCGAGGCGTCAACGCGCCGCAACCTGCTTGGCAGCGGCGATCGCAGCGATCGTAACCGGACCTATAATTTCCCGCAGGGGCGAGTGACCGATCATCGTATTAATCTGACGTTATATCGCCTTGATGAAACGATGGAAGGTAAGCTGGATATGCTGATTGAGCCGATTGTTCAGGAACACCAGGCTGACCTGTTAGCCGCCTTATCCGAGCAGGAATAATGGATTTTCAGCACTGGCTGCATGAGGCGGTAAACCAGCTCCGGGACAGCGACAGCCCCCGGCGCGACGCCGAGATCCTGCTTGAGTACGTTACGGGCAAGGGACGGACGTATATCATGGCCTTTGGCGAAACGCCGCTTACCGACGTCCAGCAACAACAGCTCGCGGACCTGCTGCAGCGGCGTAAACAGGGCGAACCTATTGCGTACCTGACGGGCTTACGCGAATTCTGGTCGCTGCCGCTCTTCGTTTCTCCCGCCACGCTAATCCCGCGCCCGGATACCGAATGTCTGGTTGAACAGGCGTTGGCGCGATTGCCGGTAAAAACCTGTCGTATTCTGGATTTAGGCACCGGAACCGGCGCGATTGCGCTGGCGCTGGCCTGCGAGCGACCGGATTGCGAGGTGACTGCGGTCGATCGTATGCCTGATGCGGTTGCGCTGGCGATACGCAACGCGGAACATTTGGCTATCCGGAATGTGCGTATACTGCAAAGTTGTTGGTTCAGCGCGCTATCGGGGCAGCAGTTCGACATGATTGTCAGCAATCCGCCCTACATTGACGCGCAGGACCCGCATCTTAGCGAAGGCGATGTACGCTTTGAACCGCGCTCGGCGTTGGTGGCGGACGAAAACGGTATGGCGGATCTGACGCATATTATCGATAACGCCCGCCAGATGTTAACGCCCGGCGGCTTCCTGCTGCTGGAACACGGTTGGCAGCAGGGCGAAGCGGTAAGAGCGGTTTTCAGGCGGTCTGGTTACACGGATGTAGAAACGTGTCGTGATTATGGCGGTAATGAACGCGTGACCTGCGGACGTTTTACGCCATGACAATTGCGATGCTGCTCACGCTTCATCTTATCTGTGTTGCGCTCTCCGTCAGTTTGTTTGTCGCTCGTTACTGGTGGCGCTATTGCGGCCATGCGTTGGCCGCCGCGCGCTGGACACGAATCGTGCCTCCCGTCATAGATACCCTGTTACTGCTTAGCGGTATTGGGTTAATCGTTAAAACGCACATCCTGCCATTCACGGAGTCGGGCTCATGGCTGACTGAAAAACTGTTTGGCGTTATCATCTACATCGTTTTGGGTTTTATTGCGCTTGATTATCGTCAGGCGCGCAGCCAGCAGGCGCGTTTTATCGCTTTCCCGCTGGCGCTGGTGGTGCTGTACATCATCATTAAACTCGCCACCACAAAAATACCGTTACTGGGGTAAGTCATGAGGTCGTTAGCTGATTTCGAATTTAACAATGCGCCGCTGTGTGATGGCATGATCCTGGCATCAGAGATGATTCGCCTGGATTTTCCCACGCAGTTTGTCTACGACGAACTGGAACGTCTGGTCAGTCTGGCGCAGGAAGAAATTAGCCAGCTCCTGTCTCAGGATGAGCAACTGGAAAAATTGCTGGCACTTTTTTACGGCGAGTGGGGGTTCACGGACTCCCGCGGCGTCTACCGTCTTTCTGATGCTTTATGGCTCGATAAAGTCCTGAAAAAACGCCAGGGGAGCGCGGTATCGTTGGGCGCTATTTTATTATGGATAGCAAACCGTCTTGATTTGCCGTTGGTGCCCGTTATCTTCCCAACGCAGCTGATTTTGCGTATTGAATCGCTGGAAGGGGAAATGTGGCTGATTAACCCGTTCAACGGTGAAACGCTTGATGAACATACCCTCGAAGTCTGGTTAAAAGGCAATATTAGTCCGGTCGCCGAGTTGTTTAATGAAGATTTGGACGAAGCGGATAACGCCGAAGTGATTCGTAAGCTACTGGATACGCTGAAATCCTCGCTGATGGAGGAACGGCAAATGGAGCTGGCGCTGCGCGTTAGCGAAGCATTGTTGCAATTTAACCCGGAAGATCCTTACGAAATCCGTGACCGCGGGTTGATCTACGCGCAGCTTGAGTGTGAACACGTTGCGCTGACTGATTTAAGCTACTTCGTTGAACAGTGTCCGGAAGACCCGATCAGCGAAATGATTCGTGCGCAGATCAACACCATTGCGCACAAGCAAATTGTTCTACATTAATTAACCGACATTTTACCTATAAGTGTAAGGCGATCCTATGAAACAAAAAGTGGTTAACATTGGCGACATTAAGGTGGCAAATGACCTGCCGTTTGTGCTGTTTGGCGGTATGAACGTGCTGGAGTCACGCGATCTGGCAATGCGCATTTGTGAGCACTACGTAACCGTTACCCAGAAGCTGGGTATTCCTTACGTGTTCAAGGCCTCTTTTGATAAAGCCAACCGTTCCTCTATTCACTCTTACCGTGGGCCGGGTCTGGAAGAAGGGATGAAAATCTTCCAGGAACTCAAGCAGACATTTGGCGTAAAAGTGATCACTGACGTCCACGAAGCCAGCCAGGCGCAGCCTGTTGCTGATGTGGTTGACGTGATTCAACTCCCGGCGTTTCTGGCGCGCCAGACCGACCTGGTGGAAGCGATGGCGAAAACCGGCGCTGTGATTAACGTGAAAAAGCCGCAGTTCGTAAGCCCGGGTCAGATGGGCAATATCGTGGATAAGTTCCATGAGGGCGGTAACGATAAGGTGATTCTGTGCGATCGCGGCGCGAACTTCGGCTATGACAACCTGGTGGTGGATATGCTGGGCTTTAGCGTGATGAAAAAGGTCTCCGGCAACTCGCCGGTGATTTTCGACGTTACCCATGCGTTGCAATGCCGCGACCCATTTGGCGCCGCCTCGGGCGGTCGTCGTGGTCAGGTGACCGAGCTGGCGCGCGCCGGTATGGCTGTCGGTCTGGCGGGCCTGTTCCTGGAGTCGCATCCGGACCCGGCTAACGCGAAGTGCGACGGTCCTTCCGCGCTGCCGCTGGCGAAACTGGAGCAGTTCCTGACCCAGATAAAAGCGATTGATGATTTGGTGAAAAGCTTCGACGAGCTGGATACCGAGAACTGATTGCGGTTTTTAGCTTGTGTAGGCCGGATAAGATACTATCCGGCTTTTTTATATCAGGCAAAAATCGTCATCAGATAGGCGGCAAATAAAGCCAGATGCGCCGCGCCGTTTAGCACGTTGGTGCGTCCGGTAGAGAACGAAATATGGCACAGCACTAACGAGGCCACCATCACTACCATTTCCGGCGCGCCTAAACCAAACACCAGATCATTACCTGTCGCCCAGGCGATGAGCGTGACGACCGGCACGGTTAATGAAATCGTCGCCAACACCGATCCGAAGAACAGATTCATTGCCCGCTGAACCTGATTATTCAGTACCGCCTTCAGCGCGCCCAGTCCTTCCGGCGAGAGAATTAACAACGCGACCAGGAAACCGGTAAAGGCGACCGGGGCGTTCATGCTGGTCAGCAACGCCTCCAGCGGGCTGGCATTCATTTTGGTAACGGCAATGACCGCAATTAAATGAATGAGTAACCAGACCGTATGCCAGCCGCTACTGTGCGCGGAGGGTTTACCGTGGTGTGGATTGTCATCATCGCCTTCATCTTCATGTTCATAGATAAATAAGCTCTGGTGCGTTTTGGTTTGAATCAACAAAAATACGCCGTACATCGCGGCGGAAATTAACGCGACCAATAATGCCTGACCGGTAGAGAAATTGGCTTGCGGCAATGCCATTGGAAAAACCAGCACAATAATCGCCAGCGGAAACAGCGCGATAAGATACTGCTTAATCCCAAATAAATTCATATATTGCGTTGCGAATTTACGCCCGCCCAACAACAACGAGAAACCGACCAGTCCCCCGGTGACAATCATAATAATAGAGTAGAGCGTATCGCGCATAAGCGTTGGCGCAGCATCGCCGGTGGCCATCAGCGCGGAAATTAAACTCACCTCAAGAATAACGACGGACAGGCTTAAAATAAGCGATCCGTAGGGTTCGCCGAGTCGGTGCGCTAATACATCGGCATGACGGACCACGCTAAATGCGCTGCTTAAAATACCAATAAGTGCAAGGATATTGATGCCAATAACCACTGGTAGTGACTGGCTGCTTCCCCAAAGGAACAGCACTACCAGCGCAAGAACCGGGAAAATAAGCGAAGTCTCCTTATGGCGGGTTTTCACCGCCTCACAGGCATGTGTCATGAGGGTCTCCCTTGTGCAGGTGTTAATATTTTGGAAAGAGTAAAGAAGGTAAAAATAGCAGAAATTTGTATTTTTTTAGTGGTTTTTTACGTAGTTTTACGGCGTAGACGATTTTTTTCTTTCAAGGTCAGTAAAACAACGATCTTGTTTTAACAGTGTTTAAATAACAAAAAGTTAATTTCCGTAAAAAGCAAAAATCCTCCTCGACTGGCGTAATAACGCATTGTTTACCACACTTAATGTTTTCCCTGAAGACGGAGGCGCTGATGCCGTATAAAGCCAAAAGTGATTTACCCGATAATGTGCGGAATGTTCTTCCAGCCCATGCCCAGGACATTTACAAAGAAGCGTTTAATAGCGCATGGGAGCAATATAAAGATAAAGCCGATCGTCGTGATGACGACAGTCGCGAGGAAACCGCACACAAAGTCGCCTGGGCGGCGGTTAAAAACGATTATGAAAAAGGCGAGGATGATAAATGGCATAAGAAAAAATAAACGCGGTATTACTCACGCGTTAGCCTGATTTTCTTGCCGGAAGTCTATCCTGACGCGGGAGCTTTTCCCGCGTACAGATTCAAAATGTCAGCACTTTGTCCGCCGCCAGCGTCCATTGCGCCAGCTCGACCAGCGTTCCGATTTCCACACCGTCAATCAGCGGCAGGGGAGTGATACCACGTCCGTCCGCACAGGTTTTGCATAATTTTACCGGTACGTTTTGCGCGGTCAGAATTTCCAGCATTTGCTGAATATTGTAGCCTTCGGCTGGTTTTTGACCGCGTAACCCTGCGGTTACGGCATCTGACATCAAAAACAGGCGTAAATCGAGATGGCTTTCCTGCTCGCGCAGCGCAATGGCCAGACGCAGGCTATTAAATAATGATTCGCTGCCGTAGGCGGCGCCGTTAGCGATAATGACGATATTTTGCATGGATAACCCTTCTCCTTGAGAAATTTTGTCGGCAATGGCGTTATGTTACCTCGGGAACCGGGTACCGCCAAATGCGTGGATAAAATCCCGGGACGCTCTGCGGAAAAAATAAGGATATTCCTGGAAGCACGAGAAAAGGCTGCAAAACCTGTCCGGACACGTTATGGTTTACTCTGATGCCATTCCTCTTATCTTTTGTTGTAGAAGTTGCCGACACGTTGAGCCGTATTGTTTTTCGTTCATTCTCACTCTCGCTTCTCTTGCTGGCTGCCAGCGGTACGATCCGTGCGCAGGCGCAAGATCCTTTCACGCAAAACCGTCTGCCGGATTTAGGCATGATGCCGGAATCCCACGAAGGGGAAAAGCATTTTGCCGAGATGGCCAAAGCGTTTGGCGAAGCCAGCATGAAAAATAACGATCTGGATACCGGTGAACAGGCGCGGCAATTCGCTTTCGGACAGGTACGTGATGTGGTCAGCGAGCAGGTTAACCAGCAGCTTGAAAGCTGGCTATCAGCCTGGGGCAGCGCCAGCGTGGATATTAACGTCGATAACGAAGGTCATTTTAACGGCAGTCGCGGAAGCTGGTTTATCCCTTTACAGGATAAACAGCGCTATCTGACCTGGAGCCAGCTTGGTCTTACGCAACAGACTGACGGACTGGTAAGCAACGTTGGTATAGGACAGCGCTGGGCGCAGGATGGCTGGCTTCTTGGCTATAATACCTTTTACGATAATCTGCTGGATGAAAATCTGCAGCGCGCCGGCTTTGGCGCGGAGGCGTGGGGAGAATATTTGCGTTTATCCGCCAACTATTATCAGCCTTTTGCCGACTGGCAGACGCATACGGCGACCTTAGAACAGCGAATGGCGCGCGGATATGATATCAACGCGCAAATGCGGCTGCCGTTTTACCAGCATATCAATACCAGCGTTAGTCTGGAGCAGTACTTTGGCGATAGCGTGGATCTGTTTGACTCCGGAACGGGGTATCACAATCCTGTCGCGTTAAAACTGGGTCTCAACTATACGCCAGTACCTTTGCTTACCATGACCGCCCAGCACAAACAGGGCGAGAGCGGGGTCAGTCAGAATAACCTGGGGCTGACGCTTAACTACCGCTTCGGCGTGCCGCTCAAAAAGCAGCTTGCCGCCAGTGAAGTGGCGCAAAGCCAGTCATTACGCGGTAGCCGCTATGATACGCCGCAACGTAACTTGCTGCCGACAATGGAGTATCGGCAGCGTAAAACGTTAACGGTTTTTCTGGCGACGCCGCCCTGGGATCTTACGCCTGGTGAGACGGTTGCGTTAAAATTGCAGGTGCGCAGCGTGCACGGTATTCGTCATTTGAGCTGGCAGGGCGATACACAGGCCTTAAGTTTGACGGCAGGAACGGACACCCGCAGTACCGAGGGCTGGACAATCATTATGCCGGCCTGGGATCACCGCGAAGGCGCGGCAAATCGCTGGCGTTTATCGGTGGTGGTTGAGGATGAAAAAGGTCAGCGTGTCTCTTCCAATGAGATCACGCTCGCGCTGACTGAACCGTTTATCACGATGCCGGACGATAATCCGCATTGGCAACCGTTCCAGGAGCAATAATTAAAAGATGCGTTCCTGATGTACCCAGACGGCGGCCTCCACGCGCGATTTCAGCTTCATTTTCTTGAGCATATGTTTCACGTGCACTTTGACCGTACTTTCGGTGATATCCAGACGCCGGGCAATCATCTTATTCGGCAATCCCTGCGCGATGAGCTTCAGAATATCGCGCTCACGCGGGGTGAGTTGCGTTACATCGCGATCGGTGGTGGCGCGGTTGGCCCGCAGGCTGGCCGCCAGTACCGGCGTTAACGCTTCACTTAATACCATTTCGCCGGCGGCGGCCTGTTGTAACGCTTTGAGCAAGTCCTCCGGCTCCATGTCTTTCAACAGATAACCGTCCGCGCCGCGCTTTAGCGCCGTGACGACATCTTCTTCATGGTTGGATACGCTGAAAACGACAATACGTCCTGACAGCGCTTTTTCGCGTAATTTATCCAGCGTTTCGAGACCATTCATTCCCGGCATATTCAAATCAAGGAGGATCAGATCGGGATCGAGCGATTCCGCCAGGTCAATACCCTGCTCACCGTTGCTGGCTTCTCCGACCACGCTGATATCGGGCGCCATACTCACAAGCTGCTTTACACCCGTGCGTAGCATCGGATGGTCGTCGATTAACAGGATGGTTGCCGGTTCCTGATTATTCATGGGTATCTCCCTGGGTTTCTGTGAAGTTTGTTTCTGGAATAAAAGTAACAGTGACCTCTGTTCCGCCAGTCTCGCGTCGGCGTACCTGGCAATCGCCGCGCAAACTTTGCGCCCGATCGCGCATGATGATCATGCCGTAGTGATTACTGCGTTCGGCGTTTTCCGGGACGCCGCAGCCATTATCCTGCACTTTTAGTTTGACCTGTTTGCCACATTGCGTCACTGTCACCAGCACATCGTCGGCATGAGAGTGTTTAAGGGCGTTGCTGAGGGCTTCCCTGGCAATTTGCAACAGGTGTATCGCCTGGTGTGACGGCACCAGGCGGGGGGGAAGCTGATAATCCAGTTTTACCGTAAAGCCAAACCGGGCGCTGAACTCCTGGCAGCTTGCTTCCAGCGCCGGACGTAGCCCGGGTTCCGTCAACTGTAAGCGGAAAGTGGTTAACAGTTCGCGCAGTTGCGCCCAGGAGCAGTTCAGCTCATTGCGAATTTGGCTGAGTAACTCACGGCTGCTTTCCGGTAACACGTCGCCCTGCATTTGCAGGCAGCTCACCTGCATCTTCATACAAGAGAGCGACTGGGCAATAGAATCATGCAGTTCGCGGGCAATGGTGGCACGCTCTTCCATGACAATCAACTGCTGCTGGCGCTCCTGATGCCTGTCGAGCGCCAGAGTCGCGGTAAGCTGTTCAACCAGCGTGTCCACCAACTGTTGCTGATCGTGGCTGAGATGGCGTCCATAGGGCAGCGTCGCCAGCAAAATACCGTATTGGGTGTGAGAGTCGGTGAGCCGCCATTTTAAGGTGGTGCCGCCGTTAATCATCGGCAGGGCGCTACGTGGGCAAAGGTGGCAGCCTTTATCATCGCAACTGATGTCCGACTGACAGGTAAATTCCTGGTGATTATCTTCATCTTCCAGGTCATAGACTCGCAGCTCAATATCATGCAACTGGGTTAAATTTTGCAGGCCATTCAGTACCGGTGAAAGACGCTCACATAGCGGAGCCTGTGAATGCAGTCGGCGGTTGGCTTGCCACAAAAACGAGAGAATCTGGTTTTTATGTTCCAGACCGGCTGTTTTTTCCTGTACGCGCTGTTCCAGTACCGCATAACTTTCGGCCAGCTCTTCAGACATATTATTGAGCGCAGAACCCAACGCGGCCATCTCATTGCGTCCACTGATATTGGCACGTTGGGTAAAGTCACGCTGACTGACGGCGCGCGCCATTGATAACAACTGTTTCCAGGGCTGCAAAAGGCGAACACGTAGCCAGATAATCGTAAATACCAGCAATAGCGCCATAAAGATCGCCATTACCCGGTGAACTAATACCACGCGTTCGATACGCAATTCAGTAGTATGGTCGAACGACGTCACCAGGCGATCCAGGCCCGCTACAAAGCGCGTGACATCTTCTGCGACCGCGTGCGCGTTTTGCGCGTGCTGTAGCCCTGGCGAGAGTTCGTTATGCCAGTAATCCTGCAACGCTTTAAGCTGCTTCTGCTGCCCGTCTCGCTCAGCGGCGCGGGTCAGTTCCGGGCTGAATGCCGTTTGCTCCATCTCATCCAGCAGCTTTTGATCTTTAGTATCCAGCGGGACAGCGGCCAGTAGTCGATAGCTTTGCATACGCAATGAGCCCGCTTTATTAATCGCATGAGCGCTACCCTGTACGCCCTGAACCAGCCAGCCGGAAACCGCCATCCCCGCCACGCCGATAGCGGTAGAGAGCATGACAATCAGCGCCAGTTGGTTAACCAGCGTAAGAGGAGAGAAACACCGTTTAAACATGTTACCTTCTTTCTTCGGGGTAATGTCGCCGAAAAAACGTAGCAAAAAAGAGGGGCGTCAATCGGCTGTGCCGCTATTCTCAACGATACAGCGGAGTATACCCATACCTATAACGAGTTACTCCTTAATTGCCGCCGTAGAGAGGTATCTGCGACGGGAAGGAGTAGACAGATACAGCATGGTGAAAAACCACAGCTTTTTTACCAAAATAGCCTACTCATTAAGGGTAATAACGCTTTTTAGTCGCCGGTGATGACGACTTTTCCTTTGATTTATATCAACTTACCTTCGGCAGTAAACCCTAATGTGGCAGACATCAAATCAAGAATCAGAGGTGTCTATGAGTCACTCATCCGCCCCGGAAAGGGCAACTGGCGCTGTTATCACGGAATGGCGTCCGGAAGATCCGGCATTCTGGCAGCAGCGCGGCCATCGTGTCGCCAGCCGTAATCTGTGGATTTCTGTGCCGTGTTTACTGCTGGCGTTTTGCGTCTGGATGCTATTCAGCGCAGTGGCGGTGAACCTGCCGAAAGTGGGATTTAATTTTACGACCGATCAGCTCTTTATGTTGACTGCGCTGCCATCTGTTTCCGGCGCGCTGCTACGGGTGCCTTACTCCTTTATGGTGCCGCTATTTGGCGGACGTCGCTGGACAGCGTTCAGTACCGGTATCCTCATCGTGCCTTGCGTATGGTTAGGCTTTGCCGTTCAGGATACCAGTACGCCTTTTAGCACTTTCATTATTATTTCCTTGCTGTGTGGTTTTGCCGGCGCGAACTTTGCCTCCAGTATGGCGAACATCAGCTTTTTCTTTCCTAAACAAAAGCAGGGCGGCGCGCTGGGTCTGAACGGTGGTCTGGGCAATATGGGCGTGAGCGTGATGCAGCTGGTTGCGCCGCTGGTGGTTTCGCTCTCTATCTTTGCCGCCTTTGGCAGCCACGGTGTAGAGCAGCCGGACGGTTCTCAGCTCTATCTGGCGAACGCGGCCTGGATTTGGGTGCCTTTCCTGGCCATTTTTACGCTGGCGGCGTGGTTCGGCATGAACGAACTGGCGACGTCTAAGGCCTCGCTAAAAGAGCAACTGCCGGTGCTCAAACGTGGTCATCTGTGGATCATGAGTCTGCTGTATCTGGCGACCTTCGGATCGTTTATCGGTTTCTCCGCGGGGTTCGCTATGCTGTCTAAAACGCAATTCCCGGATGTGCAGATCCTGCATTATGCGTTTTTCGGTCCGTTTATCGGCGCGCTGGCGCGTTCGGCAGGCGGCGCAATTTCTGACCGTCTGGGGGGGACCCGCGTCACGCTTATCAACTTTGTCCTGATGGCGATTTTCAGCGGTCTGCTGTTCCTGACATTACCTACTGGCGGCGTTGGCGGTAGCTTTATCGCGTTCTACGGGGTATTTCTGGCGCTGTTCCTGACGGCGGGGTTGGGGAGTGGTTCTACCTTCCAGATGATCTCCGTTATCTTCCGTAAACTGACGATGGACCGGGTAAAAGCGGAAGGCGGGTCGGACGAAAGAGCCATGCGTGAAGCGGCGACCGATACGGCGGCGGCGCTGGGCTTTATTTCCGCGATTGGCGCGATTGGCGGCTTTTTTATTCCGAAAGCGTTTGGTTCATCTTTAGCATTAACCGGTTCGCCAGTCGGCGCGATGAAAGTCTTTCTTATTTTCTATATCGCCTGCGTCGTTATTACCTGGGCGGTATATGGACGTCATTCTAAAAATAAAAAGTAACTTTTGATTATCCTTTGCGCGGCGTTAGACCGCGCTTTTTTTTATCTGCATTTAGTTACAACATACTTATAGTCAAAAAGATAGACGCGACAGGGCTAACCACGCACATCTTTATCGGTCATCCAGGGGGATACCCCTTAATACCCACTTGTTGAAAATTTAACATTCATGTCGTGCGTAAATTTAATTTTATGTAATTAAATCAGTAATATATATAAATAAAACTCCTCCTCCAAAAGGAGTATGCAGAAGGTTTGCGCGCCATTTGCATCCCTGTCCGCCTTGATCGTTATCAATTCTCACGCCCATTCAGCGCGTTACCTTCGCCCTTAGTTAAGCAATGTCGATTTATCAGAGAGCCGTAAGGTTCCACACAGGAGAAACCCGATGAGTAAATTCCTGGACCGGTTTCGCTACTTCAAGCAGAAGGGCGAAACCTTTGCCGATGGGCACGGCCAGCTTCTCGAAACAAACCGGGACTGGGAGGACGGATACCGCCAACGTTGGCAGCATGACAAAATTGTGCGCTCAACCCATGGGGTGAACTGCACCGGTTCTTGTAGCTGGAAAATTTATGTCAAAAATGGTCTGGTGACCTGGGAAACACAGCAAACCGATTACCCGCGCACCCGTCCTGATATGCCAAACCATGAACCTCGCGGCTGCCCGCGCGGGGCAAGTTACTCCTGGTATCTCTACAGCGCTAACCGACTGAAATATCCGCTAATGCGCAAACGTCTGATGAAGATGTGGCGCGAGGCGAAAAA
The DNA here is from genome assembly GCF_051812965.1 of Salmonella sp. NW1250. Taxonomy (NCBI): domain Bacteria; kingdom Pseudomonadati; phylum Pseudomonadota; class Gammaproteobacteria; order Enterobacterales; family Enterobacteriaceae; genus Salmonella; species Salmonella sp. NW1250. The sequence continues at coordinate 16,518 of NZ_JAMNDD010000005.1, read as the reverse complement.
ACTGCATCGCGATCCGGTAGAGGCATGGGCCTCCATCATTGAAGATGCCGATAAAGCCAAAAGCTTCAAACAGGCGCGTGGTCGTGGCGGCTTTGTTCGCTCCTCATGGCAGGAAGTGAACGAGCTGATCGCCGCCTCCAACGTGTACACCGTGAAAACCTATGGCCCTGACCGCGTCGCGGGCTTCTCACCCATTCCGGCGATGTCGATGGTTTCCTACGCTTCCGGCGCACGTTATCTTTCGCTGATTGGCGGTACCTGCCTGAGCTTCTACGACTGGTACTGCGACCTGCCGCCAGCCTCCCCGCAAACCTGGGGCGAGCAGACCGACGTGCCGGAATCCGCTGACTGGTACAACTCCAGCTATATTATCGCCTGGGGCTCTAACGTGCCGCAAACCCGTACGCCGGATGCCCACTTCTTTACCGAAGTACGTTACAAAGGCACTAAAACCGTCGCGGTGACGCCGGACTATGCTGAAATCGCCAAACTGTGCGATCTGTGGCTGGCGCCGAAGCAGGGGACCGATGCGGCGATGGCGCTGGCGATGGGCCACGTCATGCTGCGCGAGTTCCACCTCGACAACCCGCGCCAGTACTTCACCGATTATGTCCGTCGCTATACCGACATGCCAATGCTGGTGATGCTTGAAGAGCGTGATGGTTATTATGCCGCAGGTCGTATGCTGCGCGCTGCCGATCTCGTTGATTCGCTGGGGCAGGAAAATAACCCGGAATGGAAAACCGTCGCTATCAACAGCAACGGTGAAATGGTGGCGCCAAACGGTTCAATTGGTTTCCGCTGGGGCGAAAAAGGCAAATGGAATCTCGAGCAGCGCGACGGGACTACCGGTGCAGAAACTGAATTGCAGCTCAGCTTGCTGGGCAGCCAGGATGAGATTGCTGACGTGGGCTTCCCGTATTTCGGCGGCGAAGGTTCAGAGTACTTTAATCATGTGGCGCTGGATAACGTCCTGCTGCATAAACTGCCAGCAAAACGTCTGCAACTGGCCGATGGTTCTACCGCGCTGGTGACCACCGTTTACGATCTGACCATGGCGAACTATGGTCTGGAACGCGGCCTGAACGATGAAAATTGCGCCGCCAGTTATGACGATACCAAAGCGTATACGCCAGCATGGGCCGAGCAGATCACCGGCGTGCCGCGGGCGCAGATCATCCGTATCGCCCGGGAATTCGCCGATAACGCGGATAAAACGCACGGACGTTCAATGATTATCGTTGGCGCTGGTCTGAACCACTGGTATCACCTCGATATGAACTATCGCGGGCTGATCAATATGTTGGTGTTCTGTGGTTGCGTTGGTCAGAGCGGTGGCGGTTGGGCGCACTACGTCGGCCAGGAAAAACTGCGCCCGCAAACCGGCTGGCAGCCGCTGGCGTTTGCCCTTGACTGGCAGCGTCCGGCGCGTCACATGAACAGCACCTCTTACTTCTATAACCACTCCAGCCAGTGGCGCTACGAGACGGTGACCGCCGAGGAGTTACTGTCGCCGATGGCGGACAAATCCCGCTATAGCGGTCATCTGATTGACTTCAATGTGCGCGCCGAACGTATGGGCTGGTTGCCGTCGGCACCGCAGTTAGGCACTAACCCGCTGTACATTGCGCGTGAAGCGGAAAAAGCCGGTATGACGCCGGTAGACTATACCGTCAAATCCCTGAAAGAGGGTTCGATTCGCTTTGCCGCCGAGCAGCCGGAAAACGGTAAAAACCACCCGCGTAACCTGTTCATCTGGCGTTCAAACCTGCTTGGCTCTTCCGGTAAGGGCCATGAGTACATGCTGAAATATCTGCTGGGTACTGAGCATGGTATTCAGGGGCTGGATCTCGGCAAGCAGGGCGGTGTGAAGCCGGAAGAAGTGGAGTGGCGTGACAATGGCCTGGACGGCAAACTGGATCTGGTGGTGACGCTGGACTTCCGCCTGTCGAGCACCTGCCTGTACTCCGATATCGTACTGCCGACCGCCACCTGGTATGAAAAAGACGATATGAATACCTCGGATATGCATCCGTTTATTCATCCGCTGTCTGCCGCCGTAGATCCGGCCTGGGAATCGAAAAGCGACTGGGAAATCTACAAAGGCATTGCGAAGAAATTCTCCGAAGTCTGTGTAGGCCACCTGGGTAAAGAGACTGACGTCGTGACGCTGCCGATCCAGCACGATTCTGCCGCTGAACTGGCACAGCCGCTGGACGTGAAAGACTGGAAAAAAGGCGAATGCGATCTGATCCCAGGGAAAACCGCGCCGCACATCATGACCGTCGAGCGCGATTACCCGGCGACTTACGAACGCTTTACCTCTATCGGCCCGCTGATGGAGAAAATCGGCAACGGCGGGAAAGGGATTGCCTGGAACACGCAGAGCGAAATGGACTTGCTGCGTAAGCTTAATTACACCAAAGCGGACGGTCCGGCGAAAGGCCAGCCGATGCTCAACACGGCGATTGACGCGGCAGAGATGATCCTGACGTTAGCGCCGGAAACCAACGGTCAGGTGGCGGTGAAAGCCTGGGCGGCGCTGAGCGAGTTTACCGGTCGCGACCATACGCATCTGGCAACCAATAAAGAAGAAGAGAAAATCCGCTTCCGCGATATTCAGGCCCAGCCGCGCAAAATTATCTCCAGCCCGACCTGGTCTGGTCTGGAAGATGAGCATGTTTCTTATAACGCCGGTTATACCAACGTTCACGAGCTGATCCCGTGGCGTACGCTGTCTGGTCGCCAACAGTTGTATCAGGATCACCAGTGGATGCGCGACTTCGGCGAAAGTCTGCTGGTGTATCGCCCACCGATCGACACCCGCTCGGTGAAAGCGGTGATGGGGCGTAAATCCAACGGTAATCCGGAGAAGGCGCTCAACTTCCTGACGCCGCACCAGAAATGGGGTATCCACTCGACCTACAGCGATAACCTGTTGATGCTGACCTTGTCGCGTGGCGGCCCGATTGTATGGATGAGCGAAACCGACGCCAAAGAGCTGGGCATTGAAGATAACGATTGGATCGAAGTCTTCAACAGCAACGGCGCATTGACCGCACGCGCAGTGGTCAGCCAGCGTGTACCGGCGGGTATGACCATGATGTACCACGCGCAGGAACGTATCGTAAACCTGCCGGGGTCGGAAATTACCCAGCAGCGCGGCGGTATTCATAACTCGGTGACGCGCATTACGCCGAAACCGACCCATATGATCGGCGGCTATGCGCAGTTAGCCTACGGCTTTAACTACTACGGTACCGTCGGCTCCAACCGCGATGAGTTTGTGGTGGTACGTAAGATGAAGAACATTAACTGGTTGGATGGCGAAGGCAATGACCAGGTACAGGAGAGCGTAAAATGAAAATTCGTTCACAAGTCGGCATGGTGCTGAATCTCGATAAGTGCATCGGCTGTCATACCTGTTCAGTCACCTGTAAAAACGTCTGGACCAGTCGCGAAGGTATGGAATACGCGTGGTTCAACAACGTAGAAAGTAAGCCTGGCGTTGGTTTTCCGAATGACTGGGAAAATCAGGAAAAATGGAAAGGCGGCTGGATCCGCAAAATCAACGGCAAACTACAGCCGCGCATAGGCAACCGGGCGCTGCTGCTGGGTAAAATCTTCGCTAACCCGCATCTGCCGGGTATCGACGACTACTACGAGCCGTTTGATTACGACTACCAGAACCTGCATACCGCGCCGGAAAGCAAACATCAGCCGATCGCGCGTCCGCGCTCGCTGATTACCGGCCAGCGGATGGACAAAATTACCAGCGGGCCAAACTGGGAAGAGATTCTGGGCGGCGAGTTCGAAAAACGCGCTAAAGACCAGAACTTCGAAAACATGCAGAAGGCGATGTACGGCCAGTTCGAAAACACCTTCATGATGTACCTGCCGCGCCTGTGCGAGCACTGTCTCAACCCGGCGTGCGTGGCGACCTGCCCGAGCGGTGCTATCTACAAGCGTGAAGAAGATGGCATCGTGCTGATCGACCAGGACAAGTGCCGCGGCTGGCGGATGTGCATCACCGGCTGCCCGTACAAGAAGATTTACTTCAACTGGAAGAGCGGCAAGTCCGAGAAGTGCATCTTCTGCTACCCGCGTATCGAAGCCGGTCAGCCGACCGTTTGCTCGGAAACCTGCGTGGGCCGTATCCGTTATCTCGGCGTACTGCTGTATGACGCAGATGCCATTGAAAGCGCCGCCAGTACGGAAAACGAAAAAGATCTGTACCAGCGTCAACTGGACGTGTTCCTCGATCCAAACGATCCGGCTGTCATTGAGCAGGCGCTGAAGGACGGCGTGCCGCAGAGCGTGATCGATGCGGCGCAGCAATCGCCAGTATACAAAATGGCGATGGACTGGAAGCTGGCGCTGCCGCTGCATCCGGAATACCGCACGCTGCCGATGGTCTGGTACGTGCCGCCTTTGTCACCGATTCAGTCTGCCGCCGACGCGGGTGAACTGGGCAGCAACGGTATTCTGCCGGATGTAGACAGTCTGCGTATCCCGGTGCAGTACCTGGCGAACCTGTTGACCGCTGGCGACACCCAACCGGTACTGTTGGCGCTGAAACGGATGCTGGCGATGCGTCACTACAAACGTGCGGAAACCGTAGACGGTAAAGTGGATACCCGCGCGCTGGAAGAGGTGGGTTTAAGCGAAGCCCAGGCGCAGGAAATGTATCGTTACCTGGCGATTGCTAATTATGAAGATCGCTTTGTGGTACCGAGCAGCCATCGTGAACTGGCGCGTGACGCATTCCCGGAGAAAAGCGGTTGTGGCTTTACCTTCGGCGATGGTTGCCACGGGTCTGATACCAAATTCAATCTGTTCAACAGCCGCCGCATCGACGCTGTTGATGTGACCAGCAAAACGGAGCCGCACGCATGATTGAACTCGTCATTGTTTCGCGTCTGCTCGAGTACCCGGATGCTGCCCTGTGGCAGCATCAGCAGGAGTTGTTCGATGCGCTCGCGTCATCTGAGAACCTGGATAAAGAGGATGCCCAGACTCTGGGCGTTTTCCTGCGCGATTTAACCGCGCAGGACATGCTGGATGTACAGGCCGCCTACAGTGAACTGTTTGACCGTGGTCGCGCCACATCGCTGCTGCTGTTTGAACATGTACACGGGGAATCCCGCGATCGCGGTCAGGCGATGGTTGACCTGATGGCACAGTATGAACAGCACGGTTTGCAGCTCGACAGCCGCGAACTTCCCGATCATCTGCCGCTGTATCTGGAATACCTTGCGCAATTGCCGAAAAGCGAAGCGTTAGGGGGGTTACAGGATATCGCGCCGATTCTGGCGCTGCTCAGCGCACGTTTGCAACAACGTGACAGCCGTTATGCGGTGCTGTTCGATCTGCTGTTAAAACTGGCGAATACCGTTATCGACAGCGACAAAGTGGCTGAAAAAATTGCGAATGAAGCACGTGATGATACCCCGCAGGCGTTGGATGCGGTCTGGGAAGAAGAGCAGGTGAAATTCTTCGCCGATCAAGGGTGTGGCGAGTCGGAGATCTCCGCTCACCAGCGTCGTTTTGCCGGTGCCGTGGCGCCGCAATATCTGAATATCACCACCGGAGGACAGCACTAATGCACTTCCTGAATATGTTCTTCTTTGATATCTACCCGTACATTGCCGGATCGGTATTTCTGATCGGTAGCTGGTTACGTTACGACTACGGCCAGTACACCTGGCGGGCGGCTTCCAGTCAGATGCTGGATCGCAAAGGAATGAACCTGGCGTCAAACCTGTTCCACATTGGGATTCTGGGTATTTTCGCTGGTCACTTCCTGGGCATGTTAACGCCGCACTGGATGTATGAAGCTTTTCTGCCGGTCGACGTGAAACAGAAGATGGCGATGATTGCCGGCGGCGCCTGCGGCGTGCTGACGCTGGTTGGCGGTATTTTACTGCTCAAGCGTCGTCTGTTTAGCCCACGTGTCCGCGCCACCACTACCGGTGCAGATATTTTGATTCTCTCATTGCTGGTGATTCAGTGCGCGCTGGGCCTGCTGACCATTCCGTTCTCCGCCCAGCATATGGACGGGAGTGAAATGATGAAGCTGGTCGGGTGGGCGCAGTCAGTTGTGACCTTCCACGGTGGCGCATCCGCACATCTGGACGGTGTAGCCTTTATCTTCCGTATGCACCTGGTACTGGGGATGACGCTGTTCCTGTTGTTCCCCTTCTCGCGCCTGGTGCATATCTGGAGCGTGCCGGTCGAGTATCTGACCCGCAAATACCAGATTGTACGTGCGCGTCACTGATTTTCTCTCGATGCCCTAAACTCCGCTTCGGCGGAGTTTTTTTATGGCTGTTTGCCGGAGTGCGGCATAAATGCCTTATCGACCGCCGCCTTGTTTCGTTTACAGCGGATTTGCCATGTCTGGCATCTGAATCCGTACTCTTTGTTTTTGGGTTTATTCAGCATCTGTGCGAGTTTTTTGTAAGCAGAAAAAGGATGATGCAGCATATAATCACGCCATAAACGACAATAAGGATAGTTGTATGCGTTTTTCATCAATTTTCAAAATAATAATATTAAATATATTTATTTCAAAAATGGCTCACGCTGCTGTCTGCGAGGAGCGCTATCCCGCCGACTCAGAAGAATGCCAGTACGTTCAGGAATTAGAGCAAAAAGCGGAACAAGGAGATGAAAGCGCGCAGTTCTCGCTTGGAAGCTGGTATGCGGAGGGGCGATATGTTAAGCCTGATTATAAACTAGCCATAAAATGGCTGGAGAAAGCGGGTAAACAAGGTTCTGATTTTTCCTATTTCATCCTTGGCTATCATTACAACTATGGTGAAAATTTTCCACTTAGTCGACAAAAAGCGCTGGAGTGGTATCGCAAGGCGGCAGAGCTAGGGGATAGTAGTACGCAAGAAATCCTCGGTGACGCCTATATGTATGGCGATGGGTTTCCCCAAAATACCCAGCTAGCGCTGGAGTGGTATCGAAAAGCCGCCTCTCCAACCAATGATGCGGGCGTTGTCCGCGGCCAGGGTTCAGCTTCGTCAGCACAATTTAAGCTTGGGGTAATGTACGCCCACGGTCAGGGCGTCCCTCAGGATTATCAGCAAACGGCGATCTTGATGCGTAAAGCGGCGGAAAATATGTACTACCCCGCGCAACTTTATCTCGGTGTTGCCTATTTTTATGGTGAAGGCGTGCCTCAGGATTATCGTCAGGCAGTTTACTGGCTTAATGAAGGTATACCAAGCAGCTATACGCCAGGCCACATTCCACTGAATGCGCTCTATGATAAAGCGCATCCCGCTGACCGGGTTCACTCTCAGACGTGGTATCGAAAAACAGCGCAACGCGTGATGGCAAAGGTACAGTACAATTTTGGCGTATGGTATTACAACGGTTATCACTTATTGAAAGATCACAACCTGGCGCTGGAGTGGTATCGCAGAGCCGCAGCGCAAGGATTGGCCGAGGCGCAGGATGCGATCGGCGTGATGTTTATGCAGGGCGAGGGCGTTTCTCAGGACTACCAACAGGCGCTGGCGTGGTATCGCAAAGCCGCTCGCCAGGGACTGCCTGCTGCGCAAACGCATCTTGGCATCATGTCTGCATTTGGTCGCGGCGTCGCGCAAAGCGACAGACAGGCTATCGCATGGTATCGAAAAGCAGCAAAACAGGATTTTGCGAAAGCGCAATATCAGCTTGGCGTAGCATATAGCACGGGAAGAGGCGTGCCTGAAAATAGCCGGAATGCGCTGAAGTGGTACCTCAAAGCGGCAGAGCAGGGGTTTACTCCGGCACAATCAGCGCTTGGGGAAATTTATGCTCATGGGCGCCAGGGTGTGCCTAAAGATAATAAGCAGGCCTATATTTGGTATTACATGGCAAGTATATATACGGAAAAATCTAAGGATGATTGTTCAGCGCTCATTGCCGAAAGAAACCGACTCAAGGGAACGCTCACCCCAGATCAACTTAGCGAGACATATGCCGCCTTTAATCTCATCTGGCGAAAAATTGACCAGTCAAAGGAGGCGAAAAAGACAGCCAGGAAGAAGTATTGATAAGATAACCAATAAGCTATGGCGCCATGGTGTGAAGTCTGCCTGTGGGGGCGATTAAGATTGATTGAGGCGCTGCCAGGAGATTATGGTGGTGGGGGAAGGATTACTCAGCGCTGCGCGCTTCGCCCTTCGGGTCGTTGCCTACGGCAACGCTTTCTCGCTGCGCTCGAATCGAACCTTAGTCGAAGCTTCTCATCCTTCCCCACATGGGTAGAATTATGACAAACCGATGTCGAATGAAGGTTAGATGCTTTCTGAAGATCATGATGGTGGTGGGGGAAGGATTCGAACCTTCGAAGTCGATGACGGCAGATTTACAGTCTGCTCCCTTTGGCCGCTCGGGAACCCCACCAGGGGTAATTCAAATTGTAGGTAAAGCTTGAAGATGGTGGTGGTGGAAGGATTATTCGTCGCTTCACTCCTCACCCTACGGGCCGTTACCGGTGGCAACGTTCTTTCGCTCGAGTCGAACCTTAATCGAAGGTTCTCACCCTTCCCCGACAAGTGCAAACTTCTGCATTGCTCATCGAGTTAACTACATCGCTGTAGTGAATAATGGTGGTGGGGGAAGGATTCGAACCTTCGAAGTCGATGACGGCAGATTTACAGTCTGCTCCCTTTGGCCGCTCGGGAACCCCACCACGGGATAAATTCATTATGCTGCTTGCATTCTATAGCGGGAAGGATTATTCGGAGCTAAAGCTCCTCACCCTTCGGGCCGTTGCCTGCGGCAACGTTCTCTCACTATTGCTCGAGTCGAACCTTGAAGTCGATGACGGCAGATTTGCAGTCAGCTCCCTTATGATCGCTCGGGAACCCCACCACGGGGTAATGCTTAATACTGGCCCGCTTCCTTTTGGGAAGCGGGGCGCATCATATCAAATGACACGCCGCTGTAAAGCATTCCTTTGCCTGAAATGAACTGTTTGCGTACTTTTCATCCGTAACGGATTAAAGCTAATCAATTCATATTACTGACGATTAAAGAATAATCGTCCGATTGCCGTAAACAAAGACCCGCTGCGCCAGAACCTGGTACAGCGCGCGGCTTAATACGTTTTTCTCAACGTCGCGCCCGGCACGCATCATATCTTCTGCGGTGTAAGTGTGATCGACGTGAATCACGTCCTGCATAATGATTGGGCCTTCATCCAGATTATCATTCACATAGTGCGCGGTAGCGCCGATGATTTTCACGCCGCGCTCATAGGCCTGATGATAAGGACGCGCGCCGATAAACGCCGGCAGGAATGAGTGGTGGATATTGATAATTTTGTTCGGGAAGCGCGCCACAAAACCTGGCGTCAAAACACGCATATACTTGGCCAGCACCACATAGTCCGGTTGATGGGCATCAATGGCGTCCGCCATCTTCGTGTCATGCTCTTCACGCGTTAATCCCTCATGGCTGACCAGTTCGAAAGGGATCTCAAAACGTTCAACCAGCGAGCGTAACGTTTCATGGTTGCCAATGACCGCGGCGATTTCAACATCCAGCCCGCCATAGTTGGCTTTCATCAGCAGGTCGCCCAGACAATGCGCCTCTTTGGTAACCAGAATCACTACCCGACGGCGTCCGGCGGGATTGAGTTCACGAACAGAGCCTTCCGGTAAGGCGCTGTCCAGATCGGCCAGAAGAGTGGAATCATTGAAGATGCCTTCCAGCTCGGTCCGCATAAAAAAGCGTCCGGTGCGATGGTCCACAAATTCATTGTTTTGCACAATATTAAGCTCGTGCTTATAGCAAATGTTGGTAATCCGCGCGATAAGGCCTTTTTGATCGGGACAAATAGTACGCAGAACTTTACGTTGTAGTGATTGCATTGCCGGAAAAATCCTGTTGAGAGTGTTTGCTGTATCGATACTGTCAGGCGTCACTGGCCGCAGCACTTTTTAAATTTTTTGCCTGAACCGCACGGGCAGGGATCGTTTCGACCCAACTGCGGGCGGGTACCGTCAATATAATACCACTGACCGTTTTCTTTGATAAAACGAGAACGTTCGATAATCGCCCCGGTTTTCCCTTGTTCGGAAAAACGCGCGATAAAACTAACATACCCTGTATTTTCTGCTTCTGACCAGGTATGTTCAAAAATAGTCAGGCCGAGCCACCTGGTATTGGCAAATCCGGCGATGATATCATCACGAAACGCGGCCGCATTGCAGGTTGGATGCCAGCTCTTAATTAAGTAATCTGCGTCTTTCATCACAAAAGCGCAGTAACGAGAGCGCATGAGATGTGACGGATCGGGTGCTACTCGTTCTCCGGACACAATACGACCACAACATAGGCTATACTCGTCAGCGCTACCACAGGGACAAGGCTGAGACACAATAATCTCCCTGAATATAAAAAACGGCGTTGAACGCCAGGGTGGCATTATGTTAACTGAGCAGTGGCGATGTTGCTACGTCTTGAAGCCAGGGGAAGTCGTTAAGTACGATGAGAAAAATGAAAATAGGGCTGGCGCTGGGATCTGGCGCAGCGAGAGGATGGTCTCATATTGGGGTCATCAAAGCCCTCAAGCAAACAGGCATTGATATTGATATCGTTGCAGGATGCTCAATAGGTTCACTGGTCGGCGCCGCGTATGCCTGTAATAAATTATCGGCGCTTGAACAGTGGGTATGTTCATTCCGCTACTGGGATGTTTTACGCCTGATGGATGTATCCTGGGGCAGAGGAGGGTTGCTTCGCGGCGAACGCGTATTTAATCACTATCGGGATATTATGCCCGTCACGGATTTTGACCACTGTTCAAGACGTTTTGGCGCGGTCGCGACGAATCTTAGCACGGGACGAGAGCTATGGTTTACTGAAGGCGATCTACACCTTGCCGTACGCGCGTCGTGCAGTATGCCAGGGCTGATGTCTCCGGTTGAACATAACGGTTACTGGCTGGTAGATGGCGCAGTCGTTAATCCGGTACCTGTTTCGTTAACCAGGGCGCTGGGGGCTGATATCGTTATTGCGGTAGACCTGCAACATGATGCCCACCTCATGCAGCAAGATTTGCTCTCTGTAAATGTCGGGAATATCAATGAAGAGAGCGATGATGCGCTGCCCTGGCATAAGCGTTTAAAAGAACGTTTCAGTAGCCTGACTTCACGCCGTGGCGTGAGTTCGCCTGGGGCAATGGAAATCATGACAACCTCCATTCAGGTGTTGGAAAATCGTCTTAAACGTAACCGTATGGCTGGCGATCCGCCTGATATTCTCATTCAACCATTCTGTCCGCAAATCTCTACGCTGGATTTTCATCGCGCCCATGCCGCTATTGCGGCGGGTCAGTTAGCCGTAGAGAAAAAGATGGACGAACTTATACCCTTGGTGCGTACCGACGTTTAATGTACCTTTTACGATCACTTAAGCAAATTCTGACAGGCGCAAGCGGCAATACCATGCCACTATTGATTAAAGCCAGTCAGGGGAGAGAACATGACGCAGCCATTGGTCGGAAAACAGATTCTTATTGTTGAAGACGAGCCTGTATTTCGCTCGCTTCTGGATTCGTGGTTTTCCTCTTTGGGAGCGACAACGGCATTGGCAGGCGACGGGGTGGATGCCCTGGAGTTGATGGGGCGTTTTACCCCTGATCTCATGATATGTGATATCGCGATGCCGAGAATGAACGGTCTCAAACTGGTAGAAAACTTACGTAATCGCGGAGACCAGACGCCTATTCTGGTTATTTCCGCAACAGAAAATATGGCGGATATCGCCAAAGCGTTACGCCTTGGGGTTGAAGATGTCTTGCTGAAGCCGGTAAAAGATCTCAACCGCTTGCGGGAAACCGTATTCGCTTGCTTATACCCTAATATGTTTAACTCGCGGGTTGAAGAAGAAGAACGCCTGTTTCGTGACTGGGATGCAATGGTGAGTAATCCAACCGCCGCAGCGCAATTGTTGCAGGAATTGCAGCCCCCGGTACAGCAGGTGATTTCCCATTGCCGCATTAATTACCGGCAGCTCGTCTCCGCCGATCAGCCTGGACTGGTGCTGGATATTGCGCCGCTATCTGATAACGAACTGGCATTTTATTGCCTGGATGTCACCCGGGCGGGCGATAACGGCGTGTTAGCCGCATTGTTGCTGCGAGCGCTATTTAACGGCTTATTGCAGGATCAGCTCGGCCAACAAAAGCACCGTTTACCGGAGTTAGGCGCGCTATTAAAACAGGTAAATCATCTGCTCAGACAAGCCAATTTACCTGGGCAATTCCCGCTATTTGTCGGCTACTATCACAGTGAGCTCAAAAATTTGATTCTCGTCTCCGCCGGATTGAACGCCACCTTAAATACGGGCGCTCATCAGGTTCAAATTAGCAGCGGCGTGCCGCTAGGAACATTGGGTAACGCCTACCTTAACCAATTAAGCCAGCGTTGCGACTCATGGCAGTGTCAAATATGGGGCGCAGGAGGGCGCCTGCGATTGATGTTGTCTGCGGAATGACCAAACGGAAGAGTGAGCGGAAATTGCTTTACCGGCCTTTCCCGACGAGTGTTACTATCTGCGGCAGATTTATAAGTATTTGTCTTAATTATACCAATATAAGTCCTTTTTGGACCTGAGGCTTGTTCTGGTACTGATATACTGGAACACGATACAGATTAATGAACACGTTCAATACATGAACAGTCCAGGAGAATTTTAAATGGCTGCCCTTAATTCGAAAGTCAAAAAAGCCGTTATCCCGGTCGCGGGATTGGGAACCAGGATGCTGCCAGCGACCAAAGCTATCCCGAAAGAGATGCTGCCGCTGGTTGATAAGCCATTAATTCAGTACGTCGTGAACGAATGTATCGCTGCTGGCATTACTGAAATCGTGCTTGTTACGCACTCGTCTAAAAACTCTATTGAAAACCACTTTGATACCAGTTTTGAGCTGGAAGCGATGCTGGAAAAACGCGTTAAGCGTCAGCTTCTGGAGGAGGTTCAGTCTATTTGCCCTCCGCATGTCACTATTATGCAGGTACGTCAAGGGCTGGCAAAAGGCCTGGGCCATGCCGTATTGTGCGCGCATCCCGTTGTCGGAAACGAACCTGTCGCTGTTATTCTGCCAGACGTTATTCTTGACGAATATGAGTCCGACCTGTCTCAGGATAACCTGGCTGAAATGATCCGCCGCTTCGACGAAACCGGCAATAGCCAGATTATGGTTGAGCCAGTAGAAGATGTGACTGCATACGGCGTGGTCGATTGCAAAGGCGTTGAGCTGGCGCCGGGCGAAAGTGTGCCGATGGTTGGCGTGGTTGAAAAACCAAAAGCGGATGTCGCGCCGTCTAACCTTGCGATTGTCGGGCGTTATGTGTTGAGCGCGGATATCTGGGCGTTGCTGGCGAAAACCCCTCCGGGCGCCGGGGATGAAATTCAGTTGACCGATGCTATCGATATGCTGATCGAAAAAGAAACGGTTGAAGCCTACCACATGAAGGGTAAAAGCCATGACTGTGGTAATAAGTTAGGATATATGCAGGCATTCGTTGAATATGGCATCCGTCATAATTCGCTGGGTGCTGAATTTAAAGCCTGGCTTGAAGAAGAAATGGGTATTAAGAAGTAACGATACGTTATAAATTTTTTAACAGAAGCGCTGGTAAATCCGGCGCTTTTTTTATGCCTGGGGTCGTCAGCGGAGAACTCAGGCAAAAAAAATCCCGCCAGCGGCGGGATTTTAAGCATCCAGGAAGTAAATTATTCCTTGATCAGGAAATCTTCCAGTTGCTTACCTTGTTCTTCCATTGCTTTTTTGATTACAGCCGGTGTACGACCCTGGCCAGTCCAGGTTTTAGTTTCACCGTTTTCGTCAACATAGCTATATTTAGCCGGACGAGCTGCGCGTTTAGCTTTGGTGCCGGATTTAGCGGCAGCCATGCTATTCAGCAGTTCATTCGGGTCAATGCCGTCGGCAATTAACATTTCACGATACTGTTGCAGTTTACGAGTGCGTTCTTCCACTTCAGCAGCAGCAGCGCTTTCTTCTTCACGACGCTCATTAACGACAACTTCTAATTTTTCCAGCATTTCTTCAAGCGTTTCCAGAGTACATTCTCTTGCCTGCGCACGAAGAGTACGGATGTTGTTCAGAATTTTAAGTGCTTCGCTCATTGTAGTAATCTCAAACTTATATTGGGGTGGTTTGTTGAGCTAATAATAGAGCGATAAATTCAGTTGTGCAATAGCCAGGAATGTAAGGAATTCAAAATTACGCTTTATTAAGCACACGTTTTAATTATCTCAACTTAAATTTTCCTTGAGGCGCCGCACAAAAAAGAGCTTATTGGCAGGGGGGATACTCACCGTCTGTCGCTAAAAATTTAGGAGTCAGGTCACATTTTATCATGATGAAATACGATCTCATTGCAGAGATATCAATCTCTTGTATTAGCTTTCCTTACAAGAAAACCCTATTACTTTGCACCGGGTATGAGTAACGGTAACAATAAGTACAAGGTTTTCATATTGGCGGGTGATGATAAGCATTGTTGATGAATTTTAACGGCATAATTTGTGAAGGAATGTGTATATACCCTTCATACTTCAAGTTGCTTATGTGTTGGCTACGCTCGCGCACCCCAGCCACATAGTTATCTATGCTCCTGGGGACTCACTCCCTTGCCGCCTTTAAGCAACTCGAATTATTTTGGGTATAGTGAGCGATGTTTGTACAATTCTTAATACTCACCGGAGCGCGAGCCGCGCCGTCGCGTCGGTAAATTATGGTACAATCCCGCCAATCTTTATTTCACTCAGGTGAGGTCCTGCGACCAATGGCACAGCTATATTTCTACTATTCGGCAATGAATGCGGGTAAGTCGACTGCACTGCTGCAATCTTCATACAATTATCAGGAACGCGGGATGCGTACCGTCGTATATACGGCGGAAATCGACGATCGTTTCGGCGCAGGCAAAGTCAGCTCTCGTATCGGTTTGTCGTCGCCGGCAAAATTGTTTAACCAAAATACATCCTTGTTTGAAGAGATTCGTGCCGAGAGCGCGCGGCAGACAATACATTGCGTGTTAGTCGACGAAAGCCAGTTTTTGACTCGCCAGCAGGTTTATCAATTATCCGAGGTTGTCGACAAATTAGATATTCCAGTACTTTGCTATGGGCTACGAACAGACTTTCGTGGGGAGCTCTTTGTCGGCAGCCAATACTTGCTGGCATGGTCAGATAAGCTGGTGGAATTAAAAACTATCTGTTTCTGCGGTCGTAAAGCCAGTATGGTTCTGCGCCTTGATCAGGACGGCAGGCCTTATAACGAAGGCGAACAGGTGGTTATTGGCGGGAATGAACGCTACGTTTCAGTTTGCCGTAAGCATTATAAGGACGCGCTGGAGGAGGGCTCACTGACGGCGATTCAGGAGCGTCATCGGCACATATGATACCTGAGGTAAAGATCGGCTTATAAAACGCCCTGTAGCGCTTTGGAGGTCATTATTCAGGCCTTCTGACGAAGGGCGTGCCGTGAGCACGTAGGCCAGATGATCAGCATAGCGCCTTCAGGCATCAGATAAACAGGTAAAACAAAAAAACGGCCTCAATTGAGGCCGTTTTTGTCATGCTAAAGCAGATAACGAATTAAGCGGATTTTTTCGCTTTCTTCTCTGCTTTCGGTGTGGCAACGACGTCTTTCTTCGCTGCAACTTCACCTTCGGTGAAATCACGACCGTAGTAGGTATCCAGCAGAATCTGTTTCAGTTCGGAGATCAGCGGATAACGCGGGTTAGCGCCGGTGCACTGGTCATCGAAGGCATCTTCAGACAGTTTGTCAACGTGTGCCAGGAAGTCAGCTTCCTGTACGCCTGCTTCACGGATAGACTTAGGAATACCCAGCTCAGCTTTAATGCTTTCCAGCCATGCCAGCAGTTTTTCAATCTTAGCGGCGGTGTGGTCGCCCGGCACGCTCAGGCCCAGGTGGTCAGCAATTTCAGCGTAACGACGGCGTGCCTGCGGACGATCGTACTGGCTGAAAGCGGTCTGCTTGGTCGGGTTGTCATTCGCGTTGTAGCGGATAACGTTACAAATCAGCAGGGCGTTCGCCAGACCGTGCGGAATGTGGAACTGAGAGCCCAGTTTGTGCGCCATGGAGTGACATACACCGAGGAAGGCGTTGGCAAACGCGATACCGGCGATAGTCGCTGCACTGTGAACACGTTCACGCGCAACCGGGTTTTTAGACCCTTCGTGGTAAGACGCCGGCAGGTTTTCTTTCAGCAGTTTCAGAGCCTGCAGAGCCTGACCGTCAGAGAACTCAGAAGCCAGTACGGAAACATAAGCTTCCAGGGCGTGAGTTACCGCATCCAGACCACCGAACGCACACAGGGACTTCGGCATATCCATCACCAGGTTGGCATCGACAATCGCCATATCCGGGGTCAGGGCATAGTCAGCCAGCGGATATTTCTGACCGGTTGCATCGTCGGTCACAACCGCAAACGGTGTGACTTCAGAACCGGTACC